>CAJONI010000065.1 GCA_905235995.1 uncultured Bacteroidales bacterium
ATCTACAACGTCAACCACATGATGGGCTTCTTCTCGGTGTTCAACGCCGACGCCATCAAGAACGTGACCCTCTACAAGGGCAGCTTCCCTGCCCGCTTCGGAAGCCGCCTCTCGAGCGTGGTGGACGTGCGCATGAAGGACGGCAACGACCAGGAATACCACGGCAGCGCGTCCATAGGCCTGCTCTCGGCCAAGTTCCAGGTGGAAGGGCCCATCATCAAGGGCAGGACCACCTTCAACGTCTCGGCCCGGCGCACCTACTACGACGTGCTCTCCCAGCCCCTGCTGGTGCTCTACCAGAAGCTCCAGGGCAGCACGGACGACTTGACCACCGGCGGCTACTATTTCTACGACATCAACGCCAAGCTGACGCACACCTTCTCCAACCGCGACAAGCTCTACGCGAGCTACTACATGGGCGACGACAGGGTGTACGCCGGGGTCAGGATGACCGACGCCGGCTCCGACTACAAGATGAACCTGGGATGGAACTGGGGCAACATCGTGGGCTCGGTGCGCTGGAACCACGTGTTCGGCCCGAAGCTGTTCGTCAATGCCACCGTCAACTACACCCAGTACCGCCACAAGCTCAGCATAGGCGGCACTGAAGCCGTCTCCGGCGGCAGCGAGACCGAATTCTCGCTGGGCTACAATTCGCTCATCAACGACATCTCCGCGGCGGCGGACTTCGAGTACAATCCCGCCCCTTCGCACGACATACGCTTCGGCGTGACCGGCATACGCCACGCCTTCAAGCCTTCCATCACCACGGTGAGGTACAAGGGCGAATGGTCTCCGGGCGAGGGCGCCGCGGTCGACACGACCTTCGGCGACAAGAACCTCTACACGACCGAGGCCGCTGCCTACGTGGAGGACAACTGGTCGATAGCCCGCTGGCTGAAGGTCAACCTGGGCCTGCGCTATTCGCTCTACGCCACCGACGGACGCACCTACCACTCCCTGGAGCCGAGGGTCAGCCTGCGCGCGCTCCTGAGCGACAATCTCTCCCTGAAGGCCTCCTGGTCGCAGATGAGCCAGGCCGTCCACATGCTAAGCAACAGCAACATCTCCCTGCCCACCGACCTCTGGGTCCCGGCCACCAGCCGCATCGAGCCCATGCGCTCGCGCCAGGCCGCGGCCGGCGTGTTCTACAGCCTGGGTCCGGTGGACTTCTCGCTGGAGGGCTACTGGAAGACCATGGACAATGTGCTGGAATACCGCGAAGGCGCCTCCTTCTTCGGCTCGTCGACGGGCTGGGAAGACAAGGTGGCGGTGGGACGCGGCTGGGCCTACGGAGTGGAGTTCCTGGTGCAGAAGAAGACAGGCCGGCTCACCGGCTGGATAGGCTACACCTGGTCGAAGAGCATGCGGCAGTTCGACCGCGAGGGCAACATCATCAATTTCGGCGAACCCTTCCCCGCCAAGTACGACCGTCGCCACGACCTGAGCGCCACGGCCGCCTTCGAGCTTACCAGGAACATCGACCTGGCGGCGACCTTCGTCTTCGGAACCGGCATCTGCGGTTCGCTTGCCATGCAGACTCTCAGCGTGATCCCCGGCAACAGCTCGCAGATGGGCTACTATTTCCCGACCACCCAGGTGGACTATCTGGAAGGGCGCAACAACTACCGCATGCCTTCCTACCACCGTCTCGACCTGGGAGTAAACTTCAAGCGCGTGTTCCGCAACGGCCACAGGCGCTCCATCAACGTGAGCGTCTACAATGCCTACAACCGCAACAACCCCTTCCTGGTCTACCGCGACGGGACGGAGTTCAAGCAGCTTTCCATTTTCCCGATAATGCCGTCGGTTTCTTACACTTATGAGTTTTAGGAGGACAATGCGATGAAGAACAAGCTTTACCTGTGTTTCGCCGCGCTGCTGCTGACTGCGCTCTGCGGCTGTGAGAAAGTCATAGAATTCAACGGCGAGGTGACCGAGCCGCGCCTGACCCTCTCCTCCCAGGCGGAGGTGGGGAAGCCCCTGACCGCCTATCTGGCGTCTTCCATCTTCTTCCTTGCCGACAACAAGGGAGGAGCAGCCTTCACCGAGGGGCTCGACACCCTGCGCGGCCAGGTGCGCTGCTTCGTGAACGGCGAGAACAGGGTACGGACCTTCAGCCTCGTGCCGGGCGTCACCCCCACGGCCCTCTGCTACGTGGCCGACGACTACGTGCCCGCCCCCGGCGACCATATACGCATCGAGGCGGAGTTTCCGGGTTTCGACCCGGTGTGGGCCGAGACAGACATGCTGCAACTGCCTAATTTCGAGGTGGTATCCCTGGAATGGAAGCCCATGGACATGGGCGAGGAATGGGACTGGATGGAAGAAGAAGACGGGTACACGTCCTACGATGCAAGCCTGACGCTGGCCGTAATCGACGATGCATCCTACGACAAATACTATTTCCTGCAGCCCATAATCCAGTTCAGGAACTATTGGATGGAGGAGGATATCCTGCAGACCTGGAGCTTCACGAGCAACGACATCATCTTCCGTGAGACGGCAGGGGTCAACGAATCCCAGCTGCTGGAAAACAGCTCCAACTATTTCTCCGACAAGATGGTAAAGGGCAAGCGCTATGAGTTCACCATCTCGATGACCTGGCTTCCCTCATGGGACGAGATCACCCATATGTGGGTGGAGGTGGCCACGGTGGACGAAGCGCTCTACTGGTATGACAAGTCGTTCATCCAGGCTTCCAGCGGGTTGAACGGGATATTCTCGGAAGGCGTATCGCTCTATTCCAACGTTAACGGGGGCTACGGTGTGTTCTGCTCGAAGACTCCGCTGTGGTTGGAAGTCGAAAGGTAGGATTTTTTTGTTACCTTTGCAGGATAGCATAAATCAGCGGAGCTTATGGACAAGAAAGTCATCATCATTCCGACCTACAATGAGAAGGAAAACATCGAAAAGATGATCCGGGCGCTGCGTGCCCTCGAAGGCGACTACCACATCCTGATCATCGACGACGGCTCGCCCGACGGCACCGCCGCCATAGTCAAGGAGCTCCAGAAGGAGTTCCCCGCGCAGCTTCACATCATCGAGCGCGCCGGCAAGCAGGGCCTCGGCACCGCCTACCTGACGGGCTTCCGCTGGGCGCTCGAGCACGGCTACGACTATATCTTCGAGATGGACGCCGACTTCTCCCACAAGCCCTCCGACGTGCCCCGGCTCTACGCCGCATGCGCAGAGGGCGGCGCCGACATGGCCATCGGCTCGCGCTACTGCAACGGCATCAGCGTGATCAACTGGCCCATAGGCCGGGTCATCATGTCGTACTACGCTTCGGCCTACGTACGCACGGTGCTGCGGATGAAGGTCTACGACACCACCGCAGGTTTCAAGTGCTATTCCCGCAAAGTTCTGGAAGCCATCGATTTCGACCGCATCAAGATGCACGGCTACGGTTTCCAGATCGAAATGAAATACAACGCCTGGAAGCTCGGCTTCAAGATCGCCGAGGTGCCCATCATCTTCGAGGACCGCAAGGAAGGTACTTCCAAGATGAGTTCCTCCATCTTCGGCGAGGCCTTCTGGGGCGTGCTGAAGCTCCGTTTCCGCAAGATACGTCCGCGCAGGGAGGCAAAGTAGCAGGCCATGGGACTTTTCAACTGGAAGAAGAAGGATCCGGCCGAAGAGAGCGCCCTCGACAGCGGGCTTGAGAAGACGAAGCGTTCGCTTTTCGAGAAGCTCTCCTATGCCGTTGCCGGCAAGAGCGTGGTCGACGACGAGGTGCTCGACTCGCTGGAAGAGGTGCTCATCGCCTCCGACGTGGGTGTGGAGACCACCCAGAACATTATCGAACGCCTTGAGGAGCGCGTGGCCCGCGACAAGTATCTCCATGCGGAGGAAGTGAACCGCTATCTCTGCGAGGAGATCACGGCCCTGCTCGACCGGGCCGCCGACGGCCGCAGCTCCGAACCCTTCGACTTCACGAAGAAGCCCTATGTCATCCTGGTGGTGGGCGTCAACGGAGTGGGCAAGACCACGACCATAGGCAAGCTCGCCGCTCAGCTCAAGGCGCAGGGCAAGAAGGTAGTGATAGGCGCAGCCGACACCTTCCGCGCCGCGGCCGTCGACCAGCTGGTGGTCTGGGCCGAACGCGCCGGGGTCGACATAGTCAAGCAGGAGATGGGCTCCGACCCCGCCTCCGTGGCCTACGACGCGGTGAAGAGCGCAGTGGCCAAGGGCGCCGACGTGGTGATAATCGACACCGCCGGCCGCCTGCACAACAAGGTGAACCTGATGAACGAGCTGACCAAGATACGCAACGTCATGCGCAAGGTGGTCCCCGACGCGCCTCACGAGGTGCTGCTGGTGATCGACGGCTCTACCGGCCAGAACGGCTTCCTGCAGGCCAGGGAGTTCGTCAAGGCCACCGACGTCACGGCCCTGGCCGTCACCAAGCTCGACGGCTCTGCCAAGGGCGGGGTGGTGATAGGCATCAGCGACCAGTTCAGGATCCCCATCAAGTTCATAGGCGTCGGCGAGAGGATCGACGACCTCAAGCTGTTTGACAAGAAAGAATTCGTAGAATCATTGTTTGAATAAGATTTGAATAGGATATGACTGTATCGTTCAACTGGCTGAAAGATTATCTGAAGTTTGACCTTACGGCGGAACAGGTCGCCGCCGCCCTCACCTCGACCGGACTGGAAGTGGAACATGTGGAGACCGTGGAGCAGATTCCCGGCGGCCTCGCCGGCGTGGTAGTCGCCCGCGTAGTGGAATGCGTGGAGCATCCCGACTCCGACCATCTCCACGTCACGAAGCTCGATGTCGCAGGTCCCGAGCTGCTGCAGGTCGTCTGCGGCGCGCCCAACGTGGCGGCAGGCCAGAAAGTGCTGGTGGCCACCGTGGGGACGGAGCTCCCGGCCCCCGACGGCAGCAGTTTCAAGATCAAGCGCTCCAAGATACGCGGTGTAGAGAGCTTCGGCATGATCTGCGCCGAGGACGAGCTCGGAATAGGTAACGACCATTCCGGAATCATGGTGCTCGACCCCTCCGCCGTGCCCGGCACTCCCGCTCGCGAACAGCTTCAGCTGAAGGAAGATACGGTTTTTGAAATAGGCCTCACGCCCAACCGCGTCGACGGTTCCAGCCACATAGGCGTGGCCCGTGACCTCTACGCATGGTGCCGCCGGAACGCCGTCCCGGTGGAATGGACCCTGCCCGACGTCTCGGCTTTCCGAGGCGGGGAAGGAGAAGCGATCCCCGTGGTGGTGGAAGCGCCCGAACTGGCGCCCCGCTACATCGGCGTCACGATCTCCGGCGTGAAGGTGGGCCCTTCGCCCGAATGGCTGAAGGAGCGCCTGCAGGCCGCAGGCCAGCGCCCCATCAACTGTATCGTGGATATCACGAACTTCGTGCTGCTGGAGATGGGCCATCCTCTCCATGCCTTCGACGTGGCTAAGATAGCCGGCCGCAAGGTGGTGGTGCGCCGAAGCACCCCCGGCTGCAAGTTCACGACCCTCGACGGAGTGGAGCGCACGCTCTCGTCCGACGACCTGGTGATCTGCGACGCGGAGAAGCCCATGTGCATCGCCGGTGTGTTCGGCGGAGAGGATTCCGGAGTGACGGAATCGACCACCGACATCTTCCTCGAGGCCGCCTGCTTCAACCCCGTGTCCATCCGCAAGACTTCCAAGCGCCTCGGCCTTAAGACCGACGCTTCGTTCCGCTACGAGAGGGGCGTCGATCCTCTCGCCACGATGACCGCCGCCGCCCGCGCCTCCCTGCTGATCTGCGAACTGGCAGGCGGAAAGATAGTGGGACAGCCGCAGGAGTGCTGCCCCAGGCCCTTCGAGAAGCACCGCATCGAGCTCGAATACGCCCGCATGGACGCCCTCATCGGCAAGGAACTCGGAGCCGATACTTACCGCAGCATCCTTCAGGACCTCGAGTTCGTCCTTGAGAACGAGACCGCCGCAGGCTGCACCGTTGCCGTCCCGGCCTACCGGGTCGACGTGACGCGTGAATGCGACGTGGTGGAGGAAGTGCTCCGCATCTACGGCTACAACAACATAGAACTTCCAGTGAGCATGAAGTCGTCGGTCAACACGGTTTCCCACCCTGACCCTGAGACGGTGCGCAAGACCGTCTCCGACCTGCTCACCGACCGCGGCTTCGTGGAGATCATGAACAACTCCCTGACCCGCAGCGCATACTACGATAAGCTCGAGACCTATCCGGCCGACGCGCTGGTGCAGGTGGTCAATCCGCTCAGCAGCGACCTGAACGTGATGCGCCAGACCCTGGTCTTCAACATGCTGGAAGTGGTGGCCCGCAACATCAACCACCAGAACAGCAACCTGATGCTCTATGAGCTGGGCAACTGCTACTCCTTCCGCCCTAAGGCTGAGAGCGCCGACCCGCGCGCGGAGCTCGGCAGCTACCGCGAGGAGATGAGGCTCTGCATGGCTGTCACGGGCCCTGGCGCCAAGGCATGGCGCAGCGAGCTGGGTGCGGGACACTATTTCGCGCTCAAGGGCTATCTGGAGCTGCTGCTCCGCCGTTTCAAGGCCGAGCTCTATGAGCTGGAGACCGACGCGGCCCCGGCCGACCTCTTCGCAGAGGGCCTGGAATACAAGCTCCAAGGCAAGCATCTTGCCTATGCCGGAACGGTTTCAAAGCAGTTGCTCAAGACCTTCGACATCAAGCAGCCCGTCTTCCTGGCGGAGATCAGCTGGCCGGTGTTCTTCGAGCTGGTGAAGCGCGACAGGATCAAGTTCAAGGAGATGCCTCGCTTCCCCGAGGTGCGCCGCGACCTGGCCCTCCTGCTCGACGAGTCCGTTTCCTACGCGGAGCTCCGCAAGGCGGCCTTCCGTTCAGCGAAGGGTCTGCTGCGCGAGGTGAATCTCTTCGACGTGTACCGCGGCCCGAAGATCCTTCCCGGCAAGAAGCAGTATGCCATCAGCTTCATCCTCCAGGACGAGGAGAAGACGCTCACCGACGCCGCCGTGGAGGCGACTATGGCCAAGCTGCTCAAGACTTTCGAATCCCAGTTCGGCGCAATTCTGCGCTAAGGCGATGGGCGGCGTGGGCTCGGCCATAGGCAAGTATGCCTCGCTGGTAAAGTTCGCGCATACGATCTTTGCCCTGCCTTTCGCGCTGGTGGCCTTCCTGCTGGCGCTGCAGGAGCCTTCAGCCCGGTTCACCTGGCTGCTTCTGCTGCAGATAATCCTCTGCATGGTTTTCGCGCGCAGCGCGGCCATGGGCTTCAACCGCTGGGTCGACCGTGAGATCGATGCGCGCAACCCGCGCACGGCCGGCCGCGACCTGCCTGCGGGCCGTATCTCGCCTCGTCAGGCGCTGATGTTCACGCTGGTAAACATTATCGGCTTCGTCGCGGTAGCGTTCACCATCAACGCTCTCTGCGGCGCGCTGTCGTTCGTGGCGCTGGTGGTGCTTCTGGGCTACAGCTACCTGAAGCGCTTCACCTGGCTGTGCCATTTCGGGGTGGGGGCGGCGCTGGCCATCGCTCCGGCCGGTGCGTTCATCGCCGTGGCCGGATACATGACCACGGCCGCCTGCCTCTTGTCGCTGATCGTTTTCCTCTGGTCGAGCGGCTTCGACATACTCTATGCTCTTGCCGACGAGGAAATTGACCGGGAGCAGGGCCTGCATTCCATCCCGCAGCGCTTCGGCAGGACGAAGGCGATGACCATCGCCCGCTGGGTACATCTGCCGGAATTCGTACTGGTTCCGTTCTTCCTGGTCTTCGCAGGCCTGACCGATCCCTGGGGCCTCGCCGCCGGGATCTTCTTCCTGGCCATGCTGGTCTACCAGCACGCAATAATCTCCCCGAAGGACCTCAGCCGTCTCAACGCCGCTTTCTTTACGGCCAACGGCCTTGCATCCCTCGTCTTCTGCGTCCTGGCCTACCTTTCCGTCCTGCTCTAATACAGGCCGGGGATCACCTGCTCGGACCCTTCGGAGCCCGGGGCTATGGTGCTCAGGATTTCCTCGTTCTGCTTGTCGATGGTGGTGTTCTTTTCCTTGATAGAGACGATGTCGTCGACTATGTACTTGCTGTGTCCTCGCCAGGGGAGACGTCCGAAGTACTCCTTGTAGTGGAGGTCCATCACATTGCCGCTCTCGAGCATCAGCCTCTCGGCGATCTCCTTGTCGGCCACCGAGAAGAGGAAGGTGTTCGACTGGACGCCGTCGGTCTGAGTACGTATGCCCGTCTGGATGAGCTTGCCCTCGTAGGTCTTCCAGATCACACCCTTGCGGACCACGTAGTTGAGCTCGCCGCTGCGGACACCTTCGCCGAAGACGAAGTAGAAGCGGAAATAGCCGAATACGCACAGTCCCGCGACGAGGACGGCAACGATGATCCAAAGAATTTTTTTCATATAGTCAATGTTTTATGGTTATATCAAAGGAATAACGCCACCCGTTCGACTATCAGTACCAGCAGCAGCACCAGTGCCAGGACCGGCATTTTTCCGTCTCGGGAATCGCCCAGCCATACGTCCAGCAGAGGGGCGGCAGGCAGCATGACGAACAGGCTTGCAGGACGGCTGCCGTCGGAGAAGAACAGCAGGGTTAGCAGCGCGAAGACGAAGGTGAGCAGTATCAGGCGCACATAGCCGTCGAAGTGGACCACTCTCAGGCTGTTGAGCTTCCGCCCGGTCTTGAACATCGCCACTGTCGTGACCAGGACTGCCAGCACGAGACGGCAGACGGTCGGGAAGGACATGCGCAAGGAAGGATTACGCAGGTCGGTCATGCCCAGCCAGAAAGCCGCCAGCCATCGACGCAGCGGTTCAAAGGAGTCCCATCCGTCGGAGATCACCCTGGCCCCGATCCAGATGAGGAAGGGGAGGATCAGGGAGAAGAGGAAGGTGGCCCAGAAACGGGCCTTGTCGTCCGCACGGGCGACCGTGGTAACGGCCATCACCGGCGCAAGCCAGAGCATGGCGGGCTCGAGCAGGCATGCCGCCCCCAGCGCAGCGGAAGAAAGCGCCAGGATGGGCAGTGACGAGTTTCCAGTATTGAAAACCAGATAGAAGCAGAGAAACAGCGCAATCAGCAGCGATGCGGCATGGAAAGACGAAAAGGCCCAGACATTCACGTCGGCCGTGGCCAGCAGAAGATAGGCCGCGGCGGTGTTGAGAGTGCTGCCGGGCAGGATGCGCCCGCCGGTCACGGCGACCGTCACCATGGTCACGACTATCGTCGCGGCCGCCGTCAGGGCAGGTGCGGGGCAAGCATTCCATCCGCTGAGACACCAGGCCGTCAGCAATGCCAGGAGCGAGAGCAGACGCAAAAAAAGCAGGTTCTTCCGATGCATTGTGGTACAAAGGTAGATAAATACCCAAAATTTGTTATCTTTGAAGGTTGGAAAAATGCATATGGGAGGTAAAAAATTCTTTTTTCCGCTGGCATTGGCGCTCATGACGGTCCTTTCGGGCTGCCAGGACAGGGCTCCCATCTCCAAAAAGGACATGGCTTCCCTCTTTGCAGGATTCTACACCACGGACGCCCGCATCGACGTGCTGCGCGAAGAGAACGCGCTGCCGTTCGGGGGTCTCGACTCGCTCCGGGTCTACCAGCCGCTGCTCGACAGCCTCGGCTACACCAACGTCCAGTTCCGCGAGGCCATGAACTTCTACCTCTACCATCCGGAAGATATGGAAGACATCTTCGACAGGGTGCACGCCATCCTGCAGAAGGAGTACGAAACCGCCGAACTTGCGGCCCGCCAGGAAGCACCCGGAAAGAAAGTCATCGATGCGCCCGCAGAACCTGAAAAGCTTGAAAGGCTGGAGAGTCCCGAGAAGCCGCTGAAGAAGGAGAAACCGGAGAAGCCCGAAACGGAGCGAGGCGGACGCAAACGCATGTCAAAGAAAGATTTGAAGAAGCTCGAGGAGGAGCTCAAATGAATATGAACATCCCGCAAGACAAACTCAAGTCCATCTACGGCTCGGTCTTGGGCCAGATCGACCTCACCTCGCTCAACAGCACCGACACCCCGACAAAGATCGCGGCCATGACCGAAAAGGTCAACCGCTTCCATGATACCTTCCCGCAGTACCCCCTGCCTGCTTCCATCTGCGTGTATCCCAATTTCGCGAAGACGGTCGCAGATACGCTCAAGGTGGAAGGTGTCCACGTGACCGTGGTGGGCGGCTGCTTCCCCGCGTCGCAGAGCACCCTGCCCGTGAAGCTGGCGGAGTGCACCGGAGCCGTGACCGACGGTGCCGACGAAGTGGACATAGTGCTTGCCCTCAATGCCTTCCTCGACGGGAACCATGCTGAAGCCTCTCGCGAAATCGAGGAGATAGGCGCTGCGATACGTGCCATAAAGCCCTCTGTGGTTCTGAAGGTGATACTCGAGACCGGCGCACTGACCTCTCCAAAGCTCATTGAAGAAGCCTCCTGCCTGGCCATGGAGGCCGGAGCCGACTTCATCAAGACCTCTACCGGAAAGATGCAGCCCGCGGCTACGCCCGAGGCCGCACAGCTAATGTGCGACTGCATAAAGGCCTACCACAGGAAGACCGGCCGGATGGTCGGCTTCAAGCCCGCCGGCGGCATCTCCACCCCCGAGGACGCCGTAACCTACTGGAACATAGTGGCCGACACCCTCGGCTCAGCCTGGCTCGACAAGCGCTGGTTCCGCTTCGGAGCCAGCCGCATGGCCAACAATCTTCTCTCCGCGCTGGAGGGCCGCGAAATCCGTTACTATTGATATGGGAAGCATCCTCATAAAGGAGGTGCTGCTCAACGGGCGCACCACCGACATCCTCATAGACAACGGCCGCTTCAAGAGCCTCTGCGCAGCTGCGGGGACAAAGGCCGACCAGACGCTCGACGCCTCCGGGATGGCAATCCTGCCCCCCTTCTACAATACCCACACCCACGCGGCGATGAGCCTGCTGCGCGGCTATGCCGACGACATGCCGCTGCAGAAATGGCTGAACGACTACATCTGGCCCTTCGAGAACGGCATGAAGGCTTCCGACATACGTGAAGGGAGCCGCCTGGCTGTCCGCGAGATGATAAAGACCGGCACGGTGTTCTTCTCCGACATGTATTTCGACATCGAGGAGACCATCGCCGTGGTGCAGGAATACGGCATACGCGCCGCCATCGGGGTGACTTTCGTGGAATCGCACTCCAAGTCCCAGCAGGAGGCCAAGCTCGACATGCTCCGCGGCTGGTCGGACCCCACCGGCGGCCTGGTGACCCTGACTGTCGCGCCCCACGCCATCTACACCGTCGGCCCCGATCTTCTGGTACGCTGCGCGGAAACCGCCAGGGAACTGGGATTGAAACTCCACATCCATCTCTCCGAGACCAGGCAGGAGGTCGACGACTGCAAGCGGGATCACGGCACTACGCCCGTCCGCTATCTCGACTCCCTGGGCTTCCTCGGCCCCGACGTCGTCGCGGCCCACGTGGTCCATGTGGACGAGGAAGAGGCCGCCATACTGGCTGAGAGGGGAGTGACCATCTCCCACTGCCCCTGCTCGAACATGAAGCTCGCCTCCGGGATTTTCCCCTACAAGCTCCTCCGCGAAGCCGGCTGCCGCATCACCCTCGGCACTGACGGCGACTCTTCGAACAACAATCTCGACATGCGCGAGGAGATGAAATTCGCAGCCCTGCTCGCCAAGGTGAGCAGCGGCGATCCCGAGACCATGCCCGCTGAGGAAGCGCTGGAGATGGCCTCGCGCAACGGCGCCGAGGCTTTCGGCATCGACGCAGGCGAGATAGCCGAAGGCAGGGAGGCTGACGCGCTGCTCGTGCGTCTCGACGACGAACGCATGCAGCCCCTCCACAACCTCGTGTCCAACTGGGTGTACTCCGCCGGCAGCAGCTGCATCGACACCGTCATCTGCCGAGGTCGCGTTATCATGCAAAACCGTACTCTGCGATGAAGGAAAGAATTGAAGATTACGGACTCGACCTCCACTGCACGATGATGCTGCAGGAGTACCGCGACCTCGTCCCGATGTTCTCGAAGATGAAGGCTGTGGTGCTCGAGCAGCTGAGCGGCTGCCTTCAGCGCGGCGGACTGATAGTCTCCGGCCTGGAGGCGCGTGTCAAGCAGGAGGAAAGCCTGGCCGGGAAACTGGAGCTCAAGGGCCGGAAATACCGCACCCTCAGCGACCTGACCGACATAGTCGGAGCCCGTATCATCACTTTCTACAGCGACGAGGTCGACAAGATCTCAGCCATCGTCAGCGACGTGTTCGAGGTCGACTGGGAGAACTCCGTCGACAAGCGCAGGCTTCTGGGTATCGACACCTTCGGCTACATGTCGCTCCACTACATCTGCCGCATCCCCGAGTCGCTGTACTCCGATCCGGATTACCCCGAGCTCAACCAGTATCGCTTCGAGGTGCAGATGCGCACGACCCTGCAGCACGTCTGGGCCAACATGAACCACGACACCGGCTACAAGAGCGGTTTCGAGGTGCCTCCCGAATACATACGCAGCCTTAGCCGCCTGGCAGGCCTGCTGGAGCTGGCCGACGACGAGTTCAGCCGCATCCGCCACGACCTCACCGACTATCGGAGGAAGATGGAGCAGCTGGTCCGCGACGGCAGCTTCGACGAAGTGTCGCTCAACGCCGACACCTTCCGCAACTATCTGGCGCTCGACCCGTTCCATAAGCTCAACGAAATGATCGCGGCCATCAACCAGGCGGAAGTGCAGCCGATCAGCGGCATGCCTTACCTGGAGCCTCTGCGCCGCATGGGCCTCAAGACCCTCGGCGACGTGGAACGCATGCGCAAGGAATATACCCCGAAAGCCTATAAGCTGGCCCTGCACCAGATCAGCGGCACCGACCTCGACATCATAGCCTCCACCCTGGGCCTGCAGAACATCTGCCTGGTCTTTGCGGCGGAGAAGGGCGGGGAGATGGGGGTGGTACGCTTCCTCAACGCCCTCAACGGCGAGTCGAAGTACAATGTGGACTCCGCACGACGGATCTATCAGCAGATTTGTAAGATACACGATATGTAACCATGGAGAACAACGTCAATAATCCTTTCGGAGACCTGAAACCCGAACTTGTAGACATGGCCGACTACACCGTAAGCGGTGACGGCTACACGGCCATAAGTTATGAACACAAGGACGGAAGGCGCATGATGAAGCTCTACGCTCCCTATATGCCCCCTTCCGTGCCCATACAGGAGTTGAATCTGGCGAGGTCCATCGAGGCTCTCGGCCTCAGGGTTCCCAAGGCCATACGTCTGGTGACCGACGGCGAACGCCTGGGAGTGGAATTCGAGCGCATAGTGGGCAAGCGCTCCTTCGCCCGCGCCATCTCCCAGGAACCGGAGATGCTCGAAGTGCTTACCGCGAGGTTCGCCAAGGCGTGCCTGAAGCTGCACAGCCTTCCCTGCGACACCCAGATCTTCCATTCGGCCAAAGCTCATTTCAGGAAGATGGTGGAGGTGTCGAAGGACCTGAGCGACGATGAAAGGGCTCGTTTCCTGGCCTTCGTCGACGCTGTCCCCGATATTACGACCTGCCTGCACGGAGACATGCACATAGGCAACATCATCACTTCCGGAGGAGTTGACTATTGGATCGACCTGGCGGACTTCCGCTACGGCGACCCCCGGTTCGACCTGGGAATGCTCTATTTCGTGTGCGTATGGAATGAGAACGAGGACATCAGCGACCGTGTCTTCCACCTCAGTCACGCACAGATGCTCAGGGTGTGGGACGTCTTCGTGAAGAATTATTACGGCCCCGACGCCGACCGGGCTGCGGTCGACGATTCGATCAGGCCCTTCGCAGCCCTTTACATGGTACATTTCAGCAACCGGGAACCTATGATGCCCGAAATGCGTAAATTTATAGACAACTGTTTTTCATCATCACTGTTATGAACAAGAGATTTGACCCCATCATCGACAAATGCGGTGAGATCATCGACTTCCTTATGGCCTCTCCTGACATGCCGAAAGACGAGGACCTTCAATTCAAGATCCGCCTCTCGGTAGAGGAGGCGGTAGAGAACGTGGTTCGTTATGCCTATGAAGGAGGCATGGGCTGGATGGAAGTCGGCACTGAGCTCGACCCTGAAGGCGTGATGCTTACCATCGTGCTCCGCGATGCCGGCGTGCCGTTCAATCCGCTCGAAAAAGCCGACCCCGACATCACTGCTTCCCTGGAGGAACGGCAGATCGGCGGTCTGGGGATATTCCTCTGCAAGCAGTTGATGGACCATATCGAATACAAATATGAGGATGGATGCAACGTCCTCACTATGAAAAAGATCGTGGCATGAGGACGCGTATCTCCATTGTCCTGCTGCTGCTTCTGGTCTTGCCGGCCCGTGCCCAGGTGGTGACATTCATGCCCCATTGGGTTCCCCAGACCCAGTTTGCGGGCTACTACGTCGCACTGGAGAAGGGTTACTACGATGAGGAAGGCCTCACGGTGGTCCTCGACCACTTCGGCGGCAACTCTTCCGAGACCTCGGTGGGCAAGCTGGCGACCGGACAGGTAGACATAGTGACCAGCCAGCTGGTGACGGCCATGGTGAGCCGCGACGCCGGCCTTCCCATGGTCAACGTGCTCCAGACCTCACAGACCAACGGTCTGATGTGCGCCGCACACTTCCCTCTCTCCAACCCGGCGGCCCTGGAAGGCCGCAAGGTGGGCCGTTGGAAAGTGGGCTACGGTGAGATCTGCGATGTGTTCTGCTACAAGAACGACCTGCATGTAAACTGGATTCCTTATATCCAGGGAATCAACCTCTTCGTTTCGGGTGCCGTCGACGCCCTGCTCTGCTACAGCTACAGCGAGTTCATCCAGCTGGAGCTTGCTACGGGCGGTATCCCCCGCGAAAATGTGATCCGCTTCGCCGACGTAGGCCTGAACTACCCTGAGGACGGACTCTACGTGACCGAGAAATACTACAACGAGAACCGGGAGACGGTCGAGAAGTTCGTGCGTGCCTCCCGCCGCGGCTGGGAATACGCCCATGAGCATAAGGAAGAAGCCCTTGCCATCTCCATGCGTTTCATCCAGGATTTCCGGGTCATGACCAACATAACGCTCCAGCGGCGCATGCTCGACGAAGTCCTTCGCCTGCAGATCAACCCTGCTACGGGGAAGGCCGATTTCGCCCCGGTGGACGAGGCACGTTTCCGCGACCTCGGCCGCACCCTCCTGGAATCCGGGTGCCTGAAGCATGAACCTGACTACAAAAAGTTGATACGATGAGCATCAAGACAAAATTCTCATCCAGGCTAAGTCTCTACATAGTTGGCTTCTCGGCCTTGTTGCTTATCGCCGTCATGCTGCTCTACGGCATGTTTGCAAGGAGCGCCATACAGAACGAGGCACAGGAGAACACCGAAAAGGTGCTTGACAATACCATTCTCGAGATAGAGAAGGTGATCACTGAAGTGGAGCGGGCTGTCGACAATGTGGACTGGCTGGTCATGCGCAACCTCGGTGACGAGAAATTCCTGTACGAGATCACCCGTGAGGTGGTGCTCGCCAACCCCAATATCATAGGCAGCGCCATAGCCTTCGAACCCGGCTACTACAAGGGCAAACCATATTTCGCCCCTTACACCTTCACCAACGCGGAGACCGGGACCACCCGATCCTTCCAGATGGGAAGCGAGCAGTACGACTATCCGGTCCTCGACTGGTACCAGATTCCCAAGCTGCTCGACAGGCCCTACTGGAGCGAGCCGTATTTTGATGAAGGCGGTGGCTTCCAGCGCATGTCCACTTACTCCATGCCGCTCAGGGATGCCGAAGGACGGTTCGTCGGAGTCATCACCGCCGACATATCCCTGGAGTGGCTGTCCCACAAGGTGGCCACGCTCAAGCCTTATGAGCACTCATACACGATGCTCATAGGCCGCAACGGCACCTATATCGCCCATCCCGACAGCTCGAAGGTGCTCAACGAGACCATATTTTCCGGGCAGATGATCTCAATGGACGAACAGGCCATTGCCCAGGCCCGCGACATGCTCTCAGGCGGCAGGAACTTCATCTCCTACAAATATCAGGGCCAGGGCAGGTTCACCCTCTACGGACCGCTCAGCAACGGCTGGTGCCTTGCCATGATGTGCTTCTACTCCGACCTCTACAAGGTCCTGTCGATCATGAACTGGATCATGCTCTCAATACTTATATTAGGTATGACCGTCCTCTTCCTTGGCAGCCGCAGGATCATACGCTATGAGACCAAGCCCATAGAGGATTTCAGCAGGGCGGCACTGTCGATAGCAGGAGGTGATTTCCAGACACATATACCGGAGGTCAAGACGGAAGACGAATTGCGCGACCTGAGAGATTCACTGTCCTTCATGGTCCGTTCCATCAACGACTACATGGAAAGGCTCAAGAGCACCACTGCTGCCAAGGAGCGATACGAGAGTGAGCTGGGCATCGCCAGAGACATTCAGATGTCCCTGCTGCCCACCGACTTCCCCCAGATCGAAGGACTGCAGCTATGCGCCCTGGTCCATCCTGCCCGCGAAGTCGGCGGCGATCTCTACGACTTCCACATCAACGACAATACGCTCTACTTCGCAGTGGGCGACGTGTCGGGCAAGGGGGTTCCCGCCTCCCTGTTCATGGCCATAACCCGTGCTGCGTTGCGTTTCGTAGGTGCCATGGGCATGAATATGGCGGATGTCATGTCGCGAGTCAACGACACTCTGTGCGACGGCAACGACGCGGAACTTTTCGTCACGCTTTTCATAGCCAGGCTCAACCTTGAGACAGGGGAGATGACCTATTGCAACGCGGGCCACAATCCTATCGTCCTGCTTCCTCCCGACGGCAAGGCCGAATTCCTGCATGCCAGGCCGAACCTGGCCGCAGGCCTGTTCCCGGGCTTCCCTTATCAGGAAGAGAGCATCACCATCACCCCCGGAACCAGCCTCTGTCTCTACACCGACGGCGTCACCGAGGCAGAGCGTGACGACAAGCGGCAATACGGTGAGGAGAGGCTCCTGGAATGGATGTCATCACAGCCCGGGGACCGCAGCTCCGCGGCGTTGGTCGCGAGCCTGCTCGAGTCGCTGACAGCCTTCACCGAGGGCGCCGAACAGAACGACGATATAACCATCATGACAATACGTTGGAAATAATAATAACATAATCATTAAGCTACCATGAACGTAACTATCAATGAAGAGGGTTCCAAGGCCCTCGTGACCCTTGAAGGTCGTCTCGACACCACCAATGCCGATCAGTTCCAGAAGGACATCACTCCGCTGATGACCGGCTCACACCAGGAAATCGATGTCGACTGCACCGGCATGGAATACACCAGCAGTCAGGGCCTTCGCATGTTCCTCATGCTCCAGAAGACCGTATCGGCCCGCGGTGCGAAGCTTGTGCTCAAGAACATGAAGCCCCAGGTGAAGGAAGTGTTCGACATCACAGGCTTTTCGCACATCATTACCATAGTGTGATGGGCTTCCGCCGCTGTCGGGCGGTCTTGTTGGCAAAGTGTTGATAAAGTTTTTTTGCCAGGGCATTGTTTTTTGCAAAGCTTGCCATATATTTGCGAAAAAATTTTCTATGTCCAAATCCATCAACAACCAAGCCATCTACGACGCCCGTACGCTCGGCAAACCCAAAATGACGTTGCTCGGTCTCCAGCATCTCTTCGCGATGTTCGGGGCAACGGTCCTGGTTCCCGTGATTACAGGGTTGTCGGTATCGGCAACCCTTCTTTTTGCCGGTATGGGAACCCTTCTGTTCCACCTCCTCACCAAATGGAAGGTACCTGCCTTCCTGGGTTCCTCCTTCGCATTCCTCGGCGGTTACGCCGCGGTGGTCCAGGTGGGCACCGAACAGGGTCTCACTGTTGCTGAATCGCTTCCTTACGCCTGCATAGGCGTGGCATGCGCAGGTCTGATGTATTTCGTGCTTGCCGGTCTCTTCGCTGCCTACGGCCCCAAGAAGGTCATGAGGTTCTTCCCTCCGGTGGTCACCGGCCCCATCATCATCGCCATCGGCCTTACGCTCTCCGGCTCCGCCATCGCCAACTGCAACACGAACTGGTGGATAGCCCTGCTGGCCATCGCCATCATCGTCGTGTGCAACATCTGGGGCAAGGGCATGGTCAGGATCGTCCCCATCCTCATGGGTGTGCTGGGCTCCTACATCGTGGCGGCCTGCTTCGGCCTGTGCGATTTCAGCGGCGTGAAGGAAGCATCCTGGCTTGGAACTCCGTTCCATATGCAGGACACGGCTTTCGCTGTCGTAAAGAACCCCAACTGGGGCCTCGTAGTGGCGGCCATCATCGCCATCCTGCCCATCTCGCTGGCAACGATGGTCGAGCATATCGGCGACATGTGCGCCATCTCCTCGACCACCGGCGAGAACTATCTTGAGGATCCGGGCCTGCACCGTACCCTGATGGGCGACGGCTGCGCCACCATCCTGGCTTCGCTCTTCGGTGCCCCCGCCAACACCACCTACGGCGAGAACACCGGCGTGCTCAACCTCACCCGCGTCTTCGACCCCCGCGTGATCCGTCTGGCCGCCATCTTCGCCGTCCTGCTGAGCTTCTGCCCGAAGTTCGCCGCGCTGATCGGCGCGATGCCCGCCGCCACCATCGGAGGCGTCAGCCTGGTACTCTACGGTATGATCTCCGCCGTGGGTGTGCGAAACCTCGTGGACAACAAGGTCGACCTCACGATTTCCCGCAACCTCATCATCGCTGCCCTCATCCTTGTGCTGGCCATCGGTATCAAGTACGGCGCCAATGACTCGATTTCCATCGGCTTCAGCTCGCTCAGCGGCCTGGCCGTCGCGGCTCTCGTGGGCATCGTCCTCAACGCGATCCTCCCTGGCAAGGACTACGAATTCGGCTCGAACCTACGCGGCGACATCACCGTCAACCTGGGCGGTTCTACCCGCAACCCCAACTGGCGCGAGGAGCATCCCGAGCATGCCAAACTTTAACCCAAGCAACCATTTAACCCAAAACATAATCTTTCACAATCCATGAAAAAGAAACTCTTTGTCGCACTGCTGCTCTGCACCGTAGCTTTCACTACGGCCAACGCTCAGACCAACATCCAGGTTTTCTACGATTTCGGCAAGGACCGCCAGCAGATCACCACGACCATTGAAGGTTTCTATACCGACAAGGGCGGTAACACTTTCTTCTTCGTCGACCACGACTTCGCACTGAAGAAATCAATGGGGGACACCCAGTCTCCTGCCGGCACCTATATGGAAGTCGCACGCTGCCTCAACTTCTGGCAGAACAGCCCCGTGTCGTTCCTCAGCGCCCACGTTGAGTACAATGGCGGTGCATATAAGGGATATGGCATCAACCACGCATTCCTGGCCGGTGCCGACTTTTTCCTTCACAGCAAGGACTATCGCAACACCCTCAACCTGAAGGTGCTGTATAAAGGTATCCTGAAGACGGCCCAGAGAGTGCCCATGCAGTTCACGGCCGTGTGGGGCCTGCAGGACATCTTCGGCGCGAAAGGCCTCCGCTTCAGTGGTTTCGCTGATTTCTGGTGGGAAGATCACGTGGTGACCGGCAAGGATATGTCCGCTTCGCTGTCGCACGTCGTATTCCTCTCCGAACCGCAGCTCTGGTACGATTGCGGTACCGAGCACTTCAATATCGGCGGCGAGGTTGAACTCAGCTACGATTTCGGCACGACCCGCGGTTTCCGCGCCCGTCCCTGCCTCGGTGTCAAGTGGGTCTTCTAAAAGACTGATGCATGGCTGGTTTCCTCACTAAGGCTTTCGGCTTCAATCCGGAGAAACATGCCGTCCGGACCGAGTTGGTGGCGGGTCTGACGACCTTCCTCACGATGGCCTACATCCTGGCCGTCAACCCGGCTATCTTCAGCGCGCTTCCGGGCATGCCCGGAGGCAGCGTTTTCACTGCGACCGCCCTTGCTGCCATCATCGCTACGCTGGTGATGGCATTCTGGGCCAAGAAGCCTTTGGCGCTGGCGCCGGGCATGGGCCTGAATGCGTTCTTCGTCTACACGGTCTGCCTGACGATGGGCCATACCTGGCAGTTCGCCCTGACGGCGGTGCTCATCGAGGGCCTGATTTTCGTAGTACTTACGCTCACCAGGGTGCGCACATGGATACTTGACGCCATTCCCCTGAGCCTCAAGAATGCCATAGGCGCCGGCATAGGCCTGTTCATCGCCTTCATCGGCCTGCAGCATGCGGGCCTGGTGGTGGGCAGCGAAGCTACGCTGGTGACCCTCGGTGACGTGACCAAGGGTACCGCGCTGCTCTCCGTGATAGGCATGGTGATCAGCTGCACGCTGGTGATGCTCCATGTCCGTGGCGGTATCCTCATCGGTATCCTCGCCACTGCCGTCATCGGCATGTTCATCAAGGATCCCGCGACAGGGGAGGCCATCACGCACTTCAACGGCATCATGGCCATGCCCGACAGCCTGGCTCCCACCGCTTTCCAGTTCGAGTGGCACAGAATCTTCAGCTGGGACATGCTGATAGTCGTGTTCACCTTCCTGTTCATCGACATTTTCGATACCATGGGAACGGTGATAGGCACGGCCCAGAAAGCCGGCTTCGTAGATGAGAAAGGCCACATCCAGGACGCAGAGAAGGTGTTCATGGCCGACGCCATCGGCACCATCGCCGGCGCCTGCATGGGTACCTCCACCACCACGACCTATGTCGAGAGCTCGGCGGGTGTGGGCGCCGGCGGACGCACCGGCCTGACGGCATTCGCCGTCGCGGCCTGCTTCGCCCTTGCGCTCTTCTTCTCGCCCTTGTTCCTCGCCATCCCCGGTGCCGCCACGGCTCCGTCGCTGATCATCGTCGGCATGATGATGATGCAGCCGGTCACGAGGATCGACTGGACCAACTACCGCGAGAGCATCCCCGCCTTCCTGACACTGATCATGATGCCGCTGACCTACAGCATCAGCGACGGCATCCTGATCGGCGTGATCTCCTACGTAGTACTCTACGCCCTTACCGGCAAGGCGAAGGAAATCAGTCCCACGATGTGGGTCCTCGCCGTGCTGTTTGTCCTGAGGTATATATTTGTATAATAGTAACGATCATTCCGATCGGCGCGCTTGTGCGCAGCAGCGGGTGTTTTTCCGGGCCAAGGCCATTTTCTCAGGCCTTGGAACGGAAAAACAGAGCAGCGGAGCACAAGCCGTCGGCGTTAAAAGAAGAAAGATGAAAGTCAGTGTCCTCATGGGGTCGAAGAGCGACTGGGAGACGATGAAAGCCGCCTGCGAGACCCTCGAATCGTTTGGAGTCGGATATGAAAAGAAGGTGATCAGCGCACACCGCACCCCGCAGTATTTCATGGAATACATGGCCGGCCTGCGCGACCGCGGCTTCGGCATCGTGATAGCCGGGGCAGGCGGAGCCGCCCATCTGCCCGGCATGGCCGCCGCCCTGACGACCCTGCCCGTGATAGGCATCCCCATCCGCAGCAAAGCGCTCGACGGCATGGATTCCCTGCTTTCCATCGTGCAGATGCCCAGCGGCATACCCGTGGCCACCATGGCTATCGACGGTGCGAAGAACGCCGCTCTCTATGCCGTGGGCATACTCGCCCTGCAGGACTCCGCCCTTGCTGCAAAACTGGAAGCCTTCCGCAAGGAACAGGCTGAAAAAGTGCTGAATACCGAATTTTAACCCATCGTCCATGAGCCGTCGTCTCTTCGTCGAAAAGAAACCAGCCTTCCAGGTCGAGGCCGAAAGCCTCCGGAAGGACTTCAACGAGAATCTGGGCCTTAGCCTGCGTAAGCTCCGGCTGATCAATCTCTACGACCTGTCCGGCTTCAGCGATGAACTGCTGGAGAAATGCCGCTATACGGTCTTCGGAGAGAGAGTGTCCGACACGGTGAGCGACAGCTTCGAACCGGAGGGCTGCCGCTATCTGGCCGTGGAGTTTCTCCCGGGCCAGTTCGACCAGCGCGCCGCCTCCGCCCTGGACTGCGTTCACCTGGTCGACCCTGCAGCCGACGTGACCATCCACAGCGGCAGGCTGCTTGTTTTCGACGACGACTTCTCCGACGAGGGGATGGATGCAGTGCGCCGCTACTTTATCAACGCGGTTGAGGCGCGCGAAAAGGACCTCTCGGTGTATGCGGGCGGGGAAGATGCTTCCGTGCGTCCTCTCGCCTCGCTCGAAGGCTTCATCGAGATGCAGGAAAGCGAACTGGCTCCTTTTTGCAAAGAATGGGGCCTGGCCATGAATGCCGACGACCTCCGCGAGGTACTGCTGCATTTCCGCAGTGAGGGCCGCAACCCCACCGAAACCGAGCTCCGCATCCTCGACACCTATTGGAGCGACCACTGCCGCCACACCACCTTCACTACCGAGCTGACCGCGATCAGCGTGGAGGATTCCTTCATCAAGCCGGCCCTGGAAGCCGGCCTGCGGCAGTTCGAGGCCATCCGCCACGAGCTGGGGCGCGACCATAAACCTCTATGCCTCATGGAACTGGCCACAATCGGCGCCCGCTACCTGAAGCACAAGGGCGTGCTGGACAACCAGGAGGATAGCGAAGAGAACAACGCCTGCAGCATAGTGATCGACGTGGACGTCGACGGGAAGCCCGAGAAGTGGCTGCTGCAGCTCAAGAACGAGACCCACAACCATCCCACCGAGATCGAGCCGTTCGGCGGCGCCGCGACCTGCCTCGGCGGGGCCATACGCGACCCGCTCTCCGGCCGTGCCTATGTCTACCAGGCCATGCGGGTGACCGGTGCGGGCGACATCTGGAAACCTGTCGACGAGACCCTCCCCGGGAAGCTGCCGCAGAGGGTCATCAGCCGCAAGGCCGCTGCGGGCTATTCGAGCTACGGCAACCAGATAGGCCTGGCCACGACCCATGTGCGCGAGATTTTCCACGAGGGCTACACTGCCAAGAGGATGGAGGTCGGTGCGGTGGTGGGCGCAGTCCCTGCCGCGCAGGTGACGCGCGAGCGCCCTGCACCGGGCGACGTGATACTGCTGCTCGGCGGACGCACTGGCCGCGATGGCATAGGAGGCGCAACCGGCTCATCCAAGGGACATACCGGGGCTTCGCTGACCACCTGCGGCAGCGAGGTGCAGAAGGGCAACGCTCCCGAAGAGCGCAAGCTCCAGCGGCTGTTCCGCCGTCCCGAGGTCTCGAAACTTATCAAGAAGTCCAACGACTTCGGCGCCGGCGGCGTGAGCGTGGCCATAGGCGAGCTGGCCGACGGCCTGGAGATTCATCTCGACCGCGTGCCCGTGAAATATGCGGGCCTTAACGCCATGGAGCTCTCCATCAGCGAGTCGCAGGAACGCATGGCGGTGGTCATCGCGGCAGCCGACCTCGCCGCGTTCGAGCGCTTCTGCGCCGAAGAAAACATCGAGGTTAACCATGTGGCCGACGTGACCGACACGGGGCGCATGCAGATATACAACGGAGCGCAGCTGGTGGCCGACCTGCCCCGCAGCTTCATCGACAGCGCCGGGGCCCGGCATTTCGCCCAGGCAGCCATCCTGCCGGTTGAAGACCGCGACCCGTTCGGCATCGCAGTGGAAGGCTCCACTCTGCAGGAGCGGCTCGAATCGCTGCTCGCTTCGCCCAACGTCACTTCGCAGAAGGGCCTGATAGAGATGTTCGACTCCACCATCGGCAGTTCCACGGTGCTGATGCCCTTCGGCGGCCGTTGGCAGGACACAGAGTCGCAGGTTTCCGTTCAGAAACTGCCCGTGTCGGGCGAGACCGACACCGCCAGCATGATGGCTTTCGGCTACAACCCCGACCTGGCTACCTGGAGCCCGTACCATGCAGCGGCCTACGCCGTGGTTGAGGCCTGCACCAAGGTTGCGGCCGCCGGCGGAGACTGGTCCGCCATGCGTTTCTCCTACCAGGAATACTTCGAACGCATGACTGCCGACCCGCATACCTGGGGCAAGCCGCTGTCGGCCCTGCTGGGCGCCTTGCGCATGCAGACGGCGCTCGGCCTGCCTTCTATAGGCGGCAAGGACTCGATGAGCGGTACCTTCGAACAGATCCACGTGCCGCCGACGCTGATCGCCTTCGGCATCACTCCGGTAAAAGCGTCGAGGGTCATCTCGCCCGAGTTCAAGCAAAAGGGCCACCGCATCTACCTGCTGCGGCACAAGCCGCTGGCTGACCGCATGCCCGATACCGATGCACTGAAACAACTCTGGAGCTATGTCCACGAACAGATCGGGGCCGGCCACATCGTGGCGGCCTGGGCGGTGGGTTTCGGCGGCGTAGGGGAGGCCCTCTCCAAGATGGCCTTCGGCAACCGCTTCGGCTTCGACGTGCAACTGCCTGAAGCTGAGCTCTTCCGCCTAGGTTACGGCTCTCTCGTCGTTGAGGCGACGGAAGAGCTGAAGGATCCTTGTGCGCTGCTGCTCGGCACTGTGACCGACGGCGATGTCGTGCTCAACGGCGTGCAGATGTCGCTCGCATCCCTGCGCAAAGCCTGCTTCGCCCGCTTCGCTGAAATCTACCCCGAGCGGACCCCGTTCCCCGCTCATCCCGTGCCGGATTTCGCGGATGTTTTCTCCCGCAATGACGCGCCCGTTTATCCGGGTGACGCCATCGGGCAGCCGCTCGTGCTGCTGCCGGTCTTCCCCGGCACCAACTGCGACTACGACACCGCCTCGGCTTTCCGTCGCGCCGGTGCCCGCACCCGTTTCCTGGTGTTCCGCAACCTCACTGAACAGGACGTGCTCGACTCCATAGACGCGCTCTGCCGCGGCCTGGCCGAGTGCCAGATCCTCGCCCTCTCGGGCGGCTTCTCCTCTGGAGACGAACCGGACGGAAGCGGCAAGTTCATCGCCAATGTGCTCGGTAACCCGAAGGTCGCCGCGCAGCTGCAGGCGCTGCTCGCCCGCAAGGGTCTCATCCTTGGCATCTGCAACGGTTTCCAGGCCCTGGTCAAGAGCGGCCTGCTGCCCGACGGCAAGCTGGGCGTGACGGCCACCGATCCCACGCTCTTCCGCAACGATATCAACCGGCATGTGTCACAGCTGGTTACGACGGTCGTCTCTTCGACACGCTCGCCGTGGCTCGCGGGCTTCCAGGCGGGCGAACTCCACACCGTGGCCGTGAGCCATGGCGAAGGCAAGTTCGTGGTCAGTCCCGAGCAGGCCAGGCATCTCTTCGCCAACGGCCAGGTGGCCTTCCGCTATGCCGATCCCGCGACGGGCGAACCTACGATGGAATCGCCCTGCAATCCCAACGGCTCTTCCTATGCCATCGAGGGCATCGTCAGCCCCGATGGCCTCGTCCTTGGCAAGATGGGCCACTCAGAGCGGCGAGGTGCCGACCTCTACCGCAACATTCCCTCGCAGGTGGGCGAATCGATCTTTGAAAATGCAGTGAATTACTTCAGAAAGAAATAGTTATGGCTATAGATTATGAAAAGGCGGGCGTAAGCCTGGAAGCAGGATATGAGGTGGTGAGGCGCATCAAGCAGCATGTGGCTTCGACCAGGCGTCCCGGATGGATGGGCGGCATAGGCTCCTTTGGCGGCATGTTCGACCTTGCGTCGCTGGGCTATCGCGAACCTGTACTTGTGAGCGGCACCGACGGTGTGGGCACGAAGCTCAAGATCGCCTTCGCGATGGACAGGCACGACACCATCGGCATCGACGCCGTGGCCATGTGCGTCAACGACGTGCTGGCTCAGGGCGCCGAGCCGCTGTTCTTCCTCGATTATGTGGCTGTAGGTCATAATGTTCCCGCGAAGATCGAGGCCATCGTCAGCGGAGTGGCGGAAGGCTGCCGCCAGGCCGGTTGTGCGCTGGTGGGCGGCGAGACCGCCGAGATGCCGGGCATGTATGCCGACGGAGAATACGACATCGCCGGCTTCACTGTCGGCGTGGTGGAGAAGAGCCGGCTCATCGACGGTTCGAAAGTGGCCGTGGGCGACGTGCTGGTGGGCATCGCTTCGAGCGGTGTGCATTCCAACGGCTTCAGCCTTGTGCGCAAGATAGTGGCCGACGCAGGCCTCTCCCTGCAGGAGCGCTGCCCTGAGCTGGACGGCCGGGTACTCGGCGAGGTGCTGCTCACCCCGACGAACATCTATGTCAAGGAAGTGCTGGAAGTCATCCGGCACTGCGACGTGCACGGCGTGGCCCACATCACGGGCGGCGGCTTCGACGAGAACATCCCGCGCATCCTGCAGCCGGGGCAGGGGATTGAGGTGGAGGAAGGTAGCTGGGAGATCCTGCCCGTATTCAAGGCCCTGGAGAAGTGGGGCGGCATCCCGCACCGGGAGATGTTCAACATCTTCAACATGGGTGTGGGCATGGTGCTGGCCCTCGATGCGGCTGAAGCCGAAGAGGCCATCTCCCTTCTTTCCAAGGCCGGCCGCAAGGCTTCCGTCATTGGCCGTGTCACTGATGTCCCCGGTGTCAATATCATCTTGAAATGAAGAAGATAGCGATATTTGCCAGCGGTTCCGGCACCAACTTCGAGGCCATAGCGCAGGCCTGCGCCGACGGGCGCATCGACGCCCGCGTGGCACTGCTCGTGTGTGACGTGCCGGGCGCGAAGGTGCTGGAGAGGGCTGAGCGTTTCGGCGTCCCGGCCTTCTGCTTCAGTCCCAGGTCCTACGCCAGCAAGGCGGATTTCGAGCGTGAGATCGCGGATCGCATGGACGCGCTGGGCATCGACCTGGTGTGCCTTGCGGGCTACATGCGTATCATCGGCCCGACGCTGCTTGAGCGCTATGGCGGCCGCATCATCAACATCCATCCCGCGCTGTTGCCTGCGTTCAAGGGTGCGCACGCAGTGGAGGACGCCGTGGCCTACGGCGTGAAGGTCTACGGCATCACCATCCACTGGGTCGACGAGACGCTTGACGGCGGGAAGATCATCGCGCAGGAAGCCTTCCCTTACGAGGGCTCCGACCCGGCCGAGGTGCACCGCATCGGCCAGAAAATCGAACATCGTCTCTATGTGGAGACAATCAATAAGTTACTGCAATGAGAGCACTGATCAGCGTAAGCGACAAGACGGGCGTGGCGGCCTTCGCCGCGGCCCTTTCCTCCCTCGGCTGGGATATCATCGCCACGGGCGGCACGCAGCGCCTGCTGGAGCAGGAAGGAGTTAAGACCATAGGCATCAGCGAGGTCACGGGCTTCCCGGAAATCTGCGACGGACGTGTCAAGACCCTGCACCCGAAGGTCCACGGGGGCCTGCTGGCCCGGCGCGACCTGCCGTCGCATCTTCAGGCCCTCCGCGACAACGGCATCGAGTTCATCGACCTTGTGTGCGTAAATCTCTATCCCTTCGCCGCGACCATCGCGAAGCCGGGCGTGACGATGGAAGATGCGGTCGAGAACATCGACATCGGGGGTCCGTCGATGCTGCGCAGCGCGGCCAAGAACTGGAAGGACGTGACGGTGGTCTGCGACCCTGCCGACTACGGGCGGGTGCTCGACGAGATCCGCACCTCAGGCAACACCCAGGCTGCCACGCGGCTCGAACTCTCGGCCAAGGCCTACACGCACACGGCGCAGTACGACACTATGATCGCGCGCTACATGCGGGCCCAGGCCGGTCTTCCGGAGAAGCTTTTCCTGGAATACGACCTGAAGCAGCCGCTGCGCTACGGCGAGAATCCTCACCAGGACGCGAAGTTCTTCGCGGCCCTGAAGCCTGAGCCGTATTCCCTGGCCTTCGCCCGGCAGATTCAGGGCAAGGAGATGTCCTACAACAACATCCAGGACGCGAACGCGGCGCTGAACATCGTGCGCGACTTCGCCGAACCTTTCTGTGTGGCTCTCAAGCATATGAATCCTTGCGGAGCAGCGGTGGGGGAGACCATCGAGGCGGCCTGGCAGGCGGCCTACGAGGCCGACAAGGTGAGCATCTATGGGGGCATCGTGGCGGTCAACCGCGAGCTGACCGCGGAGGTGGCGCAGGGGATGAAGCCCATCTTCCTGGAGATTGTCATCGCGCCTTCGTTTACTCCTGAAGCTCTTGAGATTCTCTCGTCGAAGAAGAATCTGCGGGTGCTGGAGGTGGCGATGGAACCTGTCGCTGAGGCTCCGATACAGTATGTGGGTGTCAACGGGGGAATGCTCGTACAGCGGCTCGACACTGCGGTTGAGGCCATAGTGCCGGAGATGTGCGTCACCCGCGTCAAGCCTACCGAGGCACAACTGCGCGACATGGACTTCGGCTGGCGTATCGTCAAGCACGTGAAATCCAATGCGATAGCAGTTTTGAAAGACGGGCATACCCTTGGCGTCGGCGCCGGCCAGATGAACCGCGTAGGTTCGGCGGAGATCGCCCTGAAGGAGGCGCAGGCCGCCGGCTTCACGGAAGGCCTGGTGCTGGCCTCCGACGGATTCCTGCCCTTCGGTGACACCGTGGCCCTCGCCGCCCAATACGGCGTCACGGCCATCGTCCAGCCCGGCGGCTCCATCCGTGACGAAGATTCCATCGCCAAAGCCGACGAACTCGGCATCACGATGCTCTTCACAGGCGTAAGGCACTTTAAACACTGACTATATGCTCAAGAAAGTACTGGTTGTTGGTGGAGGCGGGCGGGAGCACGCCATCGTGGATGCGCTGGCGCGCTCGGCGCAGGTCGGTGAGATATATTGCGCGCCGGGCAACGCAGGGATTGCCGCGCAGGCGGAATGCGTGCCGCTGAAAGATACGGATGTCGAGGGACTGCTGCGTTTTGCGCAGGAGAAGATGATCGACCTTACGGTCGTGGGACCCGAGGCCGCGCTGGCCGTGGGTATCGTCGACAGGTTCAGGGAGGCGGGGCTGAAGATCTTCGGCCACACACAGGCTGCGACCGCCATCGAGTCCAGCAAGGATTTCGCCAAGCGGCTGATGGCCGGGGCCGCTGTCCCTACCGCTGCCTATCAGACGTTTACCGACTTCGATAAGGCCTGGGCCTATGTACAGGCAGGTTCTCTGCCGACGGTTATCAAGTACGACGGCCTGGCAGCAGGCAAGGGCGTGGTCGTGGCCACGACCGCGGCCGAGGCCGAAGCTGCGTTGCGCGACATGCTGCTGGACGGCCGCTACGTGGAAGGGAAGGTGGTGATTGAGGAGTTCCTCTCCGGTCCCGAGTTCTCGCTGATGGCCTTTGTTTCCGGACGTCAGGTGCGGCCGATGGTGGCCGCGCAGGACCACAAACGTGCCTTCGACGGCGACGCCGGCCCGAATACGGGCGGAATGGGTGCCTACACGGAATCGTTTGCCACGGGCAGGAGCGGCCTTTCGTTCATCTCTGACGAAGAATATGATTTCGCTGTGACGAAGATCCTGCAGCCCGTCGCCGATGCGATGGCCGATGCCGGGACACCGCTCAGCGGTGTGCTCTACGGCGGTCTGATGAAGACCCCGGCCGGAATCAAGGTGATTGAGTTCAATGCGCGTTTCGGCGACCCTGAGACGGAGGTCGTGCTGCCGCGCCTGGAGAGCGACATCTACGAAGTGTTCGAAGCCGCTGCGGAAGGCCGCGCGCTTCCGGCGCTCAGCTGGAAAGTCGCCTCCGTGATGGGCGTGGTGATGGCCTCGAAGGGCTATCCCGGCAGCTACTCAAAAGGCGCCCCGATCGCAGTTTCGCCCGAATTTTCCGAGAGAATCTACCATATGGGCACGAAGCGTACCGATGACGGCATGGTAACCGCCGGCGGCCGCGTCCTGATGGTCGTCTCCGAGGCTCCGACCATGAAGGAAGCCGCCCGCCGCTGCTATGCAGGCGTAGCCCAAATCAGCTGCGACAACTTGTTTTATCGGAAAGATATCGCGAAATTTGTACTTTAGATTCCGGGTCAAGCCCGGAATGACGCAAGTTAACATGGGAAAGGTCATAGACGGAAAAGCCATTGCTGCAGGGCTGTATGAAGAGATGCAGCGGGAAGTCGTTGAACTTGAGCAGAAGTACGGCCGTCGGCCGGGCCTGACGGTCATCATCGTCGGCGAAGACCCCGCCAGCCAGGTGTACGTGCGCAACAAGGAGATCGCTGCCAAGAAGGTCGGTTTCGTCTCCGAAGTCATCCGCATGCCCGAACAGACTACCCAGGAAGAACTCCTGAAGGTTATCGCCCGGCTCAACGCCGACCCTACAGTCGACGGCATCCTCGTACAGCTGCCCGTCCCGAAACACATCGACAAGGACGCCGTCATCGCAGCCGTAGCCCCCGAAAAAGACGTGGACGGCTTCTTCGGCATGAAATCCGGCTTCACGATGAAGCAGGGTTACGTCGCCCCCTGCACGCCCCGCGCCTGCATCCACCTGATCAAGACCACCGGCGAGACGATAGAAGGCAGGCACGCCCTCGTCGTGGGCCGCGGAGAACTCGTCGGCAAGCCGGTGGCGACCCTGCTGCTCAATGAGAACGCCACCGTAACCATCGCCCATTCCCGCACCCGGAACCTCGGAGAAATAGCTCGCACCGCCGACATCATCATCGCAGCCGTAGGCCGCCCGCACATCATCACCGGCGATATGGTAAAGCCAGGCGCCATCCTGATCGACGTAGGCATCAACCGTGGCGCCGACGGCAAGCTCTGCGGCGACATCGACTTCGCATCAGCCTCTGAAAAAGCAGGATGGATCACACCAGTCCCCGGCGGCGTCGGCCCCATGACCATCGCCATGCTCATGCGCAACACCCTCGACTGCTATCTGAACCGCGTGCGTTGATTTATTGGTTTTTCACATTTATTTACTATTTTTGTATAATGTGAAAACAACAACAACGTATACGATATGAACTTTTTTGCCTATCTGTGGAACAGCAACGCTACGATGGTGCTGCTGTGCCTGATCCTCGTTATCGTGGCGGTCTTCCTGGTGTACTACCTGAATAAGGCCAAGGAGCATCCGAAAGGCCTGGTGGCCGCGGCTTTGAGCAACATGGGCGAGCGCTTCGGCTACTATATCATGAACGCCGTGCTGCTGCTCTTCCTCGTGTCGAAATTCGGCCTTCCCGACGGCACGGCCGGCCTCATCTATTCGTTTTTCTATTTCGGCATATATATCCTCGCCCTCGTGGGCGGCCTGATCGCCGACAAGACGCAGAACTACAACCGTACGATCCAGACAGGCCTGTTCATCATGGCGGCCGGCTACGTGGCCCTTGCCATCCCGCTCTTCAGCAAGGTGGGCGGCATGGTGGCCGACGGCAACGGTGGCTGGTGGGGCATACTGATCTTCACCTGCCTGGCCCTGCTCTGCATCGCCTTCGGCAACGGCCTGTTCAAGGGCAACCTGCAGGCCCTGGTCGGCAAGCTCTACGACGAATTCGAGGCCGAAGAGGCCAAGAAAGGTCCCGAAGCCCTGAAGATCGCCAAGGACAAGCGCGACTCCGGCTTCCAGATTTTCTACGTGTTCATCAACATCGGCGGCGTCATCGCCCCGTTCATCGCACCCATGCTCCGCAAGTGGTGGCTGGGCCGCAGCAATTTCATCTACAATGCCGACATGACCGGTCTGTGCCACAAGTTCATCGGTGGTGAGACCTCGATTGTCGAGACCCAGAAATTCATTGAGACGGCCAATGCTTCCGTGACGGACCCCGCCGTCCTCGCCAACCCGGCGCAGTTCTGCTCCGACTATGTGCAGGTGTTCAACACCGGTATCCACTGGGCCTTCATCGTTTCGGCCGTCGCTATGCTGACTTCGCTGTTTATCTTCCTGGCTACCAAGCATAAATTCCCGCAGCCCGGCAAGAAGGTCGCAGCGCAGAGCGTCGAATACACGCAGGAAGAGAAACTCGCCATGGCCAAGGAGATCAAGCAGCGCATGGCTGCCCTGTTCGCAGTGCTCGGCATCGCCATCTTCTTCTGGCTCAGTTTCCACCAGAACGGCCAGTCGCTGATGGTCTTCGCCCGTGACTTCGTGGACTCCTCAAGGATCGCCCCCGAGATCTCGCAGGCCCTCAACCCCCTCTACGTCATCATTCTCACCCCTATAGTGATGGGCATCTTCGCAGCCCTCGTGCGCAAGGGCAAAGGCGTATCCACGCCCCGCAAGATAGCTTACGGCATGTTCATCGCCGGCCTTGCCTACCTCTTCCTGGTAGTGCTCTCGCTGGTGAACCACTATCCTTCCGGCGACGAATTCCGCGCCATGGACTCCGTCCAGATGGCCGCGGCCGGCCTGCATAAATCCGGCTACTGGGTGATGTTCGTCATCTACTTCTTCCTCACGGTCGCGGAACTTCTGATCTCGCCTCTGGGCCTGAGCTTTGTCTCGAAGGTTGCTCCGAGGAACATGGTCGGCCTCTGCCAGGGCCTCTGGCTGGGCGCCACCGCCATCGGCAACCTCTTCATCTTCGTCGGCCCCATCATGCTCAACGCCTGGCCGATCTGGAAGTGCTGGATGGTGTTCCTCGTCATCTGCCTTGTGTCCATGTCGATAATGCTCGGCATGGTCAAGTGGCTCGAGAAGGTCACCAAGGAATAGACCGTTGAAACTGAAACCTGAACATATTTTTTAAGCACACGAACCATGACAGCTATCATTATCATTGCCATCATCGTCATCCTCGTCTTATGGGTGATTTCCGTGCAGCGGAAACTCGTCAAGCAGGAAGAGATCTGCAAGAACGGGCTGAGCCAGATTGGCGTGCAGCTCGCCAGTCGCTGGGATGCGCTCAAGGCCCTTGCCGAACTGACCAAGAGCTATTCTGACCACGAATACAAGACCATCACCGATACCATCGCGCAGCGCCGTCCCATCACCGGCGCCAGCACCGCCGCCGACGCCAACGCTCAGGAGCAGCTCTTCTCGCAGGCGATGCAGCACCTGAACGTCGTGGTGGAGAAATACCCTGAGCTCAAGGCCAACGAGACCTATATCAAGACCATGGACAGCGTCAACACCTACCAGAACCAGGTGCGTATGAGCCAGATGGTCTACAACGATTCTGTGACGAAGTACAACCGCCTCATCCGCCAGTTCCCTGACTCCATCGTGGCCTCGATGTTCCACTTCGAAGCTCGCGAGTACCTCGAGCAGGATCAGGCAAAGGCCGAGATGCCTTCCATGAAGCTGTAGCCTTCGCATGAGAGCGAAACTGTTGCTGGCCGCCTGGCTCTGCCTGGCGGCCATCCTTCCTGCACTGGCCGACAACCGGGTCAATGACCTCGACATCAAGGTGATCCTGGCCGACGACGGCAGCGCCCACATCCGCGAGGTCTGGGACATGACCCTTTCGCGCGGCACCGAGGTCTATCTCGGCCGCGAGAACCTGGGCGACATGGAGATCCGCAACCTTACGGTAAGCGACGACGAGGGGAAGCGCTATATCACCGAGAGCGACTGGGACACCGACCGCGACATCGACGAAAAAGCCGGCCGCTGCGGCCTGAACTATACCCGTGACGGTGTCGAGATCTGCTGGGGCATAGGAGATTACGGCCGCCATGTCTGGACGGTCGACTATACTCTCACAAACCTGGTCAAGAGCCTTCAGGACTACGACATGATCCACTACGAGTTCGTCACCGAGAACGATTTCAAGACGGACCATGTGAAGGTGACCATTGAGAAGCCCGGCTTCGAGATGGATTCGCTTACCCTTATCTGGGGTTTCGGCTTCGGCGGCAGGATATGGCAGGAAGACGGACGGGTGGTCACTGAAAGCGATGAGACGCTTCGTCCGGGCGACGAGGTGATAGTCCTGATGCGCTTCGACAAGGGCGTCTTCGATTCCCCCAGCGTGCAGGACCGACCCTTCCGGGAGGTGCTCGACAGGGCTCTCGAAGGGGCCGGAGATACCGAGAGGCCCAAGTCGCGTTTCGAGCGGATCATAGGAGAGATATTCCTGATGCTTCAGGCGCTGTTCTACGCCCTGCTGCCTTTCGCTGCCGTCCTCTTTGCGGTTTTAGCCAGCAAGCGCAACCAGCGCCGGGCCTTCGGCAATGTGCGCATGCGCGACATCCCGTGGTCGCGTGAGATTCCCTATGGCAACAGCCTGCTGATGAACCACTACGTGCTTTCCACCGTGCCCGGGTTCAAGCTCAGGAAGCAGTCGGTGGCCTCGGCCATGATACTGCATATGCTTCAGGAAGGCTGCCTGCAGGCAGTATCCACTCCCGACGGGAAGGTGGACCTGCACTTCAACCCAGGCGCCGACTTCTCCAGGATTTCAGCGAGCGAGAAGGACCTGTGGGACATGATGCTCGAGGCTGCGGGCGACAATGCCGTGCTCGAGGAGAAAGAATTCTCGCGCTGGGCCAGACGCCACAGCAGCCGCCTTGTGGAGTGGACCTCCGGCGTACGCGATGCCGGCCTCGAAGCCCTGCGTCGCGGAGCATACTATCAGGGTAGCAGGTATACCGATCCGGGCTGTGCCGAGAATCGTAAGATAGTGGGATTCAAGAAATTCCTGGAAGATACCACCCTCATCAAGGAGCGCTCCACCCCGGAAGTGGCGCTCTGGCGCGAATATCTGATCTTCGCGGCGCTGGTGGGCATCGCCGACCAGGTGGCGAAGGAGCTGAAGGACATCAATCCTGTGATGTTCGAGCAATTGTACTCGGCTCCTTATCCCGACATGTACAACATCATACGCATGACGAACGCCTATTCGAACGTATTTTCGACCTATGGCGTTCCCCGTGGCTCTTCCGGCAGCGGCTTCAACTTCGGCGGCGGGGGAGGGTTCACCTCCTTCGGCGGTGGCGGCGGCTTCTCCGGCGGCGGCCACTCCGGCGTCCGCTAGTCTTTTTTCAGGGGTTTTACGGCTTCGTAGATAAGTGCGACGCCACCCGAACAGCTGAGGTAGCCGGCTTCCTGGAAGCCGGCTGCTTCGTATTCGCAGCAGAGATCTTCGTAGCAGGGAAAGGTAAGTACAGAGTCGACTAGATATCCATAGGCCTCGCCGCTTCTGACGGCCCTGCCCATCCAATGCATTGCGTTCCTGAAATAGAAGAGATAAATCGCCCGCCAGATCCGGTTTCGGGGCACAGCGAATTCGAGCACCGCCAGGCGCCCGCCCGGCTTGAGAACTCGCATTATCTCGGCCAGGCACTCCGACCTGTGATCGAAGTTACGCAGGCCGAAGGCTATGGTTACGGCGTCGAAACTTGAGTCGGGGAAGGGGATGGCATCGGCCGAGCCGAGCATGAAAGCCGGAATAGGGTCCAGTGCCGCACATTTTTCCTTGCCTATTTCCATCATTTCCGGAGAAATGTCAAGGCCGGTGACGGAGAAACCGCGCAGGGCGAGCATCTTCGTCAGGTCGCCGGTACCACATGCCAGGTCTAGTATGGCTGAGCCGGGCAGAAGCCTCCGAGACAGCCGCCGGGTGAAGCGGCGACGCCATAATCGGTCAATTCCCAGCGACATGACGTGATTCATCCTGTCGTATTTTCCGGCGATGCTGTCGAACATTCCGGCTATCTTTTTCGAATTTTTATCTAATTTTTTCTCCATTGGGGGTGCAAAGTTAGAAAAAAGATGTATATTTGCAGTCCCGTTTCCCGCCCAGGTGGTGAAATTGGTAGACACGCCAGCTTGAGGGGCTGGTGCCCGCTTTAGGGCGTGCAAGTTCGAGTCTTGTCCTGGG
>CAJONI010000066.1 GCA_905235995.1 uncultured Bacteroidales bacterium
GCGGTCGGTGCGCGAGAGCGAACCGGTCTTGATCTGGCCGCTGTTGGTGGCCACGGCGATGTCGGCGATGGTGGTGTCCTCGGTCTCGCCGGAACGGTGGCTCGTGACGGTGGTGTAGCCGTGACGGTGGGCCATCTCGATGGCGTCGAGAGTCTCGGAGAGCGAACCGATCTGGTTGACCTTGATAAGGATGGAGTTGGCGGCACCCATCTTGATGCCCTTCTCCAGGAACTTCACGTTGGTGACGAACAGGTCGTCGCCCACGAGCTGGCAACGGTCACCGATGCGCTCTGTGAGCTTCACCCAGTTCTCCCAGTCGTTCTCGTCGAGACCGTCTTCGATGGAGTCGATCGGATATTTCGTGATGAGCTGCTCCAGGTAGTCGATCTGCTCGGCAGCGGAGAGTTTCTTGCCGTTGGGGTCTTTCGGGGTACCGTTCTTGAGGGTGCGGTAGTCATAGAACCACTGGCCGTTCTCCTGCACGGCAAACTCGGAAGCGGCGCAGTCCATGGCGATCTTCACGTCCTTGCCGGGCTCGTAGCCTGCCTTCCTGATGGCTTCCATGATGGTATCGAGGGCGTCTTCGATGCCGTTGAAGTTGGGGGCGTAGCCGCCTTCGTCACCGACTGCGGTGCTCAGGCCGCGGGCCTTCAGCAGCTTGGCGAGGTTGTGGAACACCTCGGCACCCATGCGGATGGCTTCCTTCTCGCAGCTGGCGCCGACGGGACGGATCATGAATTCCTGGAAGGCGATGGGGGCTGCGCTGTGGGCGCCACCGTTCACGATGTTCATCATCGGCACGGGGAGCGTGAAGGCGTTGCTGCCGCCGATATAGCGGTAGAGGGGAATGTCAAGGTAGTTGGCGGCGGCATGTGCGCAGGCCAGGGAGACGCCGAGAATGGCGTTGGCGCCGAGGTTTTGCTTGGTCGGGGTGCCGTCGAGTTCGATCATGGTCTTGTCGATGAGCCTCTGGTCGAGGACGTTCATGCCTTCCACCACGGGGGCGATCTTTTCGTTGACGTTGGCCACGGCCTTGAGCGTACCCTTGCCCAGGTAACGGCCCTTGTCGCCGTCACGGAGTTCGAGGGCTTCGTTTTCGCCGGTGCTGGCTCCGCTGGGGACGGCTGCGCGGCCCATGATGCCGCTTTCGAGGACTACGTCGACCTCAACGGTCGGGTTGCCGCGAGAGTCGAGGATCTCTCTTGCAAATACTTTTTCAATAATCATTTTCAATTATTTTTTAACTGGTTGATATTTATTTGTAAAGGAATCGCTTGATGGACAGCTTCGGGGTCTTCTCGAAGGGCATTTCGACCATCTCCACCTTGAAGATCTGGCTGTAGGAAGGCAGTTGCCGGTTGGCGCCCAGACGTATGTTCTCGGGGATGTTGGCCTTGGCCTCGGCGTCAAGCAGCGACTTGGCGACCGCCTGCTCGTCGGGATAGACCAGCGCCACGAGCTTGCCGCCGCGGGCTACCACCACGGACTCGAGGACGTAGGCCTGGTTGTTGACTATGGCTTCGATCTCTTCCGGATAGATGTTCTGGCCGGAAGGGCCGAGGATCATGTTCTTGCTGCGGCCGCGGATGAAGATGTTGCCCTCCGCGTCGATGACTCCGAGATCGCCGGTCTTGAGCCAGCCGTCTTCGGTGAAGGCGTTCTTCGTAGCCTCCTCGTTCTTGTAGTAGCCTATCATGATGTTCTCGCCACGGCACTGGATCTCGCCCACGACATGCTGGGGATCCTCGGAGTCGATCCTGGCCTCCGCCACGTCGACGCACTTGCCGCAGCTTCCGGGCACGTACTTGGTCCAGTGCTCATAGGCCAGCAGCGGGCAGGCCTCGGTCATTCCGTAGCCCACCAGATACGGGAATCTGATGCGCTTGAACAGCCTCTCCACCTCGGGGTTGAGGGCAGCGCCGCCCATGATGAACTCCTGGACGTTGCCGCCGAACGCGGATACCAGGCCGTCCTTCACTTTCCGGTAGATGACCCTGTTGACGCCGGGAACCTTGAGCAGGACCTTCATAAGCGGCTTGTCGAGAGTGGGCTTCACCTTCGACTTGTAGATCTTCTCCATCACGAGGGGGACGGTGACCAGCAGGTAGGGCTTCACGTCGGCGAAGGCCTTCATCAGCGCGGCGGGCGTCGGGGCCTTGCCCATCCAGTAGATGGAGGTGCCGTTGCAGAGCGGATAGATGAACTCGATCACCAGGCCGTACATGTGGGCCATGGGCAGCATCGACACCATCTTGTCGCCTGCCGGCACGTTGCGCTGGCTGTAGTCCACGTTTGCAGAGAAGTTGCGGTAGGTGAGCATCACGCCCTTGGGGTCGCCGGTCGAGCCGGAAGTATAGTTTATGGTCGAAAGCTCGTCCCAGTTGTCGGTCGGGAAATGTACGTCGTCGGGGCCGTAGCCGTTGGGATACCTGGCCTCGAACATCGCGTCCATCTTGTCGTAGACCTCCTGCACGGAGGCGTCGGCGGTCCAGAGGGTCTCCCAGGTATCCACGTCGACCACGAGGCGGAGCTTCGGCATCCGGGCGATGTCGAGGGTCTTCCACTTGGCGGCGTTGGTAAAGAGGGCCAGGCTGTCGGAGTGATCCACGAGATGGTTGACGCTGTCGGCGGTGAAGTCGGCCAGGATAGGCACGGTCACGGTCCCGTAGGTGTTGACGGCCAGGTAGGCCATTCCCCAGCGGGCACCGTTCTGGGCGCAGATGGCGATCTTGTCGCCCTTCCTGAAGCCGAGTTTTTCGAATACGAGATGGAACTTTTCGATCTGGGTGGCCATCTGGGCGTAGTCGAAGGTCTCGCCTCCTATGTTGTTGAGGGCCGGTTTGTTCCAGAATTTCCTGGTAGCGTCTTCCAGCCGTTTGAGATAGTGAGGATAATTGTTCATCAAAGATATTGAGGTTTTAGTATTGGTGTCAGGATTGGTGTCAGGATTGGTGTCAGGCTTCGGCGTCGGGCTTGAGCGGTGGCATCATCATGGGAGCGGCGGGCAGGCGGATCTCACCGAACTGGCTCTCATACTTGCGTATGTTCTCGGTGAGGGCCCCGAGCAGGCGCTTGGCGTGCTCAGGGGTCATGATTATTCGGCTTGCAACCTGCATCTTCGGCATCCCGGGCATGTTCTGAGCGAAATCGATGATGAATTCGCTGGAGGAGTGGGTGATAATGGCCAGGTTTGAGTAGCGGCCAGTGGCCACTTCCGGCTTTATCTCGATGTCGATTTTCTTGTTTTCCATGGTCACTTACAATTATTTGGCGATGGCGACGGCGCGCGTCTCGCGTATGACTGTGATCTTGATCTGACCGGGATAGGTCATCTCGTCCTGGATCTTGCGGGCGATCTCGGTGGAGAGCTCCTCGCACTGCTGGTCGGACACGCTCTCGGCTCCCACTATGACGCGGAGCTCGCGGCCGGCCTGGATGGCATAGGTCTTCGTGACGCCGGGATGCGAAAGGGCGATGCCTTCCATGTCCTTGAGGCGCTTGATGTAAGATTCGATCACCTCGCGGCGGGCGCCGGGGCGGGCGCCGGAAATGGCGTCGGCCACGAGCACCAGCGGGGAGATGAGGGTGTTCATCTCAATCTCTTCGTGGTGGGCGCCGATGGCGTTGCAGATGTCGGGCTTTTCCTTGTACTTCTCGGCCACCTTCATGCCCAGGAGCGCGTGCGGCAGTTCGGGATCTTCCTCGCACACCTTTCCGATGTCGTGGAGCAGGCCGGCGCGCTTGGCAGCCTTGGTGTTGAGCCCGAGTTCGGAGGCCATCGTGGCGCAGATGTTGGCCACTTCGCGGGAGTGCTGGAGGAGGTTCTGTCCGTAGGAGCTGCGGTACTTCATGCGGCCTATCAGGCGCATGAGCTCAACGTGAAGCCCGTGTACGCCAAGGTCGATGCAGGTGCGTTTGCCGGTCTCCATGATCTCGTCGTCGAGCTGCTTGCTCAC
>CAJONI010000067.1 GCA_905235995.1 uncultured Bacteroidales bacterium
GGATACAGCGGCGGCTCGTCCGGCAGCTCCGGAGGCGGTGGCGGAAGCCACAGCGGCGGCGGAAGGCGATAACAAGCCCTCGTCCCACATCATCCATCAACTCAAAAAAGCTTAAGACATGAAAAAGATATTTCTAATTTTCCTGTCGCTGGCTGTCTCGGCCAGCCTTTTCGCCCAGACTGCAGAAGAGGCGCTGGGCTACGCGCAGGAATTCCGTGAGGGGACAGCACGCACCATGGCCATGGGCAACGCCTTCACTGCCCTTGGCGGCGACCTGGGCGCCATAGGCATCAACCCTGCCAGTTCGGGAGTGTTCCGCTATTCACAGGTCGCGGTATCCCCTTCGCTTACCGTGAGCAGATCCCTGGCGGACTATCTAGGAAACGACAGCAAAGCGAGCAATACTGGCTTCACCCTTTCGAACATGGGCGCCGTGTTCTCGTTCGACACCGGTCGCTACACCGGCCTGCTGAACTTCAACTTCGCCGTGGTGTACAACAAGAAGAACAGTTTCCGCAGCAAGATGTCCGCCTACGGGGCCACCGACGGAAGCTCGATGCTGAGTTCCATTGCAACCGAGCTTGAGGGCATCACCGACACCGAGCTCGAACGCAACAACTTCGGCAGCGACATCCCCTGGCCCGGCCAGCTGGCATGGAACACCTATGTGCTCGCGCCTCTCTCCGTCCTGGGAGGAAAGTATGCCGACGTACACGACTCATACATCGCTTCGACCGAAAACTACATCGAGGCGACCGACGAACTGCGGATAGGCGGAGCGCTCGACCAGACATTCAACCGCAGGACCAAAGGCAGCGACGAGGAGTTTTCCTTCAATTTCGGCGGCAACGTGTCCGACTTCTTCTATTTCGGTGTCAACGCCGACTTCCACACCGTGACCCGCACGGTCGAGGAATATTATGAAGAAGCGGCGCAGAACCCCAGCCTTTTCCAGGACGGCTTCGTGTCGATGAGCAACAAATTCTGGCTCCACACCGGTGGCTCTGGCATCGGAATCAAGCTCGGTGCCATAGTGACCCCCGTCGCAGGACTGCGCTTCGGAGCGACGGTCTCGACCCCCACCTGGTACCGGCTCACCGACCAGTGGGACTACACCATGAACACCGCCTTCAACAACAGCAACAAGTACACGTCCTACTCCCCTACCGGGTCCTATTCCTATCGCGTAACCACTCCTATGCGCTGGAGCCTGGGCGCCGCCTACACCTTCTTCGACCGCGGCCTGATCAGCGTAGACTTCGAAAACACGAACTACGCCAATACCAGGATCCTGGAAGAGAGCAGGAATGAAGGCATCTTCTCGGAGGAGAACCAGTACATTCGCCAGAACTACCTCAACTCCAGTGTCATCAAGCTTGGCGGAGAGTTCTGGTTCGGCCATTTCATGGCGCTCCGCGGAGGCTACCAGTATCATTCCCCTGCGGTAAAGGGTGACAAGGGCTACAACGTCTTCAGCACCGGCCTCGGCTTCAGGATTGGTCCTGCCGCCACCATCGACCTGGCCTGGATGCACATTGCCAGCCATATCGACAGTTTCCAGCTCTACGACGACTATTCCCCGGCCGTGTCGGTCCCTGTAGGAACCAACAAACACAGTATGGGCAAGGTGGTCTGCACCTTCGCCTACAAGTTCTAGCGGAGGAAACTCCCGGCGTCCGGTCCTTCGGCCGAGAGAAGGTCGAGGATCGAGAGATTGGGGATGAACGACGGTGTCCCGTCATGCCGGGCCTGACCCGGAATCTCATTGACAAAAACCTGATAGTAAGCCTGTTCGCAACCAAACTCCGCGAGCAGGCTTTCTCCTTTGTACTTCGGCTGTATCCGTTCCCTCCCGTCGAAGTCGCGGAGCATAGCGGGTGATAATCCGTTGACCGAGCATTTTTTCTGCGAGGGCAACGGATTATCAGAGCCTAGCGGAGTGACAAATGTTTCAGTCAGGGAAACCGGGACATGAAAGTCCAGCAATTCCATCAGCTTCTCGAGCAAGGCCATATTCAGGTCGAAGAGGAAAGTCGGCTTGCTTTCGAGAATCGGAAGCAGGTCCTCGGCATAGTAGTCGTAGAAGGCCGAATGATTGTAGGCCGCGGCGAAAGCGCGGACGTGATGCTGCAGCCAGGGCTCGCCGTAATCTATGCGGATGTCACGGATAGGTCGGCTCAGCCGCTCCTCCTTCACTACCGGGATCGACAGGTCTTCCGGCCCTCCGGCCGCCAGTATCCTGCAGCGGTTGCGCCACGACTGCTTCTGATAGGCCTCGCACTGCTCGATCAAAACCCTGTCGCTGTGGGCGATGACGAAGAAATACTCCACCGGCGGCAGGTAGGCCGTCGTCAGCACCGAAACCCCGAAATGAGGATTCATCGCAGTATGCCCCTTTTGGAAGACTCGATGAACGACAGGATCTCCGCGGCAAAAGCGCTCCCTTCGTGGATCTCCCTTATCTGCCTGCAGGCGTCGGACACATTGAGTCCCCTGCCGTATAGCAGCTTGTAGATGGCCTCTATCTCTTCGATGTCTTCGCGTGAAAAGCCGCGCCTGCGCAGTCCCACCACGTTGACACCAGCATAGCAAGAGGGTTCGCGACCAGTCAGGATATAGGGAGGCACATCCTTGCTTATGCCGGATGCGCCCGCCACCATCGCATGCCGGCCTACGTGAGTAAACTGGTGGACCATGGTACCTCCGCCGATGATGGCCCAGTCGTCCATGTCCACCTCTCCGGCAAGGCCGGAGAAACTCGAGACTATGCAATGGTCGCCTACGCAGCAGTCGTGCGCCACGTGGGTGTAGGACATCAGGAGGCAGTCGCTGCCAACCCTGGTCACCAGTTTGCCGCTTGCCGCCGTGCCGCGGTTGACGGTCGCGCATTCGCGTACGACGGTACGGTCGCCTATCTCCACCCAGCTCTCCTCGCCCTGGAACTTGAGGTCCTGCGGCACTGCGCCAAGCACCGCGCCTGGAAACACCTGGCATCCGGCGCCAAGCCGCACATAGTCGTAGATCGTCACGTTGGGGCCGATACGGCAGCCGTCGCCTATCTCCACGTTGGCGGCGATGGTCGTGAAGGGGAGTATCTCTACCCCCTGCCCGATACGGGCGTCGGGATGGATGTGGGTCATATCGTGGTTCATAATGAATTCAAGAATTGTTTGAGGGCCTCGGTGTTGACGTGGTGCCCTGGCTTGTAGGCGGTGATCCGTCCGCGGACGGGCCGTCCGGCCAGGGAAAGGTCGCCCATGAGGTCGAGCAGCTTGTGGCGGGCAGGTTCGTTGTCGAAGTGAAGCTCCGGCTTTCCGACGTAACCAAGAGAATCGCTGACCACCAGCGAGCTGCCCAGCGAACCTCCCCGTATGAGACCTGTGGCCCATAGAGGCAGAACTTCGCGAAGGAAGCAGAAAGTGCGACACGGGGCTACCTCCCGGAGATAATCGCCGGATGCGGAGAAAGAGGCCTGCTGCACGCCTATCACGCGTGAGCGGAAGTCTATCGTAACTTCGAAGGAAGGTTCGGCGGCCGGTTCGAAAACCAGGCGGGAACCGCTCTCCGGATCTTCGTAGGTAAAGGGACTGCGCAGCTCGATCATTTCCCGTTCTGCCTGCTGCTCAACGATTCCGGCGTTTCTGAAAGCCTCTGCGAAGGTCGTTGCGCAACCGTCGAGTATGGGTACTTCCGGAGCGTCGAGCCGGACCAGGGCATTGTCGATCCCCATTCCGGAAAGGGCTGACAGCAAATGCTCTGGCGTACGCACTTCCACTCCCTGATGGGAAAGGGTCGTGCCCCGGCGCGTCCTCACCACATTCCCGGCCAGAGCCGGGACCATGGCGTCGGGGCCGATGTCGGTACGCACGAAGCTCACGCCCGAACCCTCTGGGGCTGGCAGCACCTGCATAGTGGCAGGACGTCCGCCGTGAAGGCCTCGTCCGGCAAAGGAGCAGGGAGCTTTCAGCGTGTGCTGCTTCATCGGCAGTCTACTTTTTGTCAGAAGTCGTGCCCTGCCGCCGGAAGATGGCGTAGGAGCGCATGAAATTGCCGTAGTCCAGGGCCGGGTAGCCCATGAGTTTAGTATCGGGTTTGCGGATGTCGCCGATGATGCCGCTGTGGCCGGCCAGGACGGTGCCGTCGGCCACAGTGACGTGGCCGTTGACGCCCGACTGACCGCCGAACATGCAGCGCTTGCCGATGTGGGCCGAACCGGCAAGGCCGGTCATGGCCGCCATCACGGTGCCGTCGCCCACTTCGACATTGTGCGCCACCTGGCAGAGGTTGTCGATCTTGACGCCCTTGCCTATGCGGGTGGAACCCATCGTGGCGCGGTCGATGGTGGAATTGGCTCCGACCTCGACGTCATCTTCCACCACCACGTTGCCGAGCTGGGGAATCTTCTTCCAGCTCCCGTCGGGCTGCGGGGCGAAACCGAAGCCGTCGGCTCCTATCACCGCCCCTGCGTGGAGGATGCAGCGGTCGCCTATCTCGCAGTCGTGGTAGATACGCACTCCGGGATAGAGTATGCAGTCGCGGCCTATCTTCACGCGCGGGCCGACATATACCTGAGGATAGATGTAGGTGCCCATGCCTATCCTGGCCGAAAGGGCCACGCTGCGACGGAAGGACAGCCTCGACCAGAAGCGGTTGCCGCGCTTGCCGGAAGATGCGAAGTGCCCCAGCACGGCGGCAATGGCCGCGTAGGGGTCGTCGACGCGTATAAGCGTGGCCGACACGGGACGGGCGGGCTCGAAGTCGCGGGCGACCAGCAACACGCTGGCCTTCGTCTCGTAGACATAACGTTCGTAGCGGGGATTCGCATAAAAGCACACGTCCCCCTTGCGGGCGTGCTCAATCCGGGCGGGACGCGAGACGGGAGCCGACGGATCGCCGACCACCTCACCTGAGAGCAATTCGGCCAGGCTTTGTGCTGTCATTTCCATAAGTGCTGCAAAAATAGCATATTTTCACGCAAAAAATTTGCCAATTAAAGGGTTATTGTTAAATTTGCGCCGATTTGAGGGGACGAAAGGTCTCCTTTTTTTATTGCCTCAACCGCCATGATTGCCAAACAGACCATAGAAGCCATCGCCCGGGAACAGCTGCAGGGCACGGGACTGTCCCTCGTGGAAGTCTCGGTAAGCGACGACAACGACATCGAAGTGACCATCGCCCGCGAAGGCGGCGGGGTGTCGATCGACGACTGCGTGGCCCTCAGCCGCTTCATAGAGTCGAAGCTCGACCGCGACAGGGAAGACTTCTCGCTGATGGTAGGCTCGGCTGGCATCTGAAACCGATTTTTTTAGCATAATATAAAAAACTGAAATGGAAGTCAATCTGATCAGCACCTTCGCTGAATTCAAAGAGCTCAAGAACATCGACCGTCCCACGCTGATGAGCGTGCTGGAAGACATTTTCCGCACCCAGCTCGCCAGGATGTACGGCGACGCCGACAACTTCGATATCATCATCAACATCGACAAGGGCGACATCTCCATCATCCGCAACCGCACCGTGGTCGAAACCGTGGAGGATCCCAACAAGGAGATCTCGCTGGAGGAAGTGCAGAAGATCGACGACTCCTATGAGGTCGGCGAAGAGTACCCCGAGGAAGTCCCCATGTCGACCTTCGGCCGCCGCGGCATCCTCAACCTGCGCCAGAACCTCTCGAGCCGCATCACCGACATCGAGAAGGGCAACCTCTACCGCAAGTACGTCGACAAGGTGGGCGACATCCTCGTAGGCGAAGTCTACCAGGCATGGAAGAAGGAAGTGCTCGTCATGGACGAGGACGGCAACGAGCTCGTGCTCCCCAAGAGCGAGCAGATCCCCTTCACCGACCCGGCCCACAAGGGCGACTTCTTCCGCAAGGGCGATACGGTCAAAGCCGTCATCACCAGCGTGGAGATGAAGAACAACACCCCTGTGATCACCCTCTCGCGCACGTCCAACCTCTTCGTGGAGCGCCTGTTCGAGCAGGAAGTCCCCGAGATCTTCGACGGCCTGATCACCATCAAGAAGGTGGTACGCAAGCCCGGTGAGCGCGCCAAGGTCGCAGTCGAGTCGTACGACGAGCGCATCGACCCCGTGGGCGCCTGCGTAGGCGTCAAGGGTTCCCGCATCCACGGCATCGTCCGTGAGCTGCAGGGCGAGAACATCGACATCATCAGCTGGACCACCAACACCCAGCTGCTCGTACAGCGCGCACTTTCGCCCGCAAAGATCTCGGCCATCCGCATCGACGAGGAGAGCAAGAGCATACATATCGACCTGGAAGCCAGCGAACTGGCCCTGGCCATCGGCAAGGGCGGCAGCAACATCCTGCTGGCCGAACAGCTCTCGGGCTACAAGATCGACGTCTACCGTCTCGGCGATCAGAGCCAGGAGGACGAGGAGGACGTGATGCTCGACGATTTCTCCGACGAGATCGACCAGTGGATCATCGACAGCCTCAAGCAGATGGGCTGCGACACCGCCAAGAGCGTGCTCGCCCTGCCTACCGAGGAGGTCATGCAGCGCGCCGACCTTGAAGAGGAGACCGTCCTCGAGGTGCAGCGCATCCTGCGCGCAGAATTTGAAAACTAAAGCAACGATACGGGAGAATCTAGTATGGCAGAAGGTACAATCAGGATCAACAAGGTACTCAAGGATTTCAACATCGGCCTGTCCACCCTGGCCGACTTCCTCAAGAAGAAAGGCATCGACGAGGAACTCACCCTGACCTCCAAGATTACGGAAGACGTCTTCGCCCTCGTAGCCAAGGAGTTCGGCAAGGAGCAACTCATCAAGGAGCAGTCGCAGAAAGTATCCATCAAACTCAAGGAAATCACTGAAGTCGAGAGCAACCGCCAGGCCGCCGAAGAGGACGAGCCTGTCCGCGAGGTGATCATCAAGACCAACGTGCTTACCGATCAGAAGAAGGTGGAGACCCCCGCCCCGCAGCCTGCAGCCCAGCCGGCCCCGCAGCCCGCACCCAAGCCGGCTCCGGAGCCCGAACCCCGGCCTGAGGAAGAGAAACCTGAAGTCCGTCCTGAACCTGCCAAGGGAGATCTCCGCATCGTAGGACACATCGACCTCGAACCCAAGAAGAAAGCTTCCAGGAAGAGAGAGACCGAACCCGAACCTGTGAAGGAATCCGCCAAGGCAGCCAAAAAACCTGCGGAGAAGCCTGTGGAGCCCGTGGCCGAGCCTGAAACCAAGGAAGATAAGAAGGAGGAACGCCCGGTCATCGAACACATCGAGACCCATGTCGAGAAGCTGGCCGGACCCAAGACCGTCGGCACCATCGACCTCTCCCAGTTCGAGAAGAAACCTTCCGCCGAACACGGCAAGAAAGACAAGAGCAAGCGCGAGCGCATCCACAAAGGCGCCGCCAAGGTCGACATCAGCAATCCCAGGAACAGCATGGTCAAGCCCGCCGCCGGCGCAGCGCGCGACAACCGCGGCAAGGCTTCGGGCGGCAAGCGTTCCGACCGCTTCAAGTCGGTAAGGCCCGAATTCGACAACGAGGAGATACAGAAGCAGATCAAGGAGACCTACGCCCGCATGACCGAAGGCCACGGCAAGACCAAGACCTCGAAGCACCGCCGCGAGAAACGCGAAGAGATCTCGCAAAAGATGCAGGAGGAGCAGGAACTCCAGGAGCTGACGAGCAATGTGTTGAAAGTCACCGAATTCGTGACCGTCAACGAGCTTGCTATCCTGATGAACAACACCCCTGTGACGAAGGTCATCGAGGCCTGCATGAACCTCGGACTGATGGTGTCCATCAACCAGCGGCTCGACGCCGAGGCCCTCGTCCTCGTCGCCGAGGAGTTCGGCTACAAGATTGAATTCGTGACCGCCGAGATCCAGGGCGCCATCGCCCAGGAGGAGGACAGGGAGGAAGACCTCCAGCCCCGTCCCCCGATCGTCACGGTCATGGGCCACGTGGACCACGGCAAGACCTCCCTGCTCGACTACATCCGCAAGACCAACGTGATCGCCGGTGAGGCCGGCGGTATCACGCAGCATATCGGCGCCTACAACGTGAAGCTGGCCGACGGACGGCACATCACCTTCCTCGACACTCCTGGCCACGAGGCCTTTACCGCCATGCGTGCCCGCGGAGCCAAGGTCACCGACCTGGCCATCATCATAGTCGCCGCCGACGACGCGGTCATGCCTCAGACCATCGAGGCCATCAACCACGCGCAGGCCGCCGGTGTTCCGATGATCTTCGCGATCAGCAAGATCGACAAGCCCGGCGCCAACCCTGAGAAGATCAAGGAGCAGCTGGCAAACATGAACATCCTGGTGGAAGACTGGGGCGGCAAGTACCAGTGCCAGGAAGTCGACGCCAAGCACGGCACCAATGTCGAGGAGCTGCTTGAGAAGGTGCTGCTCGAAGCCGACATGCTCGACCTCAAGGCCAACCCCAACCGCATGGCCGTGGGCAACATCATCGAATCGTCGCTCGACAAGGGCCGCGGCTACCTCGCCACCGTGCTGGTCCAGAACGGAACCCTCCGCGTTGGCGATCCCATCGTGGCCGGCAGTTATGCAGGCCGCGTCAAGGCCATGTTCAACGAACGCGGCGCACGGCTCAAGGAGGCCGGCCCTTCGACCCCTGTTTCGGTGCTCGGCCTCAGCGGCGCACCTACTGCAGGCGATACCCTCAACGCCATGGAAGACGAGAAGGAAGCCCGCGAAGTGGCCAACAAGCGCGAGCAGCTCATCCGCATCCAGGGCATCAAGACTCAGACGCACATCACCCTGGAAGAGATCGGCCGTCGTATCGCCCTCGGCAACTTCCAGGAACTCAATATCATCGTCAAGGCCGACGTGGACGGTTCCATCGAGGCCCTGTCCGACTCCCTCATCAAGCTCTCGACCGAGGAGATCCATGTCAACGTGATCCACAAGGCCGTGGGTGCCATCTCCGAATCCGACGTCCTGCTGGCCGTGGCCTCGAACGCCATCATCATCGGCTTCCAGGTACGCCCGATGCCCAACGCCCGCAAGCTGGCCGAGAAGGAGCAGATCGAGATCCGTCTCTACTCCGTCATCTACGACGCCATCGAGGAGGTCAAGAGCGGTATCGAGGGCATGCTCGCCCCCGAGGAGAAAGAAGAGATCACCGCCGGCGCAGAAGTTCTCGAGACCTTCAAGATCTCGAAGGTCGGCACGATCGCCGGCTGTATGGTCCGCGAAGGCAAGCTCACCCGCAACGCCAAGGTCCGGGTGATCCGCGACGGCATCGTGGTCTACACCGGGCAGCTCGGCTCGCTCAAGCGCATGAAGGACGACGTGAAGGAAGTCGCCGCCGGATTCGACTGCGGCCTGAGCGTCGACGGCTTCAACGACATCAAGATCGGCGACATGATCGAAGCCTACCAGATAGTCGAAGTCAAGCGTACCCTTTGATTGTCAAGAATATGAATCCGTTGCTGGCCATATCTCCAGTCGACGGCCGCTATGCCGGCAAGACTTCAGAGCTCTCCGCGTTCTTCTCGGAGTATGCCCTGATGCGCTACCGGGTGCTCGTGGAGGTGGAATACTTCATCGCCCTGTGCGAACTTCCCCTTCCCCAGCTCGCCGGCGTAGGCCCCGAGATGTTCCCCCGGCTCCGCGCCCTGTACGGCGACTTCACACCCGACGACGCAGCACGCATCAAGGAGATAGAGCACACCACCAACCACGACGTCAAGGCGGTGGAATATTATCTCAAGGAGCGTTTCGCCGACCTGGACCTGGAAGATTTCGCGGAATTCATCCACTTCGGACTCACCTCGCAGGACATCAACAACACCGCCACTCCCCTCTCCCTGAAGGAAGCTCTTTCGGAGGTCTATGTCCCTGCGCTCAGGGAGCTTATAGACATGCTCGCACAACGGGCCAGGCTCTGGGCCGACGTGCCGATGCTCGCCCATACCCACGGACAGCCGGCATCCCCGACACGCCTCGGGAAGGAACTCGAAGTGTTCGTGGCAAGGCTGCGGGAGCAGCTCCGACAGCTTGAGGAGCGCCCATACCCCGGCAAGTTCGGCGGCGCCACCGGCAACCTCAACGCCCATTACGTGGCCTATCCCGACATCGACTGGAACGCCTTCGCCGAAACTTTCGTGGACTCGCTGGGGCTCAAGCGTTCCTGGCCCACCACGCAGATCGACCACTACGACAACCTTGCCGCCATCTTCGACGCCCTGCGCCGCATCAACACCATACTGCTCGACCTGAGCCGCGACTGCTGGCTCTACATCTCCATGGAGTATTTCGGGCAGACGGTCGTGGCCGGCGAGGTAGGCTCGTCGACAATGCCCCACAAGGTCAACCCCATAGACTTCGAAAACGCCGAAGGCAACCTGGGCTACGCCAACGCCATATTCAGCCACCTGTCCACCAAGCTTCCCGTCTCACGCCTGCAGCGCGACCTGACCGATTCCACTGTTTCGAGAGGCATCGGAGTGCCGGTGGCCCACTCGCTGATCGCCATCAGGTCGCTGGAAAAAGGAATCGGCAAGCTGGTTCTCAATGAAGACCGGGTGTCGGCAGACCTGGAGCGCAACTGGGCAGTCGTGGCCGAGGGCATCCAGACGGTTCTCCGCCGCGAAGGCTATCCTCACCCCTACGAAACCCTCAAGGCCCTCACCCGCACAGGGGAGCACATCACCCAGGAAGCCATCAGCCGTTTCATCGACTCCCTCGAAGTCTCCGACTCCGTGAAGGCCGAACTCCACGCCATCACCCCGCACACCTACACGGGACGGTAAAAATGAAAAAGGCGTTTCCCGCCGGAAAACGCCTTGATCATTTTTAACCTAAAACTTAACCTATGAAAAAACTATTCGGTTTAAAGGTTAAGCAAAGGGTGTGCCAAAGTTTGGGAGAGCTTGCTTTTATTTCGCGGGTTTTATTGAAATAATCTCCACTTTGCGCAGAGGGCGGTCGCGCAGGTCGGTCTTTTCCGCCGCGATCTTGTCGATCACCGAAAGACCGTCCACGACTTCGCCGAAAATGGTGTACTCCCCGTCGAGATGGCGGCAGCCGTCGGCGTCCTGCACGATGTAGAACTGAGAGCCTGACGACTCCTTGGCCGGGTTGACCTGGTCGCCGCGGCGGGCCGCAGCAAGCGCACCTTTCTTATGGGTCTTGCCGGGGACGATTTCTGCAGGAATGGTATAGCCAGGGCCGCCGGTTCCGAACTGGGCGATCTTCGTAGAATCCTTTGTGAACGGGTCGCCGCCCTGGATCATGAAGCCCTGGATGATACGGTGGAAGAGGATACCGTTGTAGAATCCGCTTCTGGCGAGCTTTATGAAATTGTCGCGGTGGAGGGGGGTCTCCGAATAAAGCTTGACGGTCATGGCGCCGTCGGTGGTTTCAATACGGAGAAGGGGCTCGTCGCCGAGTTCGGCCCATTTGTCGGCGGGCAGTGAAGGAGTTTCTTTGGTCATGGTCTGTTCGTTGTTTTCAGTGGTTTGTTCCGTGCCCTCGGCGGAATCGTCCGCGGGGGTCTGCTGACCGCCCTTGCAGCCTGCAAGCAGGATGAGGGCCGCCGCCAGAAATATACCTATCCGTTTCATACCGTTTATAAACGTTTAAGAAGCTGTTTTGAGTCTCAAATATAGCAAATCTTTTCGTACATTTGTCAGAGCAAATCCGGAGCGCGTGGCAAATCCCATCAAACAGCTGGCTGGCGAGACCGCCATATACGGGTTGAGTACCATACTTGCCCGCATCATCAACTTCGCTCTCGTGCCGCTCTATACCCGCGTCCTTACTCAGGCGCAGTATGGAGTGGTCTCGGAGTTCATGGCCTGGATCGCCATGCTCCAGGTCGTGCTGACGCTCGGGCTGGAGACCGGCTGCTTCCGCTACGCCAGCAAGGAAGGCGCCGACCCCGGAAAGGTGTTTTCCAACGCCTTCGTGACGGTGTTCGGCGTCTGTGCGCTGTTCATGGCCTGCATGATCGTCTTCGCTGGCGACATCTCCTCTGCCATGGGCTATGCCGGCTTCCCGAACCTTATAATATACTGCGGGCTCATACTCCTGATAGACTGCACCACGGCCATCCTCTTCGCCAAGCTCAGGCATGAGCACAAGGCCTTCAGGTTCGCCATCATCAAGACCGTGAAGATCCTTACGGAACTGGGCGTCAACCTGCTGCTCTACCTGGTGCTGGCCGCGCGCTTCGTGGAAGGCTCCTGGCTGTGGCTCACGCACTTCATCAGCGCTACGCCGGACTTCACCTACCCCATCTTCGCCATCCTCGTGAGCTGCCTCGTGTGCCTGCTTCTCATATCGCCCGAACTGCTGAAGCTCACTTTCCGGCTCGACGGCTCCCTTATCCGCAGGCTGCTGGTCTATTCGCTCCCGCTCATGGTCGCCGGCCTGCCCGGTATCATGAATGACGTGCTGGACCGCGTGCTGATGCGCTTCTGCAACGCCGACCCGGTGAACTGGCGAGCCGACCTGGGAGTCTACCAGGCTGCAGTGAAGCTTGCTGTGATCATGCAGCTCTTCGTGCAGATGTTCCGCTATGCCGCCGAACCGTTCTTCTTCCAGCGCGAGAGGGACAAGGACAGCAAGAAGGTCTACGCCGAAGTGCTCAACTACTTCACGGCCTTCTGCATGTTCGGCTTCGTGGCGCTGATGCTCTTCATGGACGAGATAGGCCTGATCCTGGGCAGGGACTTCCGCGCCGGCCTCGACATCACGCCCATCATGCTGATGGCCTACGTGCTGACCGGCATCCTGTTCAACGTGAACATCTGGTACAAACTCTCCGAAAAGACGGGCTTTGCGGTCTGGATAACGCTGGCCGGACTCGTGGTCACCATCGTCGTGAACGTCGTCTTCATGCCGGTTTACTCCTATCACGCCGCGGCATGGGGGCATGTGGCCAGCTATCTCACGATGCTCATCCTGACAGCGGCCCTGGGCCGGAAACACTATCCGATTCCGTATGAATGGGCTGTCGTCGTACTGCTTGTCGCTGCCGGCCTTGGCATCTGGGGCCTGAGCCTGCTGCTGCCCGCCATGGGCACCGGGCTGAAACTGTTGGTACATTTTGCCTTCGTGCTGCTCTACCTTTTCGTAGCATTTGCTATATTTGCCATCAAGAAAAAGAAGACTACCGCCGCATGAAAGTCAAGATAGTCAACCATTCACCCTTTGACCTCCCGGCCTATGCCACAGAGTTTTCCGCGGGCATGGACCTTCGGGCGGACCTGCAGGAGCCACTGGTGCTCGCCTCTCTCGAGCGGGCCATGGTGCCGACGGGCCTCCATATCGAGCTCCCCGCCGGATACGAGGCGCAGGTGCGGCCGCGCAGCGGACTCGCCGCAAAACACGGCATCTCCATCGTGAACTCGCCAGGAACCATCGACGCCGACTATCGTGGCGAGATCAAGGTAATCCTTGTCAATCTTTCCCGTGAACCCTTCACCATCGCCCCAGGCGAACGCATAGCCCAGATGGTGGTCGCCCGCCACGAGAGGGTGGAGTGGGAGCCTGCCGAAGAGCTTGGCAGCAGTGAGCGGGGAGAAGGCGGATTCGGTTCAACCGGTAAACAATAGGAATCATGATATCTTTAACAGAACTGTACTCCCTGTACAAAAAGAGTACTGGCCTGACCACCGACAGCCGTCAGGTCAAGGACGGCATGATTTTCTTCGCCCTGCGTGGAGAGAATTTCGACGGCAACGACTACGCCGAGGCCGCACTGAAGGCCGGAGCCCGCTATGCGGTCGTGGACCGCGTGGCCATGGACGGACTGTCCTGGCGCGGAAGAACCTGCATCATGGTCGAGAACGTGCTCGACATGCTTCAGCAGCTGGCAGCCTATCACCGTCGCCAATACGACATCCCCGTGCTCGGCATCACCGGCACCAACGGCAAGACCACTACCAAGGAGCTGATATCCGCAGTCCTGGGCAAGAAATTCCGCGTTGTCGCCACACAAGGCAATTTCAACAACCATATAGGCGTACCTCTGACCCTGCTCCGCATCGACGACAAGACCGAGCTTGCGGTCGTGGAGATGGGCGCCAGCGCCCCGGGCGAGATCGCCGGCCTGACCCAGCTCGTCCGTCCCACCTGCGGTCTGGTCACCACCGTCGGCAAGGCACATCTGCAAGGCTTCGGTTCGTTTGAAGGAGTCAAGAAGACCAAGGGCGAACTTTACGACTATCTGCGCCAGACCGGAGGCATGGTGTTCTACGATGCCGACAACCCCGACATCTGTGAGATGGTGGCACGCCGTCCCGGCCTCTGCACCCGCAGGTACGGAGTGAAGGAGCAGGGAGTCCGGATCGCCCCCGCAACTGCGGAAGCCCCCTTCCTGCAGCTGGAGTACGGTTCGGAAGACAAGCCCGTGAAAATTGCGACCAAGCTGGTGGGCGACTACAACGCCGTCAATGTGATGGCTGCGCTTACGATAGGCGAATTTTTCGAGGTTCCGGCCCGCGCAGCATGCCTGGCGGTGGAATCGTACAAGCCTTCCAATAGCCGCAGCCAGCTGGTGAAGACGGAGCGCAACACCCTTGTTGTCGACGCCTACAATGCCAACCCTTCCAGCATGAGGGCCGCCCTGGACAACTTCGCCGCCACCGATTTCCCCAACAAGGTGCTGATGCTGGGCGACATGCTCGAGCTGGGCGAGGACTCTGCCAAGGAGCATCTGGCCATCCTCAAGAAAGCCAAGAATGTCGCTCCGCTGGTGCTGGTGGTGGGTCCCACGTTCAGCAAGGTGTGCGACAAGATCGCGCACGAACAGGACCGGTTCGTCGCATTCCCCGACGTTGAAGCCCTGAAGGAATATCTCGCGGCAAACCCGGTGGAGGGAAGCACGATCCTTGTCAAGGGCTCGAACGGCATACACATGCAGCAGCTGGTCGACGTCCTGTAGAAAAGTTTGCAATTCAAAAATATTCCGTATATTTGCAGGCCCTTTCTCGAGAAGATAGGGAAGTTACAATTATTGTACTGATTACTAACTTAAAGCAAAACGCAAAATGGCTGTTAAAATCCGCCTTGCGCGCCACGGCAAAAAGAATTACGCGTATTTCCACATTGTCGTAGCCGACGCCCGCGCCCCGCGCGACGGCCGTCTGATCGAACAGATCGGCCTTTACAACCCGAACACCAACCCCGCTACCATCGTCCTCGATGGCGACCGCGCCCTCGACTGGCTCAACAAAGGTGCCCAGCCGACCACCACGGCCCGTCGCATCCTCTCCTATGAAGGTGTCCTTCTGAGAAAGCACCTCCAGGGCGGTGTGGCAAAGGGAGCCTTCTCCCAGGAAGAGGCCGAGCGCAAGTTCGCCGCCTGGAAGACCGAGAAGGATTCCAAGTACGCTTCCAAGAAGCAGTCCATCGAAAAGGCAGTCGAAGAGGCCGCCCGCGCAGCCGTCAAGGCTGAAGCGAAGGTCAACGAAGAGCGTGCCGAGGCCATCGCCAAGAAGAAGGCCGAGATCGCCGCTGCCGCCGAGGCTGCTGCCCGTGAGGCCGCCGAAGCCGCTGCAGCTGCTGCTGCCGAGGCTGAGGCCCCCGCTGAGACCGAGGCTCCTGCCGAAGCTCCCGCCGAGGCCCCTGCCGAAGCTCCTGCCGAGACCACGGAAGCGTAGTCCGGATGAAGGTTGTAAAATCTTGGGGAGCCGACGGGCGGGTGGTCATGAGCCGCACCGCTTCGGATTCCCGGGATTTGGAAAGTCAGGAACCGGTATTCATCGAATTCGATGGACTGCCGGTTCCTTTTTTCGTTGAATCTATTGAGGCTAAAGGAAGTCGCTTCGTGGTCAAGTTCCAGGACGTGGACTCGCTTGAGGCGGCCGAGGAACTGGTAGGCCGGGATGCGACTCAGGTCGAAGTTGGCGAAGAAGACGAGGAGTCGATCGTCGGAATGAAAATCCGTGACTCCCGCTCCAGGAAAGTGATCGGGGAAATAGTCGCTTTCGACGATTACGGCGGAAATATGCTCATCACGGTGGAAACGGCCTCCGGAGAGGTTCTGCTGCCGTTTCACGAAGACCTGGTGGTCAGCATCCACGATGAAACCATCACTCTCGACATTCCCGAGGGTCTGATTTGAAAACTTTGGCACACCCTTTGCTTAACCTTTAAAACGAATAGTTTTTTCATAGGTTAAGTTTTAGGTTAAAATGATTAAGGCGTTTTCCGGCGGGAAACGCCTTTTTCATTTGAGATCCCGGATCGAGTCCTGGATGACGGAGGTCAGACGAATTGTTCGATGACGGAACGAGCTTCCAGGATTTTTTCTTCCAGAAGACTGAGGTCGGTGGCTTCGCACAGGAAGCGGAGATAGGGTTCGGTGTTGGAGGGGCGGATGCTGAACCACCAGTCGCTGAACTCCACCCTGTAGCCGTCGAAATCGTAGACGGCGGAGGGCTTCTCCTGGTCCGTGAAATGACGCTTGACCGCCTCCATGGCCTGCAGCTTGCTGTCGACGTGGAAGTTTATCTCTCCGGAATTCTCATATCTGCGAATGGCGGATATCTTCTGGCTGAAGCGGATCCCTTGGCGCTTGAGCCTGGCCAGGATATTCAGGACCAGGATGCTTGCCAACAGGCCGCTGTCGGAATAGTAGAAGTCGCGGAAGTAGTAGTGTCCGGCCACTTCGCCTCCCCATATGCCTCCGAGTTCCCTGAGGCGCGGCGCTGCGAAGGCACGGCCCACCTTCCAGGTGGAGACCTCGGCGCCCATGGGCTCGAGGTATTCGGCCACGGATTTCGAACTGCGGATGTCCTGCAGCACTATGCCCTTCTCCCCTCTCTCACCGATGAAATACTCGCCCAGCAGGGCTATGATAAGGTCCGGCGGGACGAAGCTCCCTACCTCGTCGACAAACATCACCCTGTCGGCGTCGCCGTCGTAGATCACTCCTACGTCGCACTGCTGCGCTATGACCAGTTTCTGAAGGTCCACAAGGTTTTCCGGCTGGAAAGGATTCGCTTCGTGGTTGGGGAAGTTGCCGTCCAGAGTGTCGTAGAGATATGTAGGCTGGTCGCCGAACACGTCGTGGACGAAGAGCGAGGCCATCCCGTTGGAGCAGTCCATTGCAACCTTCAGGTCGGAGAAATCCTGCTTGAAGCCTGTGAGGAAAGAAATGTATTCGTCGCGGACGTCAAAATCCCGCACCGTTCCGCGCTCCGCGGCGGGAGGCGTGGGCCGGCCATCAAGTATCCATTGCTCTATGGTGCCCAGGCCGCTGTCGTAGCCGACCGGAAGGGCGAGAGCACGGGATATCTTCAATCCGTTGTCTTCCTTGGGATTATGTGATGCCGTGATTTGTATCGAGGCTTCAAAGCCGTGGCGGGCCGTCACGAAATAGACGTAGGGCGTGGTGCTCAGGCCCAGGTCGTACACCTCCGCACCTGCGTCAAGCAGGCCGGAAAGGACGGCGTGGTGAAGCGCGGGCGAGGAGAGCCGCATGTCGCGGCCCAGAAGGATCTTGCGGGTTCCCAGCAGTTCGGGCACGAAATAGGCTGCCTTGTAAGCGATTTCGAGGGTCAGGTCGGTGCCGTAGTGACCCCGGATGTCGTAGGCGTGGAATACTTTGAGTTTCATGGCGCTACTTTTTATCGGTCTTGACACGGTAACGGGTGCTCACTTTGCCGCGGCTGATATTCATCAGCTTGCCTGTGAGCATCTTGCGACGTATTGGGGAAGCATGGTCGGTGAAGAGCACGCCGTCGAGGTGGTCCATCTCGTGCTGTATCATCCGGGCGGCGAAACCCTCGAATGCCTCCTCTACTTCCTGGAAGTCGGTGTTGAGATACCGGACCTTGATTTTCGCAGGACGGGAAATCTCCGCATCGACGTTGGGGATGCTCAGGCATCCTTCCTCATAGGAACTGGTCTCAGGGCTTTCGAAGGTGAAACGGGGATTTATCATTTCGCGATGGAAACCCTTGAGCTCCGGAAAACGGTCGGTCAGGTCGCTGCCGTCGACCACCAGGATGCGTCGGGAGACGCCCACCTGGGGGGCTGCAAGTCCGCACCCGTCGGCATGATGCATGGTCTCGACCATGTCGCCGATAAGACGGACCAGGCCCTCGCGGTCAGAAAGGTCGTCTTCCTGCGCGGGGGTCCGGAGAACCTGTGAACCGTATAAATAGATGGGTAGGATCATATCGTTTGTTTGTCTCTGTCTAGGAAAGTCTGGAGGATAAGGGCGGCGCTCACCTTGTCGACCGCAGCCTTGTCGCGGCGGGCCATCTTCTTCACTCCGCCGTCGATCATGGCGCGGTGGGCGAGAACCGAGGTGAAGCGCTCGTCTTCGAGCGTTACCGGAATGTCGGGGAAACGCTTCTTCAGCTGTTTGAGGAAGGCGTCGACGTCGGCGGCGGCTTCGGAGGGGGCGTTGTCGAGGTTCATGGGGTAGCCCACCACGAAACGTTCGATGCGCTCGTTTTCGGAGTATCTTTGAAGATATTCTATTATCTTTGCAGACGGGACCGTTTCCAGCGCCGAAGCAAAGATACGCAGCGGGTCGCTCACCGCGACACCAACGCGTTTCCTTCCATAATCGATGCCTACGATTCTGTCCATAGGATGCAAAGTTAATATTTCCATGGCAAAACAAGAAAGAAAATTCGACAGGTCGGGGCTCGTGTCCTATCTTGCCTTCGGGCTCGTGGTGATGCTGCTAACCTACCTGATCGTCGCCCATACACCGATACGGCGAACGATTCCGGGTTATCCTTCGCTCGCCACCCGCCGCGCCGCACTTGAAAACTACCGGAAGATCGACTCCCTTGAGAAAGCCATCAGCCTCTGGGCCTTCCAGGTGGCCAACATCCAGAGGGCCGTCACGGGAAGGGAAGCCCTGCCTCTCGACTCGCTGAGACTCACTCAGATACAATTGGAAGCCACCCCCGAGGACATTGCCCGCTATGAGTTCAGCGATTCGCTGTTGCGGTCACAGGTAGAGCAACTCGACGCTGAACAGGCGGCCCGGCCCGCCCCGGAGAAGATAGAAGCCCTGCGCGACGTGAAGTTCAGGCAGCCCCTCAAGGGAACGGTGGTGGACAACCGGCAGCAGAGCGAAGGCCGGCTCAACGTGGAAGTGACCGCTCCTTCCGGCACGACCGTGGCTGCAATACTCGACGGCATCATCGTCTCGGCCGAATGGAACGAACTGGAAGGCTGCACTATCCGTATGCAGCACGAAAACGACCTTACCACCATCTTCCGGCATGCCGGAAAGCTGCTCAAGGGCATAGGTGAGCCGGTCAAGGCCGGGACGGCAATCGCCACGGTAGGCGAGACAGGCGAACTCTCGCAAGCCCACATCATCGTGGAACTCCGCTACAAGAACCAGCCTCTCGACGCGGCCCTGTACATCCCCTTCTGATTCTGATGGAACAACCCAAAAGACATATAGCCATTCTCGGCTCGACCGGTTCGATCGGCACACAGGCCCTGGACGTGATATCCCGTCACGAGGACATGTTCGAGGTGGAACTCCTCACGGCCAACAACAACAGCACGCTTCTCATCGAGCAGGCCCGCAGGTTCAATCCCTCAAGTGTCGTGATATGCAACCCCGACCTCTACGATGAAGTTGCCTCCGCATTGGATCCGCTGTATATCAAGGTGTTCACCGGCATAGACTCCATGTGCGAACTGCTCAAGGACCCCAAGATAGACATAGTGCTTACGGCAATGGTGGGATTCAGCGGCCTGCGACCCACGATAGCGGCAATCGAAGCCGGCCACGCCATCGCCCTGGCCAACAAGGAGACGCTGGTAGCCGCCGGAGGACTCATCATGCCCCTGGCGCGCAGGTACGGAACTCCCATCCTGCCCGTCGACTCGGAGCACTCCGCAATCTTCCAGTGCCTGCAGGGCGAGCATGCCCGCCTCGAGAAGATACTCCTTACCGGCTCCGGAGGCCCGTTCCTCCACAGCACCCGCGAGCAGATGGCGGCTGCCACCCGCGAACAGGCCCTCAACCACCCGCGATGGAAGATGGGGGCGAAGGTGACCATCGACTCGGCCAGCCTGATGAACAAGGGACTGGAACTCATCGAAGCCCGCTGGCTCTTCAACGTGGATCCCGTCGACATAGAAGTGGTGATCCATCCCCAGTCCATCATCCACTCCATGGTCCAGTTCTCCGACGGCTGCGTGATGGCCCAGCTAAGCCAGCCCGACATGCGGCTACCCATACAGTACGCCCTCTCATACCCGCAGCGCATCGACCTGCCCACAAGCCGCATAGACTTTCCCCAGCTGGCCAACCTCAGCTTCGAGAAGCCCGACCTCGACCGCTTCCCCTGCCTCGGCCTGGCCTACGAAGCCCTGGAAAAGGGCGGAAACTCCACTTGCGCCATGAACGGCGCCAACGAAGTCGCCGTCGCGGCCTTCCTCGACGGGAAAATCCGCTTCACCGACATTCCGGAAGTCATCTCCACGGTGATGGCACGCTGCCAATATGTCGCAGATCCTGACCTGGAGCAGATATATAGCACGGATTTTGAAGCGAAGAAACTGGCTTCCGAATTCATTGGCGGAAGCATGCACTGATGATTGTATTGATAAAGATCCTCCAGGTCGTCCTGGCCCTCTCCCTGCTCGTGCTTTTCCATGAGTTCGGACACTACAGTTTTGCAAAGCTTTTCAAGACACGCGTAGAGAAATTCTACCTTTTCTTCAACCCCAGACGCAGCCTGATCAGGTTCAAGCGCTTCGACGGGAAGTGGCACTGCAAGGTGCTCGCGCCCAATGAAGACCCTGAATGGGACGCGCACCCGGAGAACACCGAATACGGCGTAGGCTGGCTACCTTTCGGCGGCTACTGCAAGATAGCCGGCATGATCGACGAATCGATGGACACCGAGGCGATGAAGCAGCCGCCGCAGCCGTATGAGTTCCGTACGAAACCGGCTTGGCAGCGCTTCTTCATCATGTTCGGCGGGGTGCTGTACAACTTCATCCTTGCCATCATCCTCTACGCGGCCATCCTGAACACCTGGGGCGAAGAATATCTGCGCAACGAAGACGCAGTCTACGGAATCGCGGTCAACGACCTCTCCAGCGAGATAGGCTTCCGCGACGGCGACCGCATCCTGGCCTTTGACGGCGTGCCGACAGAGAACTTCTCCAACCTTCAGGTCGACCTGGTACGCTCGCAGGCCACTTCGGCCACGGTCATCCGCGACGGCGACACCATCTCCGTGGCCATCGATCCGGCCTATCTCCCCGCCATGCTCAATACGCCTGGCATGTTCGACCTCGCCTTCCCCTTCGTCGTGAAGGAAGTGCAGCCCGAATCGCCCAACATAGACGCCGGACTCGAGCCTGGCGACGCTTTGACAGGCATCGACGACGAACCGATGTTCATCGTGCAGCAGATCCAGAAGGAATTGCGCGAGCATAAAGGAGAGCAGGTCAGCGCCTCGATCGTCCGCGACGAAGCCACCCTGGAACTTCCCCTGCAGGTCGACACCGCAGGCCGCATAGGAGTGCTGCTCGACACCGACCTGGACAAGTTTTTCAATGTCACGACCAGGGAATACGGATTCTTCTCCGCAATCCCGGCCGGGGCCCGGAAGACCTGGAACACCATCAGGGGCTACGTGCAGGAACTCGGTCTTATCTTCTCGCCCAAGACCCAGGCCTACAAGTCGGTGGGAAGTTTCATCGCCATAGGCCGCATCTTCCCCGACACCTGGGACTGGTACAAGTTCTGGTCGCTCTGCGCCCTGCTCTCCATCATGCTGGGCGTGATGAACCTCCTCCCCATCCCCGCACTTGACGGCGGACACATCCTCATCCTCCTCTTCGAGATGCTCACCAGACGCCGCCCCTCCGACAAGTTCATGGTGGTCGCCGAATGGATAGGGATGAGCATGCTCATACTGCTGATGGTCCTGGCCTTCGGCAACGACATACGCAGCCTGTTCTGACAAGAGACTCAAAAACATATCACCATGAAAACGAGACATTTGACCCTGATGCTCCTACTTCCCGCACTGCTGCTCGCAGCGGGCGGATGCTCGAAGGAGAAGAGACCTGCGCTGCTGCCAGCCATCAGCGGCAAGGCCGGCGAGGTGGAGATCGTATCCACCAAGGCGGTATGGGAATCGGAGGCCGGCAGCGCGATCCGCACCGTGCTGCAGGCCGAGTATCCCTTCACTCCCCAGAAAGAGTCGAAGTACCGCATCTACAACGTCCCGCCCGAAGGGTTCGTGGGCGTGTTCCGTTTCCACCGCAACATAGTCTACCTGCACATCTCGGACACCTGCAGGGTGAAGATGGCCATCAACAAGAACGTCTGGGCTGAACCGCAGACCATGATCACGGTCTTCGCCCCCGACGAGGCCAGCGCCGCCGAGGTCATCCTCGCCCAGGGCGACAAGATCTGCGAGACCTTCGAGGATGCGGAGCGCGAGCGGGTGATCTACAACGCGCGGCAGTTCCCCAACGACGCGCTTACCCAGACCGTACGCCAGCAGTTCGGAGGAAGTCCCCTGTTCCCTTCGTCATACACCATGAAGAAGAAGACCGGCGACTTCGTGTGGATCTCCTACGAAACCACCTACACCACCCAGGGTATCTTCATCTACCGCTTCCCGTACACCGGGGAGGAACAGTTCACCCTCGAAGCCCTGGTGGCCAAGCGCAACGAGGTGCTGAAGGAGAATGTGCCGGGTGCCCGTGACAACAGTTACATGATCACCAATCCCGTACTCACTCCCGGATACTGGAAAAAATCCTACAAGGGACGCGACTTCACCGAGATCCGCTCGCTTTGGGAGACCGAGAACGACTTCATGGGCGGGCCCTTCATCAGCGACGCTTTCCGCAGCTCTGACGGCAGGGACGTGATCGTGGTCGAGGGTTTCGTATATGCTCCCAAGTTCGACAAACGCGATTATCTGCGCCAGGTCGAGGCCATCATTTACTCCTGGCACTGAGCTTTCAAGGGGAAAAGACAAAAATTATTTGTAAACGGAAAAAGTTTTTCTATCTTTGCGGTCCCATTCTGCACAGCTTGGGCCATGGCGGGTTCGTCTATCGGCTAGGACGAGAGATTTTCATTCTCTAAAGAGGAGTTCGACTCTCCTACCCGCTACCAAAAAAATATA
>CAJONI010000068.1 GCA_905235995.1 uncultured Bacteroidales bacterium
CGGGAGGAATGCTGGCTGATGATGAAGCGCCGCAGCGACCTCTGGTTCTACTTCTTCACCAAGCGCATCGACCGTTTCATGGAGTGTCTCCCGGAAGACTGGGGCGATGGCTACGACAATGTCATCGTGGGATGCACTGTTGAGAACCAGGCGATGGCCGACTACCGTCTGCCCATCTTCCTGTCACTCCCCATCAAGCACAAGAGCATCATCGCCTCGCCGCTGATCACGCCAATCAAGCTCACGCCTTACCTGAACGAGACGATTGAGGAGGTCTCTGTGGGCGGCGAGTCCGGCGTGCATGCCAGGCCCTGCGACTACGATTGGGTGCTGTCCATCCGTGAGCAATGCGTCGCCCTCGGCGTCCCCTTCCGCTTCCACCAGACCGGTGCTCATTTCATCAAGGACGGCAAGGAATACTATGTCCGCCGCTGCTACCAGCTCAGCCAGGCCCACAAAGCCAACATCGACTACAAGATCGGCAAGTACCTGGTGCCCGAGACAGCACGATACGAATGGAAAGACAGTGACTATCACGTATTTTTATAGGTGACGGTAACGTCCCAATCGTTGGGACGGTACCCTCACTTCAGCGGGGAGAGTGTTCCGAAATAGACGGCGGAGTGTGTATTGACTGGCTGGGTAGGGCATAATAATTGCTGCAGTTTGCGAGCCGGAGCAAACGTGCCGGGAGATTAGTATGAAAAGGATTTATTTGCTCACTACGGAGCACCTGAAGAAGGGTTTGTGGTTCAGGGAAGATGAGGATTTCAGGGTTGCCATGAACTTTGTCGCTATTCAAGCAGCAAGCAGCCCGGACGTGGTGGTGCTGGCGTTTATCCTGATGTCCAATCATGTTCATTTTGTTTTGGTGGGGACGGAGGAAGATGTTGAGGCGTTTATCAATGGTTTCAAGCAACGCTACTCCATGTATTATCGGCGCAAGTACGGCGTGAGGGAGTTCCTTCGACATAATGGCGTGGACAAACAGCCGATCTCTTTTAGCGATGAGGGACCGGAAAAGGCCATTGCCTATGTGCAGATGAACTGCGTCGCAGCGAATATCTGCAGCCATCCCAGTCAGTACCCATGGGGTACGGGGAACACAATTTTCAACCCGGCACCCATGTCAGGCAAGCGTCTTGAAAATCTATCTGGGCGCGCCCGTATAAAATTGATGCATAGCGAGTCCGTCCTTTTTCCAGAAGATTGGCTCATCGGGGTTGACGGCTACATCCTTCCATCGTCCTATGTGGATGTCAAAGGCGTGGAGATGCTGTATCGCACGCCCAAGCGAATGAATTACTTCCTGGTCAATTCATCCAAGGCCAAAAAACGCATGCAGTCTGATGAGAATCTTCCGTCCTTCCGGGATCAGACCATCCTGGCGGCCTTGCCCGACTTGTGCCGGAGCCTGTTCCAAAAAGATTCCTTTTCCCAATTGAATCCCGACGAGCAATCTGAGTTCGCCCGACAGATCCGATACCGTTTCAGTTCCGATGCCACGCAGATTGCACGTGTTTGCGGTATTTCATACGCCGTTGCCGCAAACCTGCTGGACAGTGTATAGCGGTTAAAGATGGGTAAGTGATGGTACCGTCCCAAAATCTGGCAGGCTACCGTCAAAATCGGCCGTTTTTGACGGTAGCGGGCCAAAGAATGGGACGCTACCGTCACTCGTCACTAATCGCAGATATGACCATCAGGCAGATATTTCATCTTATTTCTAATCTCATAACCCTCATCGGACGGTTGGAACCGGAAAGGGATTCATCAATACAGGTTTCACCGGTGGGGAAGAAACCGCACTTCTCCATGACGCGTCCGCTGGCGGGATTGTCGAAAAAGTGACTGCTGATCAGCGACTTGATGTCCGTCTTTCGGCGGATATGGTCAATCATCAGTCCTAGGGCTTCCGTGCATATTCCCTGGTTCCAATAGGGTTTCCCCACCCAGTAACCCACCATCGGCTCACCCTCGCGGGACGGGATATTGTTGGCATCACAAGGCAAATACCCCATTGCTCCGATGGCCTCGCCTGACGCTTTAAGTTCTATGGCCCAGGTAGTGTCATTGTGGAAGACGGTACGGATTACTTCCAGGCTTTCCTCTACAGATTTATGTGGCGGCCAGCCTGCACGCGACCCCACATCCGGGTCGGAAGCATATTTGAACAATACTTCGGCGTCACTTTTGCGCCAAGGGCGCAACATAATGCGACTTGTTCCCATAACAGTGTTGGCGTTAAATTACTTCCAGATAGAAACTCACCGGCCTGAAACCGTCGTTACAGCTGATCATGGCGCTCATCGGATTTTTCATCCATCCGTCATAGAAGTTGCCCTCGCCACGGGCCAGTGCCTCGACGAATTCCTGCATGGAGCCCCAGGCTGAAGGGCACATCCCTTCAGGACATTGGCCGTCAACCGAAATCCACTCCTGTCCCTCGCACACATCGCAAGCGTGCTCGACAGGATTCTCATATTTCGCCATCAAGTCGGCATAAACCGTCCGGCGGATGGCGGTGATTCGCACTTTATTCATCGGATTCAATCCATTATCAACTAATCACAAAGCTGCGGGGATAGAAGTCACTGTAGAAGCGGCCGTCGGTGGCGGTGAACTTGAGCACGCAGTAGTTCGGGTCGGTGACGCCGCCGGGGTAGTACTGATCGTCGCCTTTGCGCCAGATCATCTCTTTCGAAGCAGCGTCTGTCAGCACTTCCACGTGTCCGCGCAGCATCATGCCCTTGAAGCCCTTGGCGTCACAGAAATAGATGCTGGCCTTGGGGTTGGCCTTATAGTGGGCCACACGCAGCGAGAAGGTGTTGGTGGTGAAGTAGAAAGTCTTGATGCCCTCGCGGACGCGGGGCGACAGCATGGCCTTCGTACAGGGATACCCCTCTTCGTCAACCGAAGATATGAAGGTGACGGGCAGTTCGTCGGCCATTTTACCGATGAGTTCTTTGATGCCCGCAAGGGCCGGATTCTCTGGCGTCGCATCCGTAATCGTCAATTCTTTGCGCCAACGCTTCAGATGCGGGAAATACATCTTCATCTGGCCGATGTATTCCTCTTTCGTGA
>CAJONI010000069.1 GCA_905235995.1 uncultured Bacteroidales bacterium
GCTACGCCCTTGTCACCATCGTTGGTGCACCATTGTCGCCATCGTTGGTGCACCCCTTCCGTCATCCCGGGCTTGACCCGGGATCTCGGTTTTTTGTGGGTATCGCGGGGTAGGTCCAGGCTGATTATGGGATAGGTGTGGTAGAGAATTGGGGTAGGTCGAATGAAATGGCCGGGACCTACCCCAGGAATCGGCCTTCTGTATATCTCCTTCGGTGTAGGTCTGGACATATCCGCTCGACCTACCCCATAATCTGTCGCCACCTACCCCAGCATTCTGGAGTGCTAGGGTTATCCTCGCCGCAAACGCGCGAGTCCTTCGGTCGAGCTCGCGCTTTATGGCGGTAGATTAGATAACCCGCCGTCGTGTGAGGTAACCACATTGGAGCATAGTGAGAGGACGCGGACGTCCTGTCCCGCATCTTTCAATGCCTGCACAGTGCGGCGTGCCGATGCGGAAAGGCCGTTTCAAATACTGAAATCTTATGAATTATTTGCAGTTTTCCGATAATGGCAGTTGATTACCTGGTCGCAGTCGCCATGCCAGTTGTGCATGCCGTTGCCCTGGCAGTCGCGCCAGACGGGGCAATCAGCACAGACGCCCCGGCGGGTCCAGCGGCGGTCGCGGAAAGGCTCGAAACGCTGCTGCCATACTTCCCAGAAGCTGTCTTGATAGATATTGCCCTGCGAGAAAAAATCCCGGTCGATGTTCGGGCAACCGCAGATCCGTCCGTCGATCAGGACGGAGGCAATGGTTACGCCGGCCCGGCAGAAGAAAGGATTCTGCCGCACTTTCCGTTCATACGGACCCAGATAGCCTTCGCAGCTGAAAGTCACGTTCATGCGACCGTCTTTCGCCCTGGCCGCAGCTTCGCGCCTGGCCTGGATGAAATCCATCAAGCGGACGAATTCCGCATCGGTCAGGTGCATGTCGGGATCGTCCTTGGCCCGGCCGATGGGGATGATGGTAAAGATGCGCCACTGCTTCACGCCCAGGGCCTGCAACCTGTCGCGCAACGCATCGAGTTCCCCGATGTTGCGGCGGTTGATGCAGCTCACCACGTCGAAATTGATGCGGGGCTCCTTCGCCGCGATGGCGATGGCCCGCTCCGCCCGTTCGAAACTGCCGCTCCGGCCGCGCATCCAGTCATGCCGCTCCCCCAGCCCGTCTAGGCTGATCGTCAGGGCGCCGAGACCGGCACCCAGCAGTTTCCTGTGCATCGCCTCGTCGTAGAACCAGCCGTTGGAGACCATGCTCCAGCCGATACCGCGCTGCCGGATGGCCCGCCCCACTTCCACGATGTCGGGACGCAGCAACGGCTCGCCGCCCGTCAGCACGACGGTAAACTCGGGAGGACGTTCTTTGGAAGGAATCGTGTCGAGCGCCTGCAGGAAATCGGCCAGCGGCATGTCGATGTCTTCGCTCGCGGCCATGCAGTCGCTGCCGCAGTGACGGCAGTGCAGGTTACAACGCGTGGTACATTCCCAGAACAGGTAGTTCAGTTCGTGTATCTTCGTCTCATTGGCCCGGAAGAGACGGAAGAGGACGTCTCGCAGCATCTATTCAGCTTTGGCCAGACGGATTTCGACGGTGCGGTACCTGGTGTCGACGAGGACGGTGTCCTTGACCGTGTAGTCCGAATCCATCATTTCGAAGCGGAATTGCGGATCCTGGCCTTCCACCGTTCCGAAATAGACGTGTGCCTCGCCGTCTTCATTGGTCCTGCCGCAGGGGATCCAGTCCAGGTTGTCCGCGGCCTGCACGCGGGAAGACACGTAGACATCTTTCAGCGGCTCGCCGGTATCGGCGGCCACCACTTTGAACAGGAGGTTGGCGTCATGCAACCATTCAGGCGTACCGTAGCAGGCCTGGAAAATGAACAAGGCCGTGGTCAGGGAAAGACCCTTGAGAAGATTATGGAGCCATTTCATAAGAAACTGGATCAAAAACGTACAATACAAAGATGCAAAATAATACTCAAATGTTGCGTCATTCTTTTTTATCTTTGCGCCTTCAAAACAACGTACCATTCATGAAAAGAATAGTTATCCTGACCGTCCTGCTCTTCCTGCTGAGTCCCGTCGTGGCCCCGGGCCAGACCTACAGCGGCGAGCGCAACTTCAACGGCGTACACTACCTGACGCTCGACGCCATGTGTGAAAACAACAATCCGGATCCCGGTGACTACCTGATCCGCGTCCAGGTAGACGATGACGGCGGTATCTCCTACGAGAAGGTCCACATGAGCTATGCCAAAAAGAAGTGATAAAAAAAGAGGGTGACTAAAAAGAGGTCACCCTCATTTTTCGTATGTGAGGTCTGATCTCCAGTTCCGAAGGAATATGCTTTTCAGACCGTCGTCATTTTATCTGGTCGTTCCTGCAAAAGTCGCAAAATAACTGATCACCAATAAAATAAATTGAAATAGTGCTTGTATGATTTGCAGAAAATGTGTAAATTGCGGTAAGAAACCTGCAAATATTGAAGCAAAATGATGGGCAAAAAGCTGGTCCAGTTGTCGAAGGCGATCGACCGGGCAGATAGCGTGCCGGCAGGAACGATTATATAATAGCCGCAAATATGTACCAATGATAGATCAAATTTTAGAATACAATCACGAGTTCGTATCGTCAAAAGCCTACGAGCCCTTCATTACAGACAAGTTTCCATCAAAGAAGCTGGCTGTACTTACTTGCATGGACACGAGACTCACTGAACTCCTTCCCAAAGCCCTGGGCCTGAAGAATGGTGACGCCAAGATTATAAAAAATGCCGGAGGACTCATACTGAGTGAGACGGACTCCGCTATCAGATCCCTGATAGTGGGCATCTACGAGCTGGGAGTGAAGGAGGTGATGGTGGTGCATCACTCTACTTGTGGCGCCTGTCATATGAGTTACTCTGAATTCAGACCTCATATGCTGGAACATGGTATTACGGAATCTGTCTTGTCTGAGTGGGAAGAAAAAGGTGTGGCGGAATGGCTTGAGGGGTTCCATGATACGGAAGCGTCGGTAAGAAAAACCGTGGCCGCAATCGTCAATCATCCCTTAATCCCCAATGATGTAATCGTTCGTGGATTCATTATCGATTCGGTGACAGGAGAGTTGAAAGAGGTTGATTAATTGAACTATCGGCCTATAAGAAATTGTCCCATGGTCGGGACCTGCCCCTATGTCGTGGCCCGGTTCAGGAAAAACAGGGGGTACGACAACGTCAACTCTGGGCTCCGATGACTTCCACGAAGGCCCTGGGGAGGCAGACGTTTTCCAGGGAGGTGGCTTTGGCGAAGAGGGGGGCGATATCGCGGTCGCGGAAGCCGGCGATGCCGCAGCCGATGCGGGTCACGTAGAAGAACAGTTCCGGGTGAGCGCCGGCGAAGGCGATGAATTCGTCGACGTAGGGCCTGATGGTGTCGACGCCGCCCTGCATCGTGGGGATGGCATAGCTCTGGCCCTGAAGGCCCACGCCGCGGCCCATCACCGCACCGAACTTGCGGAACGCCACATAGGCCGCCCCGCCGCCGTGCATCCCTGCGAGGTTGCTGCCGAAGACGAAGACTTCGTCGGCTTTCAGTTCCGTGATACGATCGGGCGTAAATGCAGCCCGCTCAGTCCCGTTGTAGATTCTTCCAGATTCCATTTCCCGGATTGATTTAAACATGGCAAATTTACCCTTTTTTTCGTAGATTTGCGCTAAGCAAGTTTAAAACCCGGCACGATGAAAACTATCGGCAATCTCGCCTGGCTGCTCCTGGGCGGAATCCTTATCGCCCTGATCTACTACATCGTGGGCCTGATGATGTGCATCACCATCATAGGCATCCCCTTCGGCGCACAGCTTTTCAAGCTCGGCACCTACACCCTCTCCCCCTTCGGCCGCGAGCTGGTGAACGGCCCGAACGAACCCGGATGCCTGTCGGTAGTTATGAATCTCATCTGGATCCTGATGGGCTGGTGGGAGATAGCCCTCCTCCACCTGGCCGCGGGGCTGATTTTCTGCATCACCCTGATAGGCATTCCCCTGGGCCTGGAGCACTTCAAGCTGGCGCTCGCCAGCATTTTCCCTTTCGGTAAGGAAATCAGACAGACATATGCTTAAGATCGGAGACAAGATGCCGTCTTTCGAGGTCATGGACCAGGACGGCGAGATGGTGAAGTCGGACGACTTCATCGGCAAGGGGAAGAAGACCATAATCTACTTCTACCCCAAGGACAACACCTCGGGCTGCACGGCTGAAGCCTGCTCGTTCCGGGACAGTTACGCGGAACTCACCGCCGCCGGCTACAACGTGGTGGGCGTGAGCAAGGACAGCGCCAAGTCGCACACCGGCTTCCGCGCGAAGTTCGGGCTTCCGTTCCGCCTGCTGGCCGACACCTCGACGCAGATGCTCCAGGATTTCGGGGCATGGGGCGAGAAGAAGATGTACGGCAAGACGACCATGGGCACGCTGCGCCGCACCTTCATCTTCGATGAAAACGGCGTACTGGAGCGCATCATAGAGAAAGTCGATACCAAGAACGCCGCAGGGCAGATACTCGAATAATCATGATACTGGAAGAAACTTATACCCTCCGGAACGGGGTGCGTATCCCCAAGGTAGGGCTCGGGACCTGGCTGGTTCCGGAGGCAGATGCCGCCGAGGTCGTGCGGCAGGCCATCGCAGCGGGCTACCGCCACATCGATACCGCGCAGGCCTACGAAAACGAGGCGGGCGTCGGCGAAGGCGTACGCAGTTCGGGCGTAGACAGGGACAGGATATTCGTCACCACCAAGGTGGCCGCCGAAATCAAGGATTATTCTGCTGCCGCAGCCTCGATCGACGAATCCCTGCGCAAGCTGGACGTCGGCAGCGTCGACCTGATCATCATCCACTGCCCTCAGCCCTGGGCGGAGTTCCGGGGCCCGAAGCGGTATTTCGCTGAGAACAAAGAGGTCTGGAAGGCGCTGGAAGAGGCTTACATGGCCGGAAAGGCCAGGGCCATAGGCGTATCCAACTTCCTGGTCGACGACCTGCAGAACATACTGGAAAGCTGTCGGGTGAAGCCCATGGTCAACCAGTTCCGCCTGCACGTAGGCGAGACGCCTGCATCCCTCATCGAATTCTGCAGGAAGAACGACATCCTGGTCGAGGCCTATTCGCCCATCGCTCACGGCAGGGCGCTGAACAACGCCGAGATAGGGAAGATGGCAGCCACATACGGCGTGAGTGTCGCGCAGCTCTGCATCAGGTACACGCTTCAGCTGGGTGCTGTGACGCTGCCCAAATCCACCAACCCGGAGCACATGCGCTCCAACGCGATGCTGGACTTCACCATCTCCGACGAAGACATGGTGCTGCTGGCGGGCATAGTGCAGGAGTAGGCATGCGCGTCGTAATTCAAAGAGTCTCTTCGGCCTCCGTTACCATAGGCGGAGTGGTCAGGTCTTCCATCGGGCCGGGGCTGCTGGTACTGCTTGGCATCGGTCACGAAGACAGCGGGGACGACATCGACTATCTGGTCAGGAAGACTGCCGCGTTGCGCATCTTCGACGACGGGGAAGGGGTGATGAACCGCAGCGTAGTGGAGGCCGGGGGAGAGGTGATAGTGGTGAGCCAGTTCACCCTGATGGCATCGACCCGCAAGGGCAACCGCCCGTCCTATATCGAGGCCGCGGGGCACGAAAAGGCCATCCCGCTCTACGAAGAGTTCTGCAGGAAGCTGTCCGGGGCCATAGGCCGCCGGGTAGGCACAGGGGAGTTCGGCGCCGACATGAAAGTGGCCCTGGTGAACGACGGGCCGGTAACGATATGTATGGATTCCAAAAACAAGTAGCATGGAGACACGCAAGGACAAGGCGGCGGAGTTGAAGCGCTGCAATTCGCACAACTGCGCCCAGGCCGTGGTATGCTCCTACTGCGACCTCGTGGGTCTGCCGGAACAGACCGCACTCGACATAGCCGGGGCCTATGGGACCGGAATGGGCAACATGGAAGGAACCTGCGGCGCCATTGTAGGGGCCGGGATGATAGTCGGTCTAGCCACAAGGGACCGCGTACTCGCGCGCTCCCGCATGAAGCAGATAATGACCAGGTTCCGGCAGCGCAACGGCGCGACGCAATGCCGGCTCCTCAAGGGCGCGGATACGGGCAGGCCTTTGCGCGGCTGCCCCGACTGCGTGGCTGACGCGTCCGAATTCCTGGAAGAAATCCTCTGGAACGATTAGACAAGGGCCTTCAGCCCCGCGACGAGGCGTTCCAGGCCTTCGGCAAGCAGGGAGCTGGGGCAGGCGAGGTTGACGCGGAGGAAGCCTCCGGCGCCGTACATCTCGCCGGCGTTGACCCATACCTGCTGGTCGCGCAGCAGCGCGAGCTCTATCTCTTCAGAACTCATCCTGATGGCTGAAACGTCGACCCAGGCCAGGTAGGTGGCTTCAAGCGCCGCCACCGGGCACTGCGGAAGCTCGTTCCTGAAGCGCTCCAGAAGCAATCCGTAGTTGTGCCATATGACCTCGTTGAGCTCTTCCAGCCACAGCGCGCCTTCGTCGGAATATGCGGCTTCGAGCGCGGCGGGGCCGAAGGGGTTGACGTCGCCGACGTCGTTGGCGCGGATGGCGGTTTCGATCTTTTCCCTTATGTCGTCGCGTGCGGCTATGATGTTGGCTATCTGCAGTCCGGCGGTGTTGAAGCTCTTGGAAGGAGAGCATAGCGTCACGGATTCGCGGATATAGGGCTCGCCAAGGGAGCCATAGGCCACGTATGAAGTGCCGGGCTGCGCGAGTTCGCAGTGTATCTCGTCGGAAACCACTGTCACGCCGTGTCTCATGGCGATGTCGCCCGCACGGCGCAGCTCCGCTGCAGTCCAGCGGCGTCCCGCAGGGTTGTGAGGGTTGCAGAGCAGCAGGATGCGGTTGCCAGGCTCGGCGCAGGCCTTCTCCAGGGCTTTGTAGTCCATCTCGTAGCTGAAGCGTCCGTCCGGCAGCCCGCGACGCAGCAGCGGAGTGTCGACGGTGCGGCATCCGTTCTTGCTGACCGACGAGAAGAAGCAGTTGTAGACCGGGCTCTGGATGATGACTCCTTCACCGGGTGCGGCCAAAGCCTTGACCACGGCGGTGATGGCAGGTACGACGGCGGTGGTGCAGACTATCCATTTCCTCCTGAGGGGAAGCCCGTGACGGTTGCGGAACCAGCGGATTACCGCTTCGTAGTAGGAATCGGGGACGTGGGTGTAGCCGAACACTCCGTGCTCCACGCGGCGCCTGAGGGTGTCGAGGATGAAGGGCGCGGCCTTGAAATCCATGTCGGCGACCCAGAGGGGAATCAGCCGGTCCCGCTGTTCAGGACTGAGGACCACGCCTCCGGGCAGGGGGCAGTCCCATTTCACGCTGCTGGTATTGCGGCGGTCTACGAGGGTTTCGAAGTCGAAGGTGTGTGACATGATTGATTACGGAGTCAGGATACAAAGATAATATTTCGTATATTTGCATATACCTATCGAATCATGAAACTTCACGTCTTCCATCTTCCCTTGCTTGCAGCCCTGGCCCTGGTGGCGGCCTGCTCGCAGCCAGGGCAGGAACTGGTGTTGCATTACGACAGTCCAGCCGCATACTTTGAGGAGGCCCTCCCGCTTGGCAACGGGCGGCTCGGCGCCATGGTCTACGGAGGTCCCGTCCAGGAGCGTATCTCGCTGAACGACATCACGCTGTGGACCGGAGAGCCCGACCGCGGCCCGGAGCACCCCGATTTCCAGCATTGCCGCGACCTGACTCCCTGGGGCGAAGCGGCCTCATGGGTTCCGAAGGTCCGCGAGGCCCTCGAGGCGGAAGACTACCCTAGGGCGGAAGAGCTTCAGAAGCATCTGCAGGGCCATTTCAGCGAAAGCTATCAGCCGCTGGGCAATCTCCTGATCGGGCATACTGGCGGAAAGGTGTCCGGGTACAGGCGTCAGCTCGACATCTCCGACGCAACGGCGCAGGTGGGCTATCTGCGTGACGGACATGCCGTCAATGCTGAATATTTCATCTCGTCTCCCGACCAGGCGCTGGTGGTCCGTTTCACCAGCGAAGCCCCCGAAGACGCGACTTTCAAGCTGGACATTCCCCACCCGCACACCGTCGTGGCCGATGGAGGGCGTATAGTGGCCGACGGCTATCTGGCCTGGCATGCCTTCCCGAACTACTACGACGGCGTAAGTGAAAGGAGGGTGTACGACCCCGGACGCGGAATACACTTCCGTACAGTCGTTTCGGTCGATACCGATGGCACGGTGGCCTGCCAGGACGGCGGGATACGCGTCACCGCTGCGAAGGAGACAATAGTAAGGCTCGTGAACGCCAGTTCGTTCAACGGCTTCGACCGCGATCCCGTGAAGGAGGGAAAACCTTACCGGGAGCTGGCGGATGCAGCCGCCGACGCCGCCTGGGCAAAGTCGTACAAGGAACTGCGCGAAGCGCATATCTCAGACTATCAGCACTTTTTCAACCGCGTGACCCTCAACCTCGGGACCACAGACCCCGCCGTAAAGGCCCTGCCTACCGATGTCCAGCTGAAGCGCTACGCCGACCTTGGCGAAGCGAACCCCGAACTGGAGGCGCTCTACTTCCAGTTCGGCCGCTACCTGCTCATAAGTTCCTCACGCACCGAAGGCATCCCTGCCAACCTGCAGGGACTCTGGAACGAGAGCATGGATCCGCCGTGGAGCAGCAACTACACCATCAACATCAACCTTGAGGAGAACTACTGGCCCGCCGAGGTCACGGCGCTGCCCGAGATGCACGAAGTGCTGCTGGGCTTCGTGCGCAATCTCTCGCAGACCGGCCGCACAACTGCCGAAAACTACTACGGAGTGACCCGGGGCTGGGCTGCCGGACACAATTCCGACGCCTGGGCCATGTCGTGTCCCGTGGGGCTCGGCACCGGCAACCCGTGCTGGGCCGACTGGCCCATGGGCGGAACCTGGCTCTCCACCCACATCTGGGAGCACTATCTCTTCACCCGCGACCGCGAACGCCTGGAAGCCGACTATCCGACGCTCAAGGGCGCGGCGCAGTTCTGCCTTGACTGGCTGGTGGAGAAGGACGGGGAACTGATAACCTCGCCCTCCACATCGCCTGAGAACCGTTACATCACCGACCAGGGCTTCCACGGGGCCACGCTCTACGGAGCCACTGCCGACCTGGCCCTGATCCGCGAATGCCTTACCGATGCCGCCGGAGCTGCGAAGCTGCTGGGAGACGACGATTTCGCTTCCGAAGCTCTCGCTGCCGTGGCAAGGCTGAGGCCCTACCATGTCGGAGCCAACGGAGCCCTGCAGGAATGGTATCACGACTGGGCGGACGAGGAGCCGCAGCACAGGCATCAGTCCCACCTGATCGGACTCTATCCAGGACATTCAGTCAAGGGGAATCCAGAGTTGGAGAAAGCTGCACATAAGACTTTGGAGATCAGAGGCTTCGAGGCTACCGGATGGAGCTGCGGCTGGAGGGTGAGCCTCTATGCCCGCCTCGGCGACGCCGAGAGTGCCTACCGCATGTACCGCAGGCTGCTGCGCTACGTGAGCCCCGACGGCTACAGTGGCGACGATGCGCGGCGCGGCGGCGGCACCTATCCCAACATGTTCGACGCCCACAGCCCCTTCCAGATCGACGGCAATTTCAGTGGCACCGCCGGTGTAGCCGAGATGCTGCTCCAGTCGACCGCCGAATCGGTCGAGGCCCTGCCGGCCCTGCCGTCCGCCTGGCCCGAGGGTTTCGTCAAGGGCCTGCGCACCCGCACCGGCGAGACCGTCGACATCAGCTGGAAGGACGGCCGCGTGAAACAGATTCGCCGCCGTTGACATTTTTGTATCTTTGCCGACATGAAATATTTCAGACTCCTGCTCCTTTCGCTGCTCCTGGCCATCCCGGCCTTCGGGCAGATGAACCAGCCCGTAACCTGGAAGGCCGAAGCCGTGCAGGTGGAGGGCAATGTCTATGAAATCCGCCTGACCGGCGCCATCACCGGAAACTGGCACATTTACGACCTGACCGACTACGGCAGCAGCGGCCCCAACGGCACTGTCTTCACTGTAGAAGACGGCGGCAAAGTGGAGCTTGTGGGCGACCCCTACATCTCCTCTGAGGTGCATCGTGGCTACGATGACATTTTCGGGATGGAGATAGGGACGTGCGAAAGTCCGGTGGTGATTTGTCAGAAAGTGGAACTTATTCAGGATGATCCTGTTACGCTTCAGGTGACGGTGGAATGGCAGGCCTGCAGCGACGAGAACTGCCTGCCTCCGGACGATTATACGGTCAGTGTGACGCTGCCTTCGGATTCCGGCTCGGAGGCCGGAATGACCGTTTCTGAGGATGACGATCCGAACGCCGCCGTTCCCGGCGAGGGCAAGTCGATCTGGGGTCTGATCCTCGAGGCCATCGCCTGGGGCTTCGTGGCGCTCCTGACGCCCTGCGTGTTCCCCATGATTCCGATGACCGTGAGCTTCTTCCTCAAGCAGAACCAGGCCGTGGAAGGGGAGGAGGAGAAGAAAGGCCGCGGGAAGTGGCTGGCTACCGTCTTCGGCATATCGATAGTGGCGCTCTACACCATCCCCATCGCCATAATAATCCTGATCACCTATTTCGCTGGAGGCGCGACCGTGACGGCCGACATCTTCAACTGGCTGGCCACACACTGGCTCCCGAACATCATCTTCTTCCTGATTTTCATGCTGTTCGCAGCATCGTTCTTCGGGGCCTTCGAAATAACCCTGCCGAGTTCCTGGCTCAACAAGTCGGATGAGAAATCGAACAGGGGCGGCCTGGCGGGAGTGTTCTTCGTGGCGCTGACCCTGGTGCTGGTGTCGTTCTCCTGCACCGGGCCTATCGTGGGATCGGTGCTCATCAAGAGCACCCAGGGCCAGTTCTGGGAGCCCATCATCACGATGCTGGCCTTCTCCATCGCCTTCGCCCTTCCGTTCACTCTGCTGGCATTCGTGCCTTCGCTGCTGGACAAGCTCCCGAAAAGCGGCGGCTGGCTCAACAGCGTGAAGGTGGTCCTGGGCTTTGTGGAAGTGGCGCTGGGCTTCAAGTTCCTGAGCGTCGCCGACCAGACTTACCACTGGCACCTGCTCGACCGCGAGGTCTATCTGGCGATCTGGATAGTGGTCTTCTCCCTGCTCGGCCTCTACCTCCTGGGCAAGATCAAGTTCAAGTTCGACAGTCCGGTGGAATACATAGGAGTGTTCCGCCTCATCCTTGTGATCACTGTCTTCTCTTTCGTTGTCTACATGATTCCGGGCATGTGGGGCGCGCCCCTGAAGGCTCTATCGGGCTATCTGCCGCCAATCACGACACAGGACTTCGTGCTTGACCCGGCGCAGCATTCTGGCGGGGGAGTGACGGCCTATGTGGCAGGACAGGGGCGGGACGACGGTTTTCCGGCGGACCGCAAATATGCCGACTTCCTACATCTTCCATACGATATTCCCGCTTTCTTCGACTATGAGGAAGCCCGCGCCTATGCCGCTGAAGTCGGCAAACCCCTGCTCATCGACTTCACGGGCCACGGCTGCGTGAACTGCCGTGAGATGGAGTCGCGCGTGTGGAGCGATCCGCGCGTGCTCAAGCTCATGAAGGAGGACTATGTGGTCTGCTCGCTGTACGGCGACGACAAGACCGTACTCGACGAGAAATACTGGGTCACCACCGACAAGGGAAAGGTGCTAAAGAGCCTGGGCAAGATCAACTCCTGGTTCGTCATGCAGCGCTACCATGTGAACGCCCAGCCCTACTATGCGGTCATCGATCCGGTGACGGAGAAGCACAAGGTGCCTTCGCGCAGTTACAACCTCGACCGCGACGCTTACGTTGAATTTTTGGAAAAAGGATTGGAATAGAGATTCCGGGCCGGGCCCGGGACGACGAAATGAGATGACAGCACGAGAAAGAGAAATAATCGACATAATCCGTAGTCAGGTCAAGCCCGCGCTTGGCTGCACCGAGCCCATCGCAGTGGCTCTGGCCGTAGCCAAGGCCACGGAGATCCTTGCTGACAACTGTCCCTGCGACTGTCCGGAGGGCTGGAGGCGGAAAGCCGGGCTTTCCATCGACGTTGCAGTCAGCGCCAACATCCTGAAGAACGGCATGGGAGTGGGCATTCCGGGCACGGGCATGGTGGGCATTCCCGTGGCGGCCGCCCTCGGAGCCGTGTGCGGCGATTCGTCGCTGGGCCTTGAAGTGCTGCGCAAGCTGACTCCGGAAGACGTGGCGCGGGCAAAGGAACTGGTTGACACCAAGGCCGTCAGGGTGACGGTCGCCGACACCGGACACCTGCTCTATGTCAAGGCCACGGTTACCGCAGAGGGTCTCACCAGCGCCAGCGCCGTTGTCAATCCCTACGCCAGCGCTGTGATCGAAGACGACCATGACCGCATCGTCGAGACGAGTTTCGCCGACAAGATACTGATGAGTTCGGAGGCCGGAGCCGCCTCGATGGATGTCGGGAGCAAGGAATACGGCCTGACTGTCGCGGAAATCCTCGACTTCGCCAGGAACGCCCCTTATGAGGAGATAAAGTTCATCCTGGAAGACCGCACGCTGAACCTGGCCCTTGCATGGGAAGGCCTTGACGGCGACTATGGGCTGAAGGTGGGCAAGGCCATACGCGAGAACCAGCAGGAAGTCTTCGGCGACGATTACATGAGTTTCGCCATGGGCCTGACTGCCGCCGCATCCGACGCCCGCATGGCCGGCTGCACGATGCCCGCCATGTCGAACAGCGGCAGCGGCAACCAGGGCATCACGGTGAGCATACCTGTAATAGCCTACGCGATAAAATACGAAGTCGACGACGAATCCCTGGCCAGGGCCCTGATTCTCAGCAATCTGGTGGCCATCCACATCAAGAGCTACCTGGGCAGGCTCTCCGCCCTCTGCGGCTGCGTGGTGGCCTCCACGGGCTCCGCATGCGGTGTAGTCTACCTTCAGGGAGGCGGCCTGAAAGAAGTGAGCGCCGCAATCCAGAATATGGCCGGCAACATCACCGGCATGGTGTGCGACGGGGCGAAGGTGGGCTGCGCGATGAAGGTTGCGTCCGGCGTCTCCTGCGCCGTGCAGTCGGCGGTGCTGGCACTCCGTGGTACCTGCATACCCTCCACCGACGGCATCATCGACGACGACGTCGAGAAGACCATCCGCAATCTCGGGGCCATAGGCTCCGTAGGCATGAAAGCCACCGACAGGATGATTCTTGACATCATGGTCTGCAAATAGCGGATTTTTTTTATCTTTGGAATATGAAACGGCTCCTCTTCCTGCCTGCGGCGATAGTATTGCTGACCGCATGTCCCCATGTTGAACCTGAACCCGAACCGGAGCCCGCTCCGCCTTCCGCTGCCGACAGCGTAGTTGTGTCGCTCGACGGGGTGGCCCGGGTACAGGCTTCCGAACTGCTTGGCAAAACCCTGTCGGACGCGGTCGAGACGGCCGCCGACGGCACGTATCAGCTTTCCGGGGCAGGAGATGCCGTTGACTTCGTCTTCGACGTATTGGAGAATTATGACGGAGGACTGCAGTTCCGCCGCTACTGCAATTATCCGGTGAGCTACGATTTCCAACTCGAGAACCGTCCCGAGATACCTGCGGGAGCCTCCGGAGAAATCGACCTGTCCGGCATCCTGCCGGAAGGCATCGACCTTGCCTATCGCTCCAAGGGGATAACCATCAATGCGTCCAACCTGCCTGAGGGAATGGTGGCGCTCGAAGACGTCACCCTCAGCGAACGTTCCCGCGTCGACGTCACCCTGTCGATTCCCGACTGCTTCTTCACCGAAGGTACGTTCACCCCTTCCTTCTCGGTCGACATGCGCCAGTTCTTCACGGCCCCTGACGCCGTCGACGGAATACTGAACTTCGACGCTCCGCTCTCGAGCGAAAACGGGTGGTCGACTACAAAGACCTTCCATCTGGACGGAGTCGTTTTCGATCCGGCCAGATATGACGCCGGATCCCGTCGCCTAACCATGGACGCCCGCATCGGACTCAGTGGACATGTGGCGCTTGACGGCCTGAAGACCACCGCCGCCATGCTTTCCTCCGCCCCTTCGGAGATGCGTCTCAACGTGACCGTGGTTTTCTACGACCTGGCTTGCACGACATATACCGGCCGCTTCGCGTGCACGACCGCTACCGATGCCGTGTCCATCCCGTTCAAGACCCTGACGGGGCGCGACGTTCCGCCGCTCGACCTTTCCACTTTCCGTATAAAGCTCGACGCTGAAGGAGCGGTGCCCCTTCCTGTCTATGCCAAGGCCGAAGTGACTACGCGCAAGAACCGTATCCCCATCGCCCAGGCCGGAGACATGGCCATCCACATGGCAGCCTCCACCGACGGCGGGAATATGAACGCTTCGGGCTCTTTCGACGCTTCTTCCAGCGAGGATCTTGCCGACCTGATGGACCAGATCCCTGACGAGCTGCTGTTCTCCCTCTCTGCGATGACCGACAGTACGGTTGTCGGTACACTGGCCATAGGAGACGCTCCCGGGCTGAGCATGGCTCCGATAATCGAGATTCCCGTAGCTTTCGGCTCTTCTTTCTCGGGTGAATACCGCGATACGCTGGAAGTGCCGGCAGCGCTGAAAGGCGCCCTGAAGAAGGGATCCGTGATGTTGCAGGGGACTGTATCCAATACCTTGCCCCTCGACGCCGAAGTGACCGTCTCCCTGCTTGACGAGAACGGACGTGCGCTTACGGGAGGAGCCTCGGTTTCTCTCGGCGCAGGCGCGACCGTGCCGATGGCTCAGGAGATACGTTGCGTATCCGGAGCCGACCCTGAAAGACTGGTGCGCGTAGTGGTCGTATCCAGGCTTACCGGTACGGAAAAGCCGCAAGTCCTCAAACAGAATGAGGCCCTTGCGGCTGACCTTGAGTTCCGGATACCCAGGAACTGATCCTACTCAGCTTTCTCCACGAAAGGTTTGACCGAGATGAGCTCCACCTTGAAGGTGAGGGCTTCGTCGGGACGGATGTCCGCACCGGCACCACGATCGCCGTAAGCGAGCTCGGCAGGGACATAGAGCATGATCTCACCGCCTTCGCCGATCAGCTGCATGCCTTCGGTCCAGCCTTTGATCACCCGGTCGAGAGGGAAGCTGACGGTCTGGCCGCGATCGTACGAGGAGTCGAACACCTTGCCGTCGAGGTTCTTGCCTTCGTAGTTGACTTCCACGGTGTCACGGTCGGAGGTGGCCTTGGCGCCCTCGCCCTCGCGGACGATCTTGTACTGCAGGCCGGATTCGGTGGTCATAACACCGGCTTTCTTGGCATTGGCGGCGAGGAACTCTTCGCTGCGTTTCCTGATCTCGGCGGACAGGAGCTCGTTGCGCTTCTCGAGGAAGCCGTTGACGATGGTCTGGAAAGTCATGTAGTCGATCTCCACGCCTTTGTCGGCATCCTGGATGCCTTTGATCAGCTGCTTGGTGCTCAGGGCGCCGAAGTTGCCCTGCTTGAGGCTCATGCCGACGTTGTAACCGAGCATGTAGCTGACGGAGTCGACGTCCGCGCGGGTGATGCCGGCGGGCTGCTTTTCGGAAGATGTCTTTTTGTCGCAGGAAACCATCAGGAGGCCTCCCAGGGTGCAGATCACTGCAAGAGTCAGAATCTTTTTCATATCAATAAGGTATTTAGTTGCTTATTTCAGGCCGCAAATATAGCAAAAGTTCAAAAATATTGTCGGGGAGCTGGTTATTTCCAATTATTTTTCATAACTTAGTGGTATGAACCTCTCTTCCGCTCATCTCCATGCCCAACTAAAGGAGTTTTTCGGCTGGGATGCCTTCAAAGGCAACCAGGAAGAGATAATCATGCGCCTGATCGAAGGCAAAGATGTTTTCGTGCTGATGCCCACGGGCGGTGGCAAGTCGCTCTGCTACCAGCTGCCCGCTCTCTGCCTGCCCGGGACCGCAGTGGTGATCTCCCCCCTGATCGCCCTGATGAAGAACCAGGTCGACGCCATACGCGGGTTCATACACAACAAGGAAGGCATAGCGCACTTCCTGAACTCTTCGCTCAACAAGACCCAGGCGGCCGAAGTGCGGGCCGACCTTCTCTCAGGAACGACCAAGCTGCTCTACGTGGCCCCCGAGTCGCTCACCAAGGAAGAGAACATCCAGCTCCTGCAGCAGCTTTCCATATCGTTCTACGCCATCGACGAAGCCCACTGCATCTCCGAATGGGGCCACGACTTCCGTCCCGAATACCGCCGCATCCGCGAGATCATCGACCAGATCCAGAAGGCCCCCATCATAGCGCTGACGGCCACGGCCACCCCCAAGGTGCAGTCCGACATACAGAAGAACCTCGGCATGCAGGACGCCTGCGTGTTCAAGTCGTCGTTCAACCGCGAGAACCTCTACTACGAGATCCGCGACAAGTCCAACCCCCGCCGCGACATCATCCGCTTCATCAAGGACAATCCCGGCAAGAGCGGAATAATCTACTGCCTGAGCCGCAAGAAGGTGGAGGAGATCGCCGAACTGCTGACGGTCAACGGCATCAAGGCGCTTCCCTACCACGCCGGCATGGACGCCGCCACCCGCGCCCACAACCAGGACGCCTTCCTCATGGAGGAGGTCGACGTGATAGTCGCCACCATCGCCTTCGGCATGGGCATCGACAAGCCCGACGTGCGCTTCGTGATACACTACGACATCCCCAAGAGCCTCGAAGGCTACTATCAGGAGACGGGCCGTGCCGGGCGCGACGGCCGGGAAGGCCAGTGCATCACCTTCTACAGCTACAAGGACATCCTGAGGCTGGAGAAGTTCATGCAGGGAAAGCCCGTGTCCGAGCAGGAGATAGGCAAGCAGCTGCTCATGGAAACGGTGTCCTACGCCGAATCGAACCAGTGCCGTCGCAAGATACTGCTCAACTATTTCGGTGAGGACTACCCTGCCGACAACTGCGGCATGTGCGACAACTGCCTCTTCCCCAAGAAGCAGTTCGACGGCCAGGAGGAGATGTGTACGGTCATGGAGCTGGTGCTCTCGCTGCCCGAGCTCTTCAAGGCCGACCACCTTGCCGGCATCCTTGCAGGAGTGGACAACTCCCTGATAAAATCGTACAACCACCACCGACACGAGCTCTTCGGAGTCGGGCACGACCGCGGGATCCGCTTCTGGAACGCCGTGATACGCCAGGGCCTGATGCTCCATCTGCTCGACAAGGACATAGAGCGTTACGGCCTGATTTCCGTGACGAAGGCCGGCTACGAATTTTACGAGCATCCGTCTCCTCTGATGCTCACCGAAGACCGCGAGTTCGTGGACGGGGAGGATGACGACGACGACGAACCGGCGGTCGGGGCGGGCAAGCATGCCCAGACGGCTGGCGGAGGCGGCGACCAGCAGTTGCTGTCCATGCTCAAGGACGTGCGCCGCGACATTTCCCGCAGGCAGGACCTGCCCGCCTGGGTCATATTCTCCGATCCGAGCCTGGAAGACATGTCGATCCAGTACCCTGTGACGCTCGACGAGCTGAAGAACTGCCAGGGGGTGGGAGAGGGCAAGGCCCGCAAGTTCGGCAAGCCTTTCATCGAACTGATCGCAAAGTATGTGGAGGAGAACGACATAATCCGTCCCGACGACTTCGTGGTCAAGTCGGTGGTCAACCGCTCGGCCAACAAGGTCTACATCATCCAGAGCATCGACCGCAGGCTTCCCTTCGACGACATCGCCCGGGCCAAGGACATGGACCTCGACGAACTGATCACCGAGATCGAATCCATAGTGGGTGCGGGAACGAAGCTCAACATCGACTACTACATCCACCAGACCGTGGACGACGACAAGCTCGACGACATCTACGACTATTTCAAGGAGGAGGCGCCCACCGATTCGGTGATCGACGCCCTTCGCGAGCTCGGTCCCGACTACTCGGAGGAAGAGGTCAGGCTGGTGAGGATCAAGTTCCTTTCCGAAGTCGGCAACTAGAAGCCTCGGGGTCTGTCCAGCGGATCGACGGGTCCCGTCCCCACCATGTCAGCTGTTTTTTAGCATAGTGGCGTGTGTTGCGCTTTATCAGACGGACTGCCTCGCCGAGGTTGTAGAGGCCGTCGAAGTAGCCGAACAATTCCTTGTAGCCCACCGTGTTGAGTGCCGGAAGAGTGCGGTAGGGCAACAGTCCCCGTGCCTCTTCCAGCAAGCCCTCTTCCATCATCCGGTCGACCCTGCGGTCGATGCGTGCGTAGAGTTCGGGGCGCGGCCGCGTGAGGCCCGTCTTTAAGATGGTGAAAGGTCTTTCCTTGGCGGGAGCGGTCTTGAACGAGGAGAAAGGACGTCCGGTGCCGATGGTCACCTCGAGGGCCCTGACTATGCGCTGGCCGTTGGCCGGATCGAGGGTGCGGTACGATTCGGGGTCCAGGATGCGGAGTTCGGAGCGGAGCGCCGCCACGCCTTCGGTCTGGAGGCGGTGCGAAAGCTTCTCGCGCAGGACCGGATCGGCGGGAGGAAAGTCGTCGAGCCCGTTGCAGAGAGAGTCGATGTAAAGTCCTGAGCCTCCGGCCATCACCACTGTCTCGTGGGTGCGGAACAGCTCATCGAGCAGCTCCAGCGCTTCCAGTTCATATGCTCCTGCGGTGAAGCCTTCCTCTATGCTGCGGTCGGCTATGAAGTAGTGGTGGACAGCTGCGAGCTGAGCCTCCGAGGGCCGTGCCACGCCTATCTTCAATTCGCGGAACACCTGCCTGGAGTCGCATGAGACGACAGGGGAGCCCGCCTCAAGTGCGGCCTCGATGGCATAGTCGGTCTTGCCGACTGCGGTCGGTCCCAATATTATATGGAGTACGGGCATTCCGGGGGCTATTCCTTGTCCTCGTCTTCTTCGTAGCGTTCTTCTTCGTCGAAGATCTTGTCGTCCTCATCCTCCTCATCGTTGAAGTCTTCGTCGTCGAAGTCTTCGTCTTCTGCGATGACGCCACGGCTGCCGTGGAGGGTGGGCGTGACCGGGGCTTCTTCAAAGCGGGCGTGGAACTGATCGGGGTTCTGGCCTTTCTCTTCCACCAGCGCGGGGTAGGCGCGCATGGGGGAGTAGGGGGCTTCGCCTTCCAGCACGAGTTTCAGGTAGCGGTCGTTGCGCAGGTCGAATACGAAATGGAGCTCGGTCTCGCCACGCTGCACCACCTTTTCGAAAGTGGTGTTGTCCATCGTGCCCGCTCCCATGTCGAAGAGGCCGTATTCGCTGCAAAGTTCACCGTCCGGACCGTAGCCTTCAAATATAACCATCTGGTCGGGCGAGAAGCCAAGGTTGTCGGTGATGAAGGCGTTGAAGCGGAAGAGCGTCATGTCGCCCTTTATTTCATAAACCCGATAGAAGATCTTGCTTTCGGGTATCGTAGCCCTGAATTGATAAATCATAGTACAAATATAACCATTTTTTTGCGTACTTTTACCCCATGAATCCATTTTCCGACACCTATAAATCCATTTCTGCGCCTTCCAGGGGTATTTACAAGGAACTTGGCAGCAAGTTCCTGGCGTTCGCCTACCCGGTGGAGACGGAAGAACAGGTGAAGGAGATCATCGCGGGCCTTCGCAAGGAATACTTCGACGCGCGTCACCACTGCTTCGCCTGGAGGCTCGGTCTCACTGGCGAACCCTGGCGCCTGAGCGACGACGGAGAACCTTCCTCCACTGCCGGGCGGCCCATCTACGGACAGCTGCTGAGCCAGGAGCTGAGCGACGTGCTGGTGGTGGTGGTGCGATATTTCGGCGGCGTGAAGCTGGGGGTGCCCGGTCTGATAAGGGCCTACCGTACGGCGACGCAGGACGCCCTGGCCCAGGCCGCCATAGTGGAGAAAGTGGCCGGGGAACGCTTCACGGTAGAGTTCGACTACATGCAGATGAACGATGTGATGAAGGCCCTGAAAGACTTGGGTCTTACCCCTGAAAAACAGTCGTTCGACCTCAGCTGCTCTCTCGAGGTGAGGGTGCGGCTTTCGCAGGTGGAAGACTTTCGCCGGCAATTGGCGTTTTGTCGGATAAATTGATTAACTTTGAAGATTGCTGAAAACCTTTAATTTCATACAGTTTTATGAAAAAAGCTTACAATTTCAACGCAGGGCCCTGCGTGCTTCCGCAGCAGGCGATTGATGCGGCCATCGCGGCTTTGCAGGATTTCAAAGGGACCGGCATGCCGGTCATATCTGTGTCTCATCGTTCCAAGGAATGGGCTGAAACCATGGACGAGTGCCGTGCGCTCTGGAGGGAACTGCTCCACATTCCTGAAGAATATGAAGTAGTGTTCCTGGGAGGAGGCGCCTCGCTGCAGTTCCTCTATGTGGCCATGAACCTTCTGGAGAACAAGGCGGGCTATCTGGAGACCGGTGTCTGGGCCAAGAAGGCGCTCAAGGAGGCGAAGGGCATAGGCAACGCCGTCTGCATCGCCTCCTCTGCCGACAAGACCTACAGCTACATCCCCAAGGGCTACGAGATTCCCAAGGACCTCGACTATTTCCACATCACGACCAACAACACGATCTACGGTACCGAGATCAAGTATGACATGGACTGCCCGGTGCCTCTCGTGGCCGACATGTCGTCCGACATCATGAGCCGTCCCGTGGATGTGAGCAAGTATGCCATCATCTATGGCGGTGCGCAGAAGAACGTGGGTCCTGCCGGCGTGATCTTCGCCATCATCAGGAAGGACATCCTGGGCAAGGTGACGCGCTATCTCCCCACGATGCTCAACTACCAGACCCATATCGACGGCGAGTCGATGTTCAACACTCCGCCCGTGTTCCCGATCTTCGTGATGAACGAGACCCTAAAGTGGCTCAAGGGCCTGGGCGGTGTGGAGGCGATCCACAAGATCAACGTCGAGAAGGCTCAGCTGCTCTACGACGAGATCGACCGCAACCCGCTCTTCGTGGGCACGGCTGCCAGGGAGGACCGTTCGATCATGAACGTGTGCTTCGTGATGGCTCCGGGTTATGAGAGTCTCCAGGACGAGTTCATGGAGTTTGCGAAGGGCCGCGGCATGGTGGGCATCAAGGGCCACCGCAGCGTAGGCGGCTTCCGCGCCTCCCTCTACAACGCCTGCCCGCGCGAGGCTGTCGAGGCCCTCGTCGCCACAATGCAGGAATTCGAGAAAATGCACAAATAAACAGACATGAAGATTTTAGTCGCAACGCAGAAACCTTTTGCCAAGGCTGCCGTCGATGGCATCCGCAAGATTGCCGCGGACAATGGCCACAGCCTGGCATTGCTTGAGAAATACACCGACAACAGCGAACTGCTCGCGGCTGTCGCCGACGCCGACGCCCTGATCGTCCGCTCCGACAAGGTGACCGCCGAAGTGGTCGCCGCCGCGAAGAAACTGAAGATCGTCGTCCGCGCCGGCGCGGGCTTCGACAACCTCGACCTGGCCGCCTGCACCGCTGCCGGCGTAGTGGCCATGAACACCCCCGGCCAGAACGCCAACGCCGTTGCCGAGCTCGCCCTCGGCCTGATGATCTTCATGAACCGCAACCAGTTCACCCCGGGCACCGGCGCCGAACTCCAGGGCAAGACCCTCGGCATCCAGGCCTACGGCAACGTCGGCCGCCTCGTCGGCCAGAAGGCCATGGCCCTGGGCATGAAGGTCCTCGCCTTCGACCCCTATCTCCCCGCAGAGAAGATCGAAGCCACCGGCGCCAAGGTCGCCCCGTCGCTCGAAGCTCTGTACGAGAACTCCGACTTCGTGTCGCTCCATATCCCCGCCACACCGGAGACCAAGGGCTCGATCGGCCGCAGGCTCGTGGGCCTCATGCCCAAGGGAGGCTGCCTGATCAATACCGCGCGCAAGGAAGTCATCAACGAGGACGAACTCTTCGCTCTGATGGCCGGGCGGGAAGACCTCCGCTATGTGGCCGACGTGGCTCCCGACCGCGCCGCCGAGTTCGCCGAGGCTTATGGCAAGCGCTATTTCGGAACCCCCAAGAAGATGGGCGCCGAGACAGCCGAGGCCAATGTCAACGCCGGCCTGGCCGCCGCCACACAGATATGCAAGTTCTTCGCCACAGGAGACCGTACCTTCCAGCTCAACAGGTAGCGCCATGGTCAAAGTCAAACCGTTCGCGGCCCTCAGGCCGCCCAAGGCCATAGCCAAGGAAGTGTCCGCGCGTCCCTACGACGTGATGAACTCCAAGGAAGCCCGCGCCGAAGCCGGGGAGAAATCCCTGCTCCACATCACCAAGCCGGAGATCGACTTTACGCCCATTGCCGGCGAGCACGAACAGCGCACCTACGACAAGGCCGTGGAGAACTTCAAGGCCTGGCAGGAGCGCGGCTGGCTCAAGCGCGACGACAAGGAATACTATTATGTGTATGCGCAGACCATGGAGGGCCGCACCCAGTACGGCATCATCCTCTGCGCCAACACCGACGACTACGCCACCGGCGCCATCAAGAAGCACGAGCTCACCCGCAGGGAGAAGGAAGACGATCGCATGGTCCACGTCCGGATCCAGAGCGCCAACATCGAGCCGGTGTTCTTCGCCTATCCCGACAACCCCGAGATCGACGCCATCATGTTCCGCTACATCGCCCGTGTGCCCGAATACGACTTCGTCGCCGACGAGGACGGCTTCGGCCACAAGCTCTGGGTGATCGACGACCAGAAGGACATCGACCGCATCACGCAGATCTTCGCCTCCATTCCGGCTTTCTACGTGGCCGACGGACACCATCGCACGGCGGCCGCCGCACGCGTGGGAGCCGAACGCCGTTCGAAGAACCCGAACCACACCGGCAAAGAGGAATACAACTACTTCATGGCGGTCTGCTTCCCGGACAACCAGCTGAAGATCATCGACTACAACCGTGTGGTGAAAGATCTCAACGGCCTGACGGGCAAGCAGTTCTTCGAAGCCCTGCAGAAAGATTTCATCGTGGAGTGCAAGTGCGACTGCACGAAGGACGGCGGCGAGTGCCACTGCGAGTACCCCTGCCACTGCCAGTGCAGCGAGAACTACAAGCCAGCCGGCCTGCACAACTTCTCGATGTATTTCGAAGGCGTGTGGTATTCGCTGACCGCGAAGCCCGGTACCTACGACGACAACGATCCCATCGGAGTGCTCGACGTTACCATCCTCTCGAACCTCGTCTTCGACAGGATCCTGAACCTGGGCGACCTGCGCACCTCGAACCGCATCGACTTCGTGGGAGGCATACGCGGCCTGGGCGAACTCAAGAAGCGCGTCGACAGCGGCGAGATGAAGGTGGCGTTCGCGCTCTACCCGGTCTCGATGAAGCAGCTGATCGACATTGCCGACACCGGCAACATCATGCCGCCCAAGACCACCTGGTTCGAGCCGAAGCTCCGCTCCGGCCTCGCGATCCACACATTTTGAATGTCATCCCCGGCCTGGCCGGGGATTTCTGTGACGCCATGGCCGACAATTATCTTGAAAGGAAGGAGGAAGCGATGCGCGAGAAACAGCGCGTCGTGGTCCGTCATGCAGGTTCCCTGGACGATCTGCTGAAGAAGAACCGCAGCTGCCGCGGCTACGACCGCAGCCATCCCGTGGGCGAAGACGAACTCAGGGAACTGGTGCGCACGGCGACGTGGGTCGGCTCGGGCATGAACGCGCAGCCCCTCCGCTTCCGCCTGGTCGCCGGCGCCGACGCCGCGAAGGTACATCCCCTGGTCAGGCTCGGGGCCGCGCTCCCCGAGGAACACCTGCCCCATCCCGGGGAAGAGCCGCCCGCCTATGTCGTGGTCTGCTCCACTGTGCCGGAAAACCGTATCGTAGACATGGACCTGGGCATCGCCGCCCAGAGCATACTCCTGAAAGCCACCGAGAAAGGACTGGGCGGAATCTTCATCCTCAATTTCAGCCCCGAAGCACTGCAGGAGGCCCTCGGACTTCCGCTCCGTCCCCTCGCCGTCCTTGCCATAGGGCGTCCTTCCGAGAAGATCTTCCTGGTTCCCCGCCACGAGGGTGAGGACCTCAACTATTACCGCAAGGACGGTATCCACTATGTCCCCAAACTCTCCCTCGACGACCTGCTGATCTGATGGATTCCTTCCGCCGCGTCCTGTCCTACGCCCGCCCGCTCGGGCGTTACTGGGGGCCTTATCTGGGGCTTTCGGTGCTGTCGCTGGTATTCGGAGTCCTGAACTACGGGCTGCTGGGCCCGCTCCTGAGCGTACTGTTCGAAGATCCTGCGGCAGCCGCACGGGTCGCGAAGCCGGAGGCGGCTTTCTCGCTGGACTATGCCATGTCCTGGTTCCAGTGGCTCCTGCAGGACATTTCCGGGACCGGAGGAGTCCTGGCGGCACTGGCCCTGGTCTGCGGAGCGATAGTTGCGGCTAGTCTTCTGTCGAACCTTTGCCGCTACCTTTCCGCCCGCATTGTGGTCGACGTGGAGACCCTCACCATGAAAGGTCTTCGGAAAGACCTTTTTTCAAAGATCGCGTCGCTGCCTGTCGGCTGGTTCACGTTGAGGCGCAAGGGCGATGTCCTTTCAAGTGTGACGAACGATGTCTCCGAGGTGCAGAACGCCGTGGCGGGAGCTTTCCACGTGTTCCTGCGTGAGCCGTTGCTGGCATTGGGTTTCATGGCCATGCTGGTATGGATGTCTCCTAAACTGACGCTGGTGTCGCTGGTGGCCCTGCCGGTGTCGGCATTCCTCGTGACGATGCTCACGCGGCGCCTCAGGGCCGGAAGCGTCGTGACGCAGCGTCTCCTCGGCCTTTTGACGAGCCATTTCGAAGAGGCGATCTCCGGTTCCCGCATTATCAAGGCATTCAGCGCGAGGCCTTTCGTGGAGCGTGCTTTCGAAAGGGACAACTCCCGGCATCGCAGCCAGCTCAGGAAGGTCCGCAACAGGCAGGAACTGGCTTCGCCGGTTTCGGAGTTCCTTGGCATAGCCGTCGCGGCGGGAGTGCTCTTCTATGGCGGCTGGCTCAACTACCGGGGAGAACTGGGTATGAGCTGGCCGGAGTTCATAGTCTACATCATGTTCTACTGGAAGGTGCTGGAGCCTGCCAAGGCCATGGCAAAGTCGTACGCCGTCCTGCAGAAGGGTCTTGTCTCGGCGGAACGCATCTTCTCGATCCTCGACGAGGAAGCCGGGATTCCCGATGGCACTCAGGCTGTTCCGGAATTCCGGGAGGCTGTGGCTTTCGACCACGTATCCTTCGCCTACGACGGTGAACCGGTGCTGCGCGACGTGAGCCTGACCATCCCCAAAGGACATACGGTGGCGCTCGTAGGTCCTTCCGGAGCCGGAAAGTCGACCCTGGCGGACCTGCTGCCGCGCTTCTGGGACGTGGCGGAAGGGGCCGTCCGCATCGATGGGACGGACATACGCAGCCTCAGGCTCGACGAACTGGTGAAACTCATGGGCATAGTGACCCAGGACACGATACTCTTCAACGACACCGTCGCCGGCAACATCGCCTTCGGGCGGGACGACGTCTCGCGGGAGGAGGTTGAGCGGGCTGCGCGCATCGCCGGTGCCGCTGAATTCATAGAGAAACTGCCGGAGGGCTACGACACTCCCATCGGCGACGCTGGCGCCAGGCTCTCGGGCGGGCAGCGGCAGCGCATCGCGATTGCCCGCGCGGTGCTCAAGGATCCTCCCATCCTGATTCTCGACGAGGCTACGAGCGCCCTCGACGCAGAGAACGAGCGCATCGTGCAGCAGGCCCTTTCCTCATTGATGGAGGGCCGCACCAGCCTTGTGATCGCGCACCGCCTCTCGACGGTACGCCACGCCGACTGCATCTGTGTCGTGAAGGATGGACGCATCGTAGAAAGCGGAAAGCATGAAGATTTGGTTGCAAAAGCCGGTCTTTATTCGCAACTTTGCAGTTTGCAAGACTTTTCATAACCAAGCTACATGGGCAAGAAAGCACAACGCAAAAAGTCGCTCAACGTGCTGTTGGAGCAGAGCTTCCAGAAGAACTGGGACCGCCCCGCATTGACGAACTACAACCAGACGACACTATATTATAAGGATGTCGCCCGTATGGTCGCAGAGCTGCACATCTTTTTCGAAGCCTGCGGCATCAAGAAGGGCGACCGCATCGCCGTATGCTCCAAAAACCAGGTGAACTGGTGCGTGGCATATCTGGCCGCCATGACCTACGGAGCCGTGGTCGTGCCGCTGCTGCACGATTTCCAGCCATCCAACATCGCCCACCTCGTGAGCCACTGCGAGGCCCGCATCTTCTTCGTGGGCGACAACATCTGGGAAAACATGACCGACATGGACCTTCCCGGCGTAGAGGTGGTGGTCACGCTCTCCGACTTCAAGGTGGTGCGTTCGGTCAATCCTGAGGCCAGGGAGACGCTGGAGCGGATGGACAGGCTCATGGGTGAGCGTTATCCCGGCGGTTTCCGCCAGGAGCAGGTGCGCTACCACGTCGACTCTCCCGATGAACTGGCCCTCATCAGCTATACCTCAGGTACTTCCGGTTTTTCCAAGGGCGTGATGATACCCTACCGTGCGCTGTTCTCCAACGTGCTGTTCGCCCACGAGGCAGAGCCGCACATGGACTGCAATTCCCGCATGCTGTCGATGCTGCCCACGGCCCACATGTACGGCATGATCTTCGAGTTCCTCTTCGAGATGACGATAGGTGCCCAGGTGTTCTTCCTTACGCGCCTGCCCAGTCCCAACGTGCTGCTTTCCGCCATGGAAGCGGTCCAGCCCGACACCATCATCGCCGTGCCGCTGATCATCGAAAAGATCTACAAGAGCAAGCTGCTGCCCTTCATCAGCAAGACCCGTATCAAGCTGATGCTCAACATGCCCTTCCTCGACAAGATGGTCAAGGGCAAGATACGCGAAAACCTCGTCCAGGCTTTCGGCGGCAAGTTCGGCGAAGTCATCATAGGCGGCGCCCCGTTCAACCGCGAAGCCGAGGCTTTCTTCAGGCGCATAAACTTCCCCTTCACCATAGGCTACGGCATGACCGAGTGCGCCCCCATCATCACCTATGTCCGCTGGGACAAGACCAAGCTGCACTCCTGCGGCAAGGCGGCCCCGCGCATGCGCATCAAGATCGATTCCGACAATCCGAAGAAGATTCCGGGCGAGGTGCTGGTAAAAGGCGAAAACGTGTTCCTGGGCTACTACAAGAACGATGAGGCCACGAAAGAAGCCTTCGTCGACGGCTGGTTCCGCACCGGCGACGTGGGAGTGATCGACGGCGACGGCTACCTCTATCTGAAAGGACGCAGCAAGAGCATGATACTCGGCCCTTCCGGCCAGAACATCTATCCGGAGGAGATCGAGAGCCTGCTCAACAACATGCCCTATGTCGTTGAGTCGCTTGTGATCGAGGACGAATACAAGCTCGTCGGGCTGATCTACCCCGATTTCGAACTCGCGAAGGAAGAGGGCCTGAACCGCGCGCAGCTCCTGGAGAAGATCAAGGAAGACATGCAGCTGGCCAACCTCGAACTCGACCAGTACTGCAAACTATCTTCAGTGGAGATAGTGGAAGAGGAGTTCGAGAAGACCCCGAAGCGCAGCATCAAGCGTTATCTCTACCAGAGAGGGAATTCATAGCAGAAGCAAGGAAACATGGACGATAAAGAGAAGAAATTCGACCGGAGCTACCTGGAGATGGCGGCAGTGTGGGCCAGGAATTCCTACTGTACGCGCCGTCAGGTGGGCGCCATCCTGGTCAAGGACCGTATGATCATCTCGGACGGCTACAACGGCACGCCGGCCGGATTTGAGAACGTGTGCGAAGACGAGAACGGAGTGACCAAGCCCTACGTGCTCCACGCCGAGGCCAATGCGATCACGAAAGTTGCCAAGAGCGGCAACAGCAGCGACGGGGCGACCCTCTACATCACCGACTCCCCCTGCATGGAATGCTCGAAGCTGATAATCCAGTCGGGCATCAAGAGGGTGGTCTATTCCCATGATTACCGCATCACTGACGGAGTCGACCTGCTCAGGCGGGCCGGCATCGTGGTGGAAAAACTCGACTGACCATGGACAACCGTAACTGGAACAGGCTTCTCGTCATAGGATGGTGCCTGGTGGTATTGTTGCTTGCGGTGGCGCTCGTACGTCTCTGGCAGGGCAACCGGAAGCATCAGGTGAGGATTCCCCAGGGTGACTGGGCGAAGTTGATGCTCGTGCTCCAGAGCGTGGACCGCGACTATGTCGATGAAATCGACAAGTCTGCCGTGACGGAACAGATACTGCCTGAGATCATGGCCAAGCTCGACCCTCACTCGGTCTACCTTCCTCCCGTGGAACTCAAGAACGCCGAGGAAGACCTCGCCGGAGGTTTCGACGGCATAGGCATACAGTTCACGGTCCCGAACGACACCGCAGTGGTCTCGCATGTGATAGCGGGAGGTCCCTCCGAGAAGGCGGGCCTGCTCTCCGGCGACCGCATAGTCCAGGTGGACGACCGCGTGATAGCGGGAACCAGCACTCCGCAGGACTCCATGGTCAGGCTCATGAAAGGCCGGCGCGGCACCCAGGTGAAGATACACGTGCAGCGCGAGGGCGTCCAGGAGCCTATAGTGTTCGACATCAAGCGCGACGTGATCCCCGTCAACAGCGTCGACGTGGCCTTCATGATCGACGACACCACGGGCTTCATAAAGCTCTCCAAGTTCGCCAGGACCACCTATCTCGAATTCCTGAAATCGGTGCTGACCCTCAAGGAACAGGGCATGAAGCGGCTCGTCTTCGACCTTCGCGACAACACCGGCGGCTACCTCGACCAGGCGCTGATGCTCTCCAACGAGTTCCTTGAGAAGGGCGACCTGATAGTCTACATGGAAGGCCGCAACCGCCCTCGCCAGGACGTATACGCCGACGGCAAGGGCAGTTGCCGTGACATCGAGCTTGCGGTGCTGATCAACGAAGGTTCTGCTTCTTCGAGCGAGATATTCGCCGGGGCGATGCAGGACAACGACAGGGCGACGCTCTACGGCCTCCGTTCCTTCGGCAAGGGCCTGGTGCAGGAACCCGTGTTCTTCAGCGACGGCAGCGGCATACGGCTCACCGTGGCGCGCTACTACAGCCCTTCCGGCCGTTGCATCCAGAAGCCTTACGGCGAAGATTACGGCTACGACATCTACGAGCGTTACCTGCACGGAGAGATGATGAGCGTCGACAGCATCAAGGTCAACGACTCCCTGAAGTTCAGCACCCGTGCCGGCAGGACCGTCTATGGCGGCGGGGGCATCATCCCCGACGTGTTCGTACCCCTCGACACGACCCACTACACCGAATACCTGGGCAAGTGCAACCGCCAGAGCCTGCAGGTGAAGTATGCAAACCGTATCGCCGACCTCCATCGGAGCGAGTTGCGGGAGATCAACGACCTCCCGGCCCTGGATCGCTTCCTGGACGGGCTCGACCTGGAGCGGGGCTTCAAGGCCTACACTTCTTCGTTGGGCCTGCGTGCCACGGAGCGCGAATGGGAGATATCCGGCGGAACCATCCTCGTGCAGCTCAGGGCTCTCATCGGACGCAGCACTCCGATGAATGATGCGGCCTTCTATCCGATCTACCTTTCCATCGACAATGTGGTGGAGGCGGCCATGAAAAAACCGGCGCCAAATATCGGATAATCCGAAACTTTTTTGGATTTCATGCGTATAACTATTGTTTTTTCGCATGAAATCTGACAATGAAACTTTCCCAATTCGGATTTGAGCTCCCTCAGGAACTGATCGCAAAGTATCCCTCCGAGGAGCGGGACGAGTGCCGCCTGATGGTGGTTCGCAAGGATACCGGTGAGATCGAGCACCGCATTTTCAAGGATATTATTGAATACGCTTCGCCGCACGACCTCTTCGTGTTCAACGACGCGAAGGTGTTCCCCGCCCGCATGAGCGGCAACAAGGAGAAGACAGGCGCGGAGATCGACGTGTTCCTGCTCCGCGAGCTCAACCGCGACCAGCGTCTCTGGGACGTCCTGGTCGATCCTGCTCGCAAGATCCGCATTGGCAACAAGCTCTATTTCGGCGAGAACGACAGCCTCGTGGCCGAGGTGATCGACAATACCACCTCGCGCGGGCGTACGCTCCGCTTCCTCTTCGACGGCACTTACGAGGAGTTCCGCGAGACCCTCTACCAGATGGGTTCCCTGCCCGTGCCGAAATGGATACGTCCTCAGGCCGAGGAGATCGACAAGGAGCGTTTCCAGACCATCTATGCCTCCAAGGAAGGTGCCGTGGCCTGCCCGGCCGCTGGCCTGCACTTCAGCAAGATTCTCTTCAAGAAGATGGAAATCAAGGATATAGAATCCACTTTCCTGACGCTTTACATGGGCAACGCCCACTTCCACAACGTGGACGTCGAAGACCTTTCGAAGCACAAGATGGATTCGGAGCAGTATTCCATCTCCGAGGAAACGGCCGCTGCCGTCAACGGGGCCCGTGCCCGTGGAAGCAAGGTGTTCGCGGTGGGCATCACCGTGGCGCGTGCGCTGGAGACCTTCGTGACGACCAAGAAGGAGATCAGGGCCTTCGACGGCTGGACGAACAAATTCATCTTCCCGCCCTACCAGTTCTCGATTCCCGACGCAATGGTGACGAATTTCCATCTGCCCTACAGCACGATGCTGATGAACGCCGCCGCCTTCGGCGGCTACCGCCACATCATGGACGCCTACCAGGTTGCCATCGATGAAGGCTACCAGTTCGGTACCTATGGCGACGCGATGCTGATCATCTGATTGTCTTTTTTGTATTTTTTCGGATCGTCGGTTTTGCTTTTTTGCGGGTCGTGTAAGGATTGGAGTCCTTATCTTTCGGGCAAAAAAGAATGGACTCCGAAAATGTCGTTTATCTGTGTGCGCTGAGCAAGGTGTTCGCGTACAAGCCGGCCATAGGCCGGAAACTGATGGAAGCGCTGGGCGGCCCGGCCGCCGTTTTCCAGACTCCCAGGAAAGAACTGGCCGGGATTCTGCGCCATGCCGGCGAAATCGTCGATCAGATTTTTGATCCGGCCCTGCTCCCGTGGGCCAGGGCCGAGGCCGAATGGGCCCGAAGCTACGGCATCCGCCTGCTCGGTCCCGACGACCCGTGTTATCCGCGCCGCCTGGCCGACTGCGACGACGCTCCGCTGCTCCTTTATTATAAAGGCAACGCCGACCTCAACGCTCCCCGCGCCCTTGCCGTGGTAGGTACCCGCAAGGCCTCCTGGACGGGAAGGGACTCCTGCCGCAGGATAGTCGAAAGACTCGCAGAGCTTGAAGTCAAACCCATGATAGTCAGCGGCCTGGCTCTCGGAATCGACGGGGTCGCCCATCTGTCCGCCCTGGACTGCGGCCTTGAGACAGTGGGCGTGCTTCCCTGCGGCCTCGACGAGATATACCCCCGCCAGCACCGCGAACTCGCCCGCCGGATCCTCGGACAGGGAGCCCTGGTGACCGACTTCGCAAGAGGTACCTCCCCGATAGCCTATACCTTTCTCCGGCGCAACCGCATCATCGCCGGAATGGCCGACGCCACGCTGCTGGCGGAGTCGTACCTCAAGGGTGGAGGCCTGATCACAGCCTCCCTGGCAAGCTCCTACAACCGCGAGGTGTTCGCTCTTCCGGGTCGAATGTCGGACGCCTCTTTTGCCGGATGCAACAACTTGATTTCAAGGCAGGAGGCTACGCTCGTCGGGGACGTGGACACGATCCCCCTGGCCCTTGGCTGGGACGTGTTGCGGCGTGGCCCGGCACGCAGGGAGCTGCTGCTGCCCGACGATCCTCCGGTGAAACGGGAAGCACTGAAGATACTGGAAAGCCGCTCACCCGTGACCAGCGACGAACTCGCCGTACTCATGCGTATCGACGTGAGCGAAGCCTCCGTCCTGCTGCTGGAACTCGAAATGGACGGCCGTGTGGTGGCCGACGGCGCCAAATTTTTCTTATCTTTGTAAGCCATGCTGATCGACACCCACTGCCATCTCTACGACGAGGCCTTCCGCGACGATTTCGACGCCGTGCTCGGGAGGGCCAGGGAAGCCGGACTGGAGGCCTGCGTGATGCCGGGGATCGACCGCAGCAGCCATGAGTCCATGGTCGCGCTGGCCGACGCCCTTCCCGGTTTCGCCTTCCCCTGCATCGGCTTGCACCCCACCTCGGTGAAGGAAGACTGGCAGGAGGAACTGGACTTCGTGGGGCAGCATCTCCACGACCGGCCCTGGCATGCGATAGGCGAGATAGGCCTCGACGAGTACTGGTCGAAAGACTTCGTGAAGGAGCAGATGCGCGTGTTCGAGGAACAGGTGGTCCTGGCCTCCAAAGCCGGACTGCCGGTGATAATCCATCTCCGGGAGGCCACCGACGATTTTTTCCGGGCTCTCGAAGACCTGAGAGGGGTGGAGTTCAGGGCGGTGATGCACGCATGGTCGGGGAGCTACGAGCTGTACCGTCGCATCCTGGCCCTGGGAGATTTCAAATTCGGCATAGGCGGCGTCTCGACCTATAAGAATGCCGGCGTGGCTGCGGCCCTGGAGCGCATGTCGACCGACGACCTGATGCTCGAGACCGACTGCCCCTGGCTCACTCCCGTCCCGTATCGCGGAAAGCGCAACGAGCCCGCGTACGTGCGCCTGGTGGCGGAGAGGGTGGCCCGGCTTCAACAGATTCCACTTGAAACCCTGGCCTCGGTTACAAGCGCGACGGCCCGGCGTTTCTTCAATTTATAACCCAATGGAAAACAAGGTATTGCTCATCTACACCGGCGGCACCATCGGCATGAAGGAGAATCCCGACACGCTGCTGCTCGAACCCTTCGACTTTACCCAGATCCTGCAGGAAGTGCCCGAGCTTCGCAAGTTCGGTTTCGAAGTCGATACCATCTCGTTCGACCCGCTCATCGACTCGTCCGACGTGCGCCCGGAGTTCTGGGTCTCGCTCGCCGAGATCATACGCGACCGCTACGACGACTATCTGGGCTTCGTGATCCTGCACGGCACCGACACCATGGCCTACTCCGCCTCTGCGCTGAGCTTCATGCTCGAGAACCTGGAGAAGCCCGTGATTCTCACCGGGAGCCAGCTGCCCATAGGTATGCTGCGCACGGATGGCAAGGAGAACCTCATAGACTCCCTCGAGCTGGCCGCGGCCCGCGACCCTGAAGGACATCCCTACGTGTGCGAAGTGTGCATCTATTTCGAGACCGCGCTCTTCCGAGGGAACCGCACCACCAAGTACAGCGCCGAGAACTTCAGCGCCTTCCGCTCGCCAAACTATCCGCATCTGGCCGAGGTCGGCACGCACATACGCTATAACAATCAGGCTCTGTACCGCCCTGAGAAGTGGGGGAAGCCACTGTTGCTGCATACGCGGCTCGATACCAGCGTGGCCGTGGTCAGGGTGTTCCCGGGCCTGAGCGAGAAATATCTGCACTCGGTGCTCTCTTCGGAGGGGCTGCGTGCCGTGGTTCTCGAGACCTACGGCTCGGGCAACGCGCCGTCGCACCCGTGGTTCCTTTCCGCCCTCTCCGAATTCACGTCCAGAGGCGGGCTCGTACTCAACATAACGCAGTGCCCGACAGGCTCCGTCGACATGGGAACCTACGCCACCGGCGACAGCCTGAGGAGGGCCGGAGTGGTTTGCGGAGGCGACATGACGACTGAAGCCGCGATTGCAAAATTATTTGTACTTTTAGGCCAATATAGTGATAATAAGACAGTTGGGATAAAACTAGAAATTGGCGTGAGTGGAGAAATTTCTTAGAAATGATAATATTTTCAGAAAAAATTATTAAATTGCAAGGAATTTTTGTTGGGACACCGAACGGAAAAACTAATACTATTTACAATACACGTTTAATAATTAATCAAAAAACCTATGAAAAAAGTTTTCATGTTTTTGGCAGTTATTGGTCTTCTGACCCTTTCTGCCGCTTGCCAGACGGCTTACGCCCAGGACAACGAGGCTGCTCAGACGGAGCAGGTTGTCGCTGCCGATGACGAGGTAGTCGATCCGTTCGCTGCCGCGCCGAACGACAAGCCTATCCACCAGCAGCTCAAGAAGCTGTTCATCGATGGTGGCGCGACCTTCATGTCGCTCGTTCTGCTCTGCCTCATCCTCGGTCTGGCTATCGCCATTTCCAAGATCATCACGCTGAGCATCGCCCAGAACAACAACACCAAGCTCCTCGGCCAGATTGAGGACTGCCTCAAGAACCAGGGCGTCGAGAAGGCGTTCGAACTCTGTAGGGACACGCCCGGCCCGGTGGCGCGCATCTTCACCCAGGGCCTTCTCCGCGTCAAGGACGGCCAGGGCATCGAGAAAGCTGAGAAATCTGTTGTCGAATACGGCTCCGTGGAAATGGGTAAACTTGAAAAAGGTCTCTCCTGGATCGGTCTGTTCATCGGTATCGCTCCGCAGTTGGGCTTCATGGGTACGGTTCTCGGTCTGATCCAGGCCTTCGACGCCATCGAAGTCGCTGGTGACATCAGCCCGGCACTGGTTGCTGGCGGTATGAAAGTGGCTCTGATCACCACCGTCGGCGGTCTGGTCGTAGCCATCATCCTGCAGCTGTTCTACAACTACATCATCTCCAAGATCGACACCATCGTGGTGGACATGGAAGACTCCTCCATCTCGCTCGTCGACATGCTCGTCAAGTACAGCAAATAATCCTTTTTACCCTCAATCCCTTTTGATTCATCCATTATGAAAGATACGAACGAGAAAAAAGAAGGAAGACCTTGGAAGATCCTTCAACTGGTTCTTTTCCTGGTATCCCTGGTGCTCTTCGTGGTCGTTCTGATGAACAAACCTACGGGACCCGAAAGCGGCGTTCTTGACATGTTCCTGTACTGGATCTACTGCCTGGTACTGCTTGCCATCTGCGTGTCGCTCCTCTTCCCGTTGTTTGCCGCATTCAAGGACAAGAAGAAGCTCGTCAAGCTCGTAGCGCTGGTCGTGGCGGTTGTCGTCGTCGTTGGCGGCGCCTGGCTGCTCGCTCCCGGCACTCCGATCGAAAGCAAGGCAACGACCAATCCCGGCGACTTCAAGCTCGCCGACACCGTGCTGTACATTACCTACCTCTTCATTGCCGCCGCAGTCTGCGCCCTGGTGTGGAGCGGCGCCCGCAAGGCTGTCAAAAAATAAGTTCTGAAGTATGGCTAAGAAAAAGGTTCCTGAAATTAACGGCTCATCTATGGCGGATATTGCGTTCATCGCGCTGATATTCTTCTTGATGGTGACCACGATGGACAAGGAGGAGGGTATCTCC
>CAJONI010000070.1 GCA_905235995.1 uncultured Bacteroidales bacterium
CGTCCCGACGATGCCGAGGGCCCAATCAAGTCCCTGCGCGGCATCAAGAGGGTCGATGTTCCTGCAGGACAGACTGTCCTCGTCCGTTTCCCTCTAACCGCCGAGACCTTCGAGTGGTGGAACGAGTCGAAGCAGGACATGCGGCCCCTCAAGGGCAACTGGGAACTGCTGGTGGGAAGTTCCTCCGCTGCCTCCGACCTGCGGAAACTCGACTACAAGTACTGAGCTACAGCTTCTTGCCCTGGGTCATGTCGCGGTAGGCGCCAGGGGTCATGCCGGTCATACGGCGGAAGGCCGTGAAGAAATAATCGTAGTTGTCGAAGCCCATGTCGTAGGCTATCTGCTTGATGGGCTGCATGGAATTGGTGAGGACTTCCTTCACGTGGGTCATGCGTACCTCCAGGATGTACCGGGCGGGCGAGAAGCCCGTGTATTCCTTGAACACCTTGCGGAAGTTGGAGTAGCCCATGCAGAGCCTGTCGGCCAGTTCTTCGGGCCTGATGGTCCTGAAATCGCTGTCGATGATGATCTTGGCTCGGTTGATCTGCTCGTTGACCTCGGAGAAAGCCTCCTCGCGGCCGTAAAACACGGCCAGTCCAAGCAGGTGAGTCACCACGCCCAGAAGACGCTGCTGGAAGCCTGACTTCTGGTCGCCCGCCACCTGTATCGCTTCGTTGTAGAGGTGCACTATGTCGTTGCGAAGGCCTATCTGGACCACCGGATTCTCGCGGGTGAAGAATCCCTTTTCGGTCCAGCTGTCGATCACTGCACCGTTGAAGCCTATCCAGTATTCCTGCCAGCCCGTTTCGGGGTCGGGGGCGTAGGTATGCCATTCGCCGGGGAAGAGCAGGAAGATGCTGCCACGCGAGAGCCTGACCCTGCGCGGGAGGCTGGCGCTGTTGAACCAGCCCTGGCCTTCGGTGATGTAGAGCAGCTGGTATTCGTGCAGCACGCGGCCCTTCTGTTCCGTGAACAGGTAGCGGGCAGGGTGGCCGGTGGGAGGGTAGTGGGCCCCCGGGGCTATGGCCTGGGTCCCGACGGAGTTCACGGCCAGGCCCCAGAGCAGGTCGTTCTGGTTGATGGCCAGATACTTGAGATGGATGTCCTCTGTCTTCATGCAGATCAGTGGAATCGTATCCAGTCGATGCTGAGCATTTCGTAAGGCTCGGGGCATGGTTCGCCTTCGAAAGTGAGCCACAGCGCATGTACGCCCCTGGTCTTTTTGACCGGGACTGACATCGTGGTCCAGTCCATGTCGGAAGGCACGTCCAGCGTTCCGATCACAGGTCCGTCGGAGGCGTCGGTACGGATGACCACAGTGCCGCCCTTCAGGGACTTAAGCCTCAGCGCGACGCTCCTGACGCCTTTTCCGAAGTCGAGGTACTTCCATGCCGCCGCGTCGCCGCCATGGATGCCGCCCAGCTCCTCACGGTCGGTACTGCCCTCGGAGAGCCGGATGCGGGCATGTCCCTCGAGATGGCAGGCCCTCGCGCCCTCTATCAGGCCGAAGGCGTCCAGCGGACCCCCGGCGCCCTGGGAGCTCATCTCCACCTCGTCTATCGTCCCGTCATCATTGAAGCGGATGGGCTCTATGCAGGCCTTGCGCATGGACTGCGTGCCGTGGGTGGCGCGGTGGTAGAGCACGTACCATTTTCCGTTGAACTCCACCACGGAGCCGTGGTTGTTCCAGCTCTCAGGATCGCAGTAATAGTTGTCGACTATCACACCCTTGTAGGTGTAGGGCCCCATCGGGGAACTGGCCATGGCGTAGCCCAGGCAGGTGGGGCGGTGGCGCCGGCTGATGTCGGCGAACACATAGTAGTAGAAGTCCCCGCGCCTGAACACGAAGCTCCCTTCGTGGAAGTAGTGCTCAGCTTCGGTCACCAGTCCCTTCACCACCGAATCCTTGACGATGGCCTTGCGGTCGGGAGTCATTCTCGCTCCGCGACCAATGAACTGGCCCCAGAAGTAATATGCCTGCCCGTCGTCGTCCACGAACACCGCAGGGTCGATCTGCCGGGGGCCGGGGATGAGCGCAGGATTTCCGAAAGGACCTGCGGGGGAGTCGCTCTCCGCCACGAATTCCTCGCCGGAGGGCGTGTCGTAGTAGAGCAGGTATTTCCCTTCTTCGGGACTCTGGCAGCCGTCGGGCGCGTAGAGGAAGTCGTCCGCCACGAAGGCGTCGGGATGAAGCACCCAGGTGCGTGCGTCGGCCGTCGAGAGCACGTGGTAGCGGTTCGAGCAGTAGGTTCCCGGGACCATGTCGAGCGAGCCGTAGACGTAGAGGCGTCCGTCGGGCATCACACGGGCCGAGGGGTCGGCGATGTACACTCCGGCAGGGGAGATGGGATTGGGCGATGAGGGTTCACGCTGTGCTGTGTCCGGGGTGCATGCGGCGAAGACGATGGCCGCGGCGAGGAAGAGGGTAAGTGCTTGTTTCATGGCTTGTCAATCCATTCGAGCAGTATGGGTGCGATGTAGCGTTTTACTTCAGGATAGGAGGGCAGATGTCCGCCGGGGTAGGAGATGGCGCGGCCGGGGTAATGGGCCTCGAAGACGTCGCGGCAGCGGGTCATCTCGTCGCCGTCGGCGAAGAAGCCCAGGGTGAGCGTCTGTTCTGCTGCGTCAATGCCCTCGAACTGCCTGGTTTCCAGGGTTTCATGCCGCCCGCAGATGCTCTCCGTCAGCAGGAAGGATTCAGCTCCGTCCCTGCGCTGCGAAAGGTATTCCACCACTGCGGGCTGGGAGGGCAGGAACTCCGTCATGATGAAATCGGGATTGATGAGGGCCTTGCGCTGCCCGCGTACCTGCTGGAGCAGGAAGCCGCCCCATGAGAGGCCCACGGCCAGTGTGGGGCGCTCGCTTTCGCACAGCTCCCTTATCAGGCTCAGGGCCTGGTCCGGGTCGGGAGGCAGGTCGGGCGCAAGCACCGCCTCAGGCTTGAGGAGGATGCGGAGGATGTCGGCCAGCTTGTAGGAGCCTGCCGACGCCCAGCCGTGAAGGAACAGCAGCTTGCCCGTCATCCTATTTCAGATGCTTCCGGAGGAAGGAGAAGACGTAGGAATGGTAAAGCTCCACGTCTTCCGGCTTGTAGAAGCCGTGGCCGGCGTCGAAGATGAGGTGGAGTTCGCAGTTCTGGTAGACGTTGGAGGCCTTTGCTGAATATTCGGGCTTCACGAGGCCGTCGACGGTGCCGTGGACTATGAGGACATTGCCCTGATAGCCTGCGATTTCCCTGTAGATGTCAAAGCCGTCGTAGAAGCGCTCGTAATATGCCCTGCCTATGTTCATGCCCATGATGTTCACCGTCTCGGGCACGTCTGCCAGGGTGGGGTAGAGGGCGAATCCGTCATCAGGGATGCAGAGGGCGGGGAAGGTGAGAAGTATGGAATTGATCTTCTCCTTCACGTACGGGGCGGTGATGGCACTCACGCAGCCTCCCTGGCTCTCGCCAAGCAGGAAGATGTTCTTCGTGTCCACGAAGTCCCATCCGCGCACCATCTCGAGCACGTCGATAAGGTTCTGCCTTTCGCTGAAGATGGACATGTCTTCCGTGCGTCCGTCGCTCCTGCTGCGGGGCGAGCCTCCTGCAAAGTCGTAGCAGTAGCACACATAGCCCTCTTTGGCCAGCTTGGCGACCATCTGGTAGAAACCGGAGTGCGTGCCGTTGTAGCCGTGCGACATGATGACTGCGGGATGCTTCCCGGGAGTATTCGGAATGAAGGCTTCGCCGTAGATCCTGTTTCCGGCGCTCACGCAGCCGATGGCCTCCATGCGGAATGAGGGGTCTGAAGGGGGAGTGTTCATCTTGCGGAACATCTCCTCGATCTCCTCCCGGCTCATGTTGCCGAAAGGATTGTCCTGAGAGTAAGCTCCGAAGCAGATCAGGCCGACAGCCAGTGCGAGCAATATCTTTTTCATATCTTCAAGGTTTGCACAAAATTACGAAATATCTGGGATTATGAGTATTTTTGTAAGGATGAAACCAAGACGCTCCATTGATATGAAGAAGACTGTACTGACCTTTGCCTGTCTTGTCCTGGGCCTTGCCGCCATGGCCCAACCCGGAGACAACAATGTGATCCTGGTCCAGGGCCCCGCCTTCACGATTTCCTATGGCGGTCCTACCCGCGCCGAGGGCCGTTCCTACAACTTTACGCCGGTCTTTTTCATCTATCCGGACGGAAAGCTGGACAAGGAGGGAGCCCAGACGCTTCTGGCCGGACTGGACATCCAGCCCCTCCTCGATGCCAACTATGGCATGGCCATGGTCATCAATCCTCAAGGAGACAAATATGACGCTGAGGACGATTTCGACAATTTCGCCGAGCTGTTCAACAAGTACCGCGGCCCCGGCAACCTGAAGGTCGTGGGCTTCGGAGAAGGAGCCACGTTCGTCAACCAGGTGATCGCCCCCAGGGCTGGCGGCCAGATCGCCGATATACTCACTGTGGGCGGAAAGCCCGGAAAGAGCGTGGATGCCGCAGGAGTGCCTGCGTATGTAGCCGGGAAGAATGCCTCCAAGGTGGCCAGGCCTTACCAGAAGGCCATCGCCGCCCATGCCGATGAGCCTCTGCTCAAGGTGGTTGTGAATCCTGATGCGAAGGCCTCCCTGAAAGACATCTTCGCCGATGCCTGGAAGCAGGTGCTGGGCTGCAACTACCGCTACAACAATTACCGGCATACGCACTACGAAGGCGCCAGGCTGGGGGAGTACGGCTCCTATGAACTGGAACCCTATCTGGACTGCGAGGCGCTGGGTATCAAACGTTTGATAGTGGAATTGCCGACGGGCAAGGATACAAGGTGGCTGTGGTACGAATACTGGCCCGAAGAGCTTCTTGAAGGAGCCCCGGACCACAGCGTTCCAGTGATGGTGCTGCTTCACGGCAACATGAACGACCCCCGCACCCAGGCGGAAACCTCCGGCTTCATCCAGGTGGCGGGTGAGGACCGTTTCTTCGTGGTGGAGATGGAGTGGCAGGGAACGCCCAACTACCAGGCCATGGGCCACGACGGGATTGAAACCGTACTGTATCATCTCTTTGCCAAATATCCTCAGCTGGATCCCTCACGCGTCTATGCCGAGGGCCTGAGTGCCGGTTCCATTACCGCTACGGCCCTGGGTATCAAGAAGTCGCATCTGTTTGCGGCGGTTGGAGGCCACTCCGGCGGCATCTTCGGCGGCGCTTTCAAGGGTTATACGCCTCTCGAGCCCCTCTGGGCCGAGGCGACACAGAAGCGCGGCGCTGTGGAAATGCCCTATTGCTCCGTGCTGGGTACAGCCGACAATGTGGTGCCGTACATCAAGCCGGACAACTGGAAGAACAACAATTATCTCAATGCCTGGAACGCCTACCAGCAGATGAACGGCATGGAGGTGGCCAGCGAACTGGACTTCTCCGTGGATCCGGTCTTCGCCCAGAAGCTGCAGGACCGCGAAACCATCCTCTACGCGAAGGGAGACGGCATCACCGTGGAGACCGGCCAGCTGTACAAGGGCGACGTGCCGCTCATAAAAATAGTGGCCGTAATGGACTACGGCCACTGGAACTTCCAACCCACCGCCCGTATCATGTGGGACTACTTCAAGCAGTTCCGCAGGGACCCTGAGACCAGAAAACTGATTTACAATCCGTAAACAATAATCCCCGGGTCTCCCCGGGGATCGTTGTGTCTATTTCAAGGCTTCCAGCTTGACTGGGCCTATCAGGCCGGAGGGGGCGAGGGTGCCGGGATTCTGCGTAATGCTCTTGACGCCGTAGAAAGGAACGGGGCTGAAGCTGTGGCCCTCCACACCGGGCTGGCCATCGCCGATGATGCGGTTCATCCACGTGTTCACCACCTTCACTTCAATGGTGTTCCTGCCGGGTTTCAACTTGCCTTCGAACTTCACCACATAAGGGGCTTTCCAAAGGAAGTCCACGTGCTCGCCGTTGATATAGACATCTGCCATCTGGCCCACCTCGCCCAAATCTATGCAAAGGGCAGCAGGGAGGTCTTTCTTGCCAAGGGTGAAGCTGTTCTTATAGGTGGCGGTGCCGGAGAAATACTTCACATTGGCTTCGTCGGATTCGGTGAGGGAGCGGAGCTCCTTCCAGGAACGGGTTCCGGCGGGGGCGTCCAGCCCTTCGAAGGAAACCGTCCAGGGACCGTTCAGGGCCACTTTGCCGGCAGGCTTCAAAGGCGCGGGCTCTGTGAGGGGTTCAGCCGTAGGATCGGCGACGATGAACAGGGCGTCATCGGCTCCAAGATGCAGCCTGCCTTCCACGAGAGCTCCGTACACCGGCTTGCCGGTGACAGGATCCATCACGGTAAGAGGGCCCTGCGCATCCCGCAGCGCTATGTCGGTATCGACGCACCTGCCGCTGAAATTGCGCACCCAGTAGATGTCGCGGACGCCGTCCTTGCGATGCACGAAGCGTACTCCGGGCGCTGAACTCTGGAAGTCGGGCCTGACGCTGGAGCGCTGCAGTCCTTCTGACACGGAGCCTGTCCACACGTTGGGACGGGCTGCGTGCCAGATGCCGGCTTTCAGACGCTCGAATTCAGCTGCATCTCCATACTGTCCGGCCATCTTCACAGGTTCCTGCCCAATGAGGAAAACGCCTTCCGAGACCAGCTGGTACAGTTTCCGCAGCACTTCCGGGCTCATCACCTTCGTGTGCTCTCCCAGGCAAATGACCTTGTAGTCCTTCACCGATGGAACGTTCAGCAAGGCGTGCGGGCTGCAGAAATCGTAGGCGTAGCTGTCCGGAACAGGCGGCAGGGCTTTGGCATAGGCCGAAGCGATGTTGGTGTCTTCCCCGTAGTACCAGAGGATATCGGCGACGTTATGGCCAGCCTGCAGGTAGTAGCAGCTGCGGGCAAGATAGTCCATCCAGTATTTGGCGTACTCGGCCCAGGTTTCGTGGCGGGTGAACCACTGGCCGAAGATCAGAAGACCCAGACCGGGGCGCAGATTGTCGGTGGGCTGGTGGGCGCTTTCGTGGATGAAGAAGCGGTTGAGACCGCTCATCAGGGCCACGTCGGCTATTTCCTTCAGGTTGCCGGGATACCAGCTGTAGGCACCGCCCAGCATTCCGTTGGTGGTGAAGCTTTCGCCGGCCACGATGTTCTGTCCGTAGAGATGGGCTGCCGATGCCGATTCGCGGATGTCGGCCTGATATGCGACGCTTTCCGCGGCTCCCACCGTCCAGATGGCGGCCATGGGTACGGCGGCGGAGCGCTTGGGGTCCATGCCGTCGCCCACGAAGGTGCGGGCGTTCTCATGGCTCTCGGTGTATCGGCCCTTCATGCCGTATTCGGCCATAATGTCGTTCACACGGTCGTAGTTGGCGGCAAAGAGCTCGCCTATGGTCTCGCGCCAGTCGAAGAGGAAAGCTTCGGTGTCCTCTGAAGAGCCGATGATCTCACCGGTGAGGGCGGGGAGCCAGGGCCTGAGTTCATAGCCTCTGGCGCTCCGGAAGGCTTCTTCCATACTGGGAGTCCAGGTCATCTGCTCAGCCTCGTAGCTGTCTATCATCAGGTATTGGATGCCGCGTGCTCCCAGCAGGCCGGCGGCGGCGTCCTTATACAGATCCAGGTAAGTGTGGAAATAGCGGTTCCAGGCGTCAGGGTCCAGCTTGTCCACCTCCAGGCCGGTGGCTTCCGGCGGGGCGGGGTGGTTCTGCTTGCCCGTGAGGGAAGCGCCGAAACGGTAGATGCGCCATTTGCCGGCGGGGACGTCCCAGTTTAAGACACCTTCTTTCACTTTGTCCGTGAGGTCCACCACTTCCGTAACCGGAAATGCTGTGGCAGGGGTAGGGAGCTCAAGCAAGTCTCCGGGAGTGGTGAAACCGGCCTTTTCCTCGGCATGGTTCACCTTGTAAACGGTATTCAGCCTCCATTCGTGTATGGGGGTGCCTGTGGGCATGACCACGGGAACTCCATAGGCGGCAAGGCTGTAGTCGGGCACGGGATTCACGACCATGAGACGGAAATGGCGTGCCGTAGTTTCCGGGATGTCTATGGTGACCTGTGCCAGGTTGGATGAGGGAACACGGCAGATTTCCTGCCAGTTCTCTCCGTCCTGGCTGCAAAGCAGAGAGTTGGCGTAGGTCCTGTTGGGCTCGAACTGGCCCTGCACCTGCCCGCCTACCAGTGTCATGGAACGTATTGACACGGCCTCCGGGAAACTGTACTGTATCCAGGAGTGCGTCCCTTCCTTGTTTACTGCCAGCTCTGCTCCGTCGTTGATGTCGCCGTTGTTCAGCTGCTCCACGGTGAAGGTCCCACCGCTGGATGTGACGCTGGCTCCCAGCTCCTGCATGCTCTTTTCTGCCTCAGGCACGCGCACGGCCACTACGGCCACGTCGGCATACCATTGGGGCATACGCTCATACACAGGGGCGTACATGCCGGCGCTCACGTTCTGGAAGCGGCCTATGGTCTTATATGGCTCCGGGAGCAGGAGAGTCTGGCTGCTGCCATTTCCCTCCACTTCCAGGGTGCGCCATGTGAGCTTCTTCATCGCATCTTCCGGCTGCACCCAGGGGCCTCCGGTGCTGCTCCAACCGGGCGCAGAGGCTATACCTATCTCCATTCCCAGCGAGTCGGCGAGGGCAATCGCGTAGGCAAAACTCTCTTTCCAGCCTTCGCTCAGGTAAGGACGGGGCTGCACCACGGGCGGAAGACCCGCCATCATGGCTCCGCCGGCGTCGAACTGGTGGAAGCCGACGATACCTATGCGGTCCATCCACTCAAGGTCCTTGCGTATGCCTTCGTTGCTGATGTTACCATCCATCCAATGCCACCACACGTAAGGGTGTGCCTCTCTTGGGGGATTAGCGAAACGGCTGTCCTGTGCATCCGCAGGGATGCACAGGAGGCCGGCCACTATCATTACTAACCAACCACGTCTCATTTTATTTCAATTTAAGTGCTTTCAACAGGGGCTTGTTCCATTTTCCGCTGACATCATCATAGATGGAGAAGCCGTCGCGGTGGAACGACCAGATCATGGCACTGAAGCCATACTGGCGGCAAAGGGATTGCACATAGCCGATGTAACGAGCCCTGGAGGCGATATCGGCATTGTCGCAGGCTCCGTATTCACTGATGCTCACCGGGCGTCCGGTACGCTGGCTCCAACGGCTCAGGAAGGCAAAATCCTGCTCCAGCGGTGCCTTATCGGCCTCCGTTCCCATCCAGGGAACGTCCTTGATGTTGCCGGCCATGGCAAACTCGATGCCCTGGTGGGTAAAGGTCTGAGGCAGGTAGTAGTGGGCCTCGACGATTATGTTCCATTCGTCGGCGGGGAACTCCAGGAGGCCTATGGTCCAGTGCTGTCCAAGGCTGGGTGTGCCCACGATGATGGTCTTGCCTGGGTTGTCCTGACGGATGATCTTGCTGCTGCATGCAATGATTTCATTATAGAGCGAAGGATCAAGTTGCAGGCTGGGCTCGTTCATCAGCCCGAAGTACAGCAGATCGTCGGAATAATCCTTATAGTGGGCCGACACCTGCTGCCAGAGGCTGTAGAGCCGGTCGATGTTGTCCGAATAGGACAGGTCCCGGGGAGTGAATCCGAAGGAGATTACCGGATAATAATGATTGTCCAGTATGACTGCCAGGCCGTTCGCGAGGCACTCGTCCACTACGGCATCTACCTTCTCAAAGAATGCGGGGTCAATGGTATATGGGGCCGATGCGTCCATATGGGCGGGCCAGAGGATTGGGATGCGTACGCTCTTGAAACCGGCCTTGGCTATCTTCTTGATGGTTCCGGGCTTCATGGGCTCGTTGCCGTGGAAGCCGTCCAGGGTGGCGTTGAGGTTCACTCCGGTGCCCAGACGCTTGTTGCGCTCGAAGGCAAGGGAATCTTCAGCGGGCACATCTACAGGCGCCATGGCCTTTTCAACCACGCTCCTGTCGCGGCTGAGGAGCAGGCGGGTAGCGGCGAAGTTGTTGGCAGCTTCCTCAAACGATTTGGGAGCCTCCACCGTCCCTGGTGCGCCGAAGATTACCAGCAGGTCGAACTTGTTGCCCTTCAGGGCATAGATGCCTTCCCCGGCCATGCCCGTGGGACCGGGCGACAGGGAAATCCTGGAGCCTTCCTGCAGGGAATATCCGCAGCTCATGTTCATGGAAGAGAAAGCCTCGGAAGCCAGGGTAAACAGACCGTCTTTCATGGTCAGGGTGACGGGGCTGCCGCAGTAGAGGCCGTACCATTCCCCTTCAAGGGGGGAGCTCAGGTAGATGCAGTCCACCACTTTGGTCTCGGTGACTCCGAAGGCCATGCCTATGGCACCGTACATGGCATTGAACTCTCCAACGAATTCTTCCACCTTGGCGCCTGGTGCGTCCATCACTACGGAGGTAATGCTGTTGGAGACAATGCCGTAGCGCTCGCTTCCCACAAGGCCACCCACATACACCTGCTTGCTGCCGCTGTCTCCGCTAAGGCGTATGCTGCCGGTGGCAGTGCAGCCGTCCACGTTCGTGGCCGATGCCTGCAGGCCTCCGATATACGCCTTGAACTCATTCACCTGCGGCTGGGCAAAGTGGATGTTGATGTCGAAATCGGCGCTGCAGTTGCGGGTGTCGCAATAGGCTTCGCCTGCGTAAGGGCCTGCGTAGAATTCTCCGCCGCCGTTCCCGGCCACTTCGACTTCGATGCTGCCGCTCACGCTGTTGTTTTCGAGGACACCGTTCCAGATGCCCCCGCAGAGGCCGGTGAAACTGTGGAAAGTACCTTCTGTGTTGGTGGTCTTTACTTTGATCACCGTGCCGTCAATGTTGCAATTGCGCACGGCTGCCACGCCCTTGTCCTGCCTGATGATGCCTACCAGCGGACCTCCGTATGGCCTTTCGGCGGTGAAGGTCAGCTGGCTGTCCTCCATGTTGAGGTTGATGATCTCACCGTCGGCCATAGTGCCGAAGAGTCCGAATTTGTCTCCCCTGGGAGCAGTGATGCGCAGGCCCTTGATGGTGTGGCCCTGTCCGTCGAAGAGGCCTTTGAAGGCATGGCGCCACCACTCGGCCGGGGCGAACTCATAGGGTCCCTCATATTCGCCGATCGGATCCCAGTTGGCGATGCCGGAGAGGTCCAGGTCGTTTTCCAGGACGTACCAGCCGTAGAGGTCCTCCCGGATCGCGTCCAGCTCCTCCACGGTACGGACGGGCTTGGGGCTCACCCACTTGGCATAAAGCGTCATGGACTTTTCCACTGCCATCGAATCCGTAGCGGGCACGAAGAAACTGGAATTGTTGCCGAAGCGCCATTCCTGCTCCGGCCTGCACTCAGGGGTGGTGTACCATCCTCCAAAGCGGTAGCCTTCGCGCAAAGGATAGACCTTGGCCTCGGCAGGCAACATCTGTCCCTCTGCCACGGAAACCGGAGCTATGACCTGGTCAGTGGGATAGTTCAGGTCGAAGGAGACTGTATTCTGGGAAAAGGCAGCCGTGACCGTGAGGAGCACGGCTGCCAGGGTCAAAAGGATTCTTTTCATTATACAGTGAGTTTGCCTACAAATTTAGCATTTGCGGCGCTGGATTCCAATGTTATGGTGCACACCTCGCCTTCATAGGAAACGGTCACGATGCCGTCGGTGATGTAGGTCTTGGTTTCCGCACCGTCCAGGCTGAACCATGTTGAACCCATGTCAATCGGCCAGAACATGCCGGGGGCATATTCGTAGTCGTACTGGAATCCGGTTCCGAATTCCCCTTCCTGTACCCATCCGGGGACTGCGCAGGCCTTGTAGCTGCCTGCAGCGAGGGTTCCATCGGCGCTGTACAGCTCCAGGAATACATAGTTGCCGGTACCGGAGTAGGTGTAGGAGTACATCATCTCGCTGTAGGTGGCCACGATGCCCTCAGTGGCCAGACGCACGGTGACTGTGCCTTCGCCGGGGGCCACTTCAACCACCTGGGTGAGGGGAACGTAATCGATAATCTCGTAGTCAAGAACCTCGATGGGGCCGGTGTAGGCCACCCAGATTTCAGACTCAGACTCTTTGTACTCGATGGTGTAGGTGCTTCCGGTCTTGGTCACGACGGCTTCGCCGGCCTTGAGATTGGTCACATCGTAGCCGTCGGCGCGCACTTCGAACCAGTTGGTTCCGCCGCCACCGGTAAAGAGCATGCCGGGAGCGTATTCGTAGGTCCAGAAGTCTCCGGGGATGACGGAATAGGTGCCGGGATACAGTTTGCCGTTTTCGCTCTCCAGGGCCAGCATCAGCACTTTGCCGTCGCCGTTGAAGAAAGGATTGCCTGCGAGGTCGGAAGAGACGTCGACTGTACCTGAGGCTATATAAATCACTACACTGCCCTCCAGAGCCTTTGCATCCAGGAGGATGTCCATGCGCTGGGCCTCTTTCTCCGGTTCGAAGACGGCATCGAAGCTGGCTTCGACGCGGAAAGCCTTGCCTTCCACCGTCCAGAGGTATCCGGAAAGGGTGTAATGGTCGTCGGCCTTGGTCACGCTCAGCGAGCCTTCAGTGTTGAGGAAGCTTGCCGAGCCTCCGGCAGGGCTGAAGGAACTCAGGTCGCAGAGGTAGTTGCCGCTCCTTGCGTTATCCGAAGTATTGCCGGTGAACGAGATGGCGGGAATGTAATAGGTGTCGGCCACGAGGACCAGCGAGAGCTTGTCGCCGGCCTGGGAGGAGATGGAGAACGGAAAATGGAACTTGCCGTTCTCGTCCTTGGTGCGCTCCTGCATGTCCAGCTGTGTCAGGGCATAGGTCGGAGGTTCAGGATATTTGCCCGTAAGGGGATCGACGGCGATTTCGGTGCAGGCGAGGGAGATGAATGCAGCCGCCAGGAATATGATATACTTTTTCATAATCGCGCTTACCACTGAGGGTTCTGATTGATGTTAACGTTCTGGCTGACCTCCAGGGCGGGATAGGGAAGCCTGTTGTGCTTGCCTTCCTTGAAACCATACTTGGAGGCGTCCTTGTTGTACTGCTGGTATCTCACGTTGCCGTTGGCGTCGAAGCTGGGGATCTCTCCGCCCTGGTTTTTCAGGCAGTCGGCGGCTATGCCCCAACGCAGTATGTCCTGGAAACGGGTGCCTTCGCCACAGAGTTCGCAGCGTTTTTCCAGCTGGATGTCGGCGAGGGTGACGTTGCTCTTCGACTCGGCCCTGGCGCGGGTGCGCACTTCGTTGAAGTATCTGTCGGCCTTGCCCTGGTCTATGCCGAGATTGGCCTCGGCGGCGAGCAGGAGCACTTCGGCATAGCGCATGAAGCGCGGGGAGTTGGTGTCGGCGTAACCCATGCCGGCGCCGGGGGCTTCTCCGGCCAGACGGCGCCATTTCCACATGAAGAATCCTTCGTTGCCGTAGAGGGTCATGCCGGGCTTGATGGAGTTGCCAAGGGCAATCATCTGGGGGTAGGTCTTCATGGTCTGGGAGAGGCGGTAGCCGTTCTCGCCCTCTGCCCGCACAAATGCATCATAGAGGGATTTCTGGGGGTTGCATTTGCCCCAGCCCATGGAGGAGAAGTCACTGCTGAGGTCCATCGCGTCGGTCTTCCAGTGGATGCCTATGCGGTAGGTGTTGATGTTCACCCAGACAGCGGCAGCATCGTCCACGCGGCGGATGGTGAAGAGTTCCTCGCAGTTGAAGGTGTTGTCGTAGCGGAGGATGTCTTCGTATTCGCCTCCGTAGAGGGCGTACAGTCCGCTTTCAATCACTTCGTCGAAGACCTTGGCGGCCTGGTCGTTCTTGCCCTGCCAGAGATATGCCTTGCCAAGGACGGCCTGTGCAAACTGCTTGGTGGGCTGCCAGGTGTCCTTGTCGTTGAGACTGCTCTTCTGGGCGAGGGCGCCGCTGGCGATGGCCTCCTGCAGTTCGGTTTCAATGAAGCCCCAGAGTTCCTTGTCCGTGGAATTGGGCTGGGAGTATTCGCTGGCCTCCAGTTCGTGGTCCACGATGGGCGGGTTGCCCCAGAGTGATGCCAGTTCGAAGTGGGCCCATGCACGCAGCACGCGCGATTCCTCGACGACGCGTTTCTTGACGGGCGTGTCGGGGTTGACGTGGTGGATGGCCACATTGGAGTAGTAGATTACGCTGTAGTAGCCGCTGAACAGGCTCCTGATGGAGGAATGGTCGCTGTCGAAGGTGAACTCGTTGAGTTTTTCGTCCGCAGGGGAGTCGTTGCGGGTGGTGCCGCCGGCCCAGAAGTCGTCGGAAAGCATGTTCTTGGTGGTGAAGATGGTCTCTTCCAGGTTGCGGAGGGTAAGGAAGGTATAGGCGGTGGCCGTCTCGGCCTCGTCGTCGGTCTGGTAGTAGGTATCGTAGTTCAGGGAACCGTGCTGTTCGATGTTCAGCAGGTTGTTGCAGGCTGACGAAACGGCAATGGCTAGGATTCCGGCGAATATGTATGCAAATATGTTTTTCATGTCGTCAGGAGGATTAGAAGGTTAACTGGAGGCCGAACACCATCTTCTTGGAGGTGGGGTAGCTGCCGCTGTCGACGCCGAGGGCCTGTCCGATTCCGGTGATCTCAGGGTCGAAGCCGGGATACTTGGTGAAGGTGAACCAATCGTCCAGGGAGGCATAGACGCGGATATTGTCGATCCTGATCTTTGAAAGCAGGTCCTTGGGCAGGGAATAGCCCAGCTGAATCTGCTTGATCTTGAAGTAGGAGCCGTCGATCACGCAGCCAGAGGAGATAGCGAATTTGTCCAGGCCGTCAGCTCCTGCGCGGGGCTGGGTGGCGTTGGTATGGCTGGGAGTCCAGCGGTCTTCCGTGAACCAGGTGAGCTTGTTGTAGGCTCCGCTGGTGCTGTTGAGGGAGCAGAGGATGTCGTTGCCATAGGAGAAGGTGCCGAAGACGAGCAGGTCCAGGCCTTTCCAGCTGGCGGTGAGAGTGGCGCCGCCGGTCAAGTCGGGAATGCCCTTTCCGATATAGGTCTTGTCGCTGTCGCCGATGGTGGGATCGTCGTCCAGGTTCTCGAATTCAGGCTCGCCTGTGGAAGAATTGATGCCCGTAAACTTGTAGCCATAGAAATACCAGGCGGGCAAGCCTACCTCGAAGCGGGTGGGAGCTATCGACGACTGGATATAGGTGGCTGTCTCATGAATCTTAGTCACTTTGTTCTTCAGGGTGGACAGGTTGCCACGGATGCTGTAGCTGAAGTCCTTGCCGATCTGGTCGCTCCAGCCCAGTTCGAATTCGAAGCCGGTGTTGCGGATGTTGCCGGCGTTGAGCGGAGAGGCAGTCACACCCATGATCGTGGAGGGAACCAGTCCTTCTACGATCAGGTCCTTGGTGGTCTTGTTGAACCAGTCCATCGAGAAAGTGAGCCTGCCGTTAAGGAAGCGGGCGTCAAGTCCTATGTCGGTCTGCTCGGAGGTCTCCCATTTGAGTTCGTTGTTCCCCGAGGAAGAAGGTCCGTAGCCATAAATATACTTGAAGTCCGGGCCGTCGGCGGTAGGCAGAGCTTCAGTCGCATAATAATTATAGAAGGAAGCGATGGAGTTGGCGTAACGGTAACCCCCAAGCGATGCGATGGAACCGTTCTGGCCCCAGCTGGCGCGGATCTTCAGGAAAGGAAGCCAGCTCCTGGCTCCTTCCATGAAAGGCTCTTCGGAGATGGTCCAGCCGGCCGACACGGCGGGGAAGTAACCCCAGCGCCTGGTGACAGGGAGGACGGAAGTGTCTGCCGCATCGGCACGGAGCGAAGCCTGCACCAGATACTTGCCGGCATAGCTCCAGTTCACTCGACCGAAGTAGGCGAGCTTTCGGTTGAACATGTCTTCACCGCCGTAGATACGGACACTTGAAGAAGCGGAGCGGTAGGCGAAATAGTAGAACAGGGGATTGTTCTTCTGGACGCCGAGGTCTCCTTCGCCGCCGGAGACGGCGCCTGACACTGAGAAGTCGTCGGTCTGGCTGTAAGATGTACCGAGCATCACGCCCAGGTTGTGACGGCCAAGCTCCACATTGTAATTGAGGAAGTTCTCCCACTGGAAATAGTCGGGTACCGATGCTACGCTGGCCAGGGTTACATAGCTCTGCTGGGCCTTGGCGTTGGCGTAGTAGGGGATGTCGTAGGTATAATCGCTGGCCCCGGTGAGGCGGTAGGAGAGCCGGGAGGTGATTACGAGCCCCTTGACGGGCTTGACGTTAACGAAGGTGGTTCCGTTGATGGCCTTCCTCTTGCTCTGCATGTAGGAACGGTCGCGGAGGATGAGCGGATTGGGATTGGCGTCTGAGATGAAGCTCGAGATGCCGTAGTAGTTGCCCTTCCCGTCGCCGAGAAGGCCTCCCCATTCCGGATTGTCCAGGATGAGCCGCATGTTGGCGGGCAGTTCGGACTCTGCGTACAGGGGCTTGGTGAGCGGATCGAGGCGCAGGGTCGAGAGGATGGTGTTCAGTTCGGTATGGGAGTTTATCACTGTACCTGCGTCGGAGATGTTGCGGCCCGTGGCATACTCTATCTGGTTGTTGGAACCGACCTCGAGCCAGGGCTTGATGTTCCAGGACACATTCACCATGCCGGTCAGGCGCTTGTAGACATCGGAATCTCCAACGAACATACCGTTGTTGCTCAGGTAGTTGATTGAGGTGTACACACTGCCTTTCTCGTTTCCTGCCTGGAAGGAGATGGTATGACGCTGCATCGAACCCTTATCGAAAGCCGTATTGACCCAGTCGGTGTTGGTGTTGAAGTCCCAGTTGCGGTAGATCTGGTCAAGGGAAAGAAGACCGGCCTCGGTGTAGTAGTCGATGTACTGCTCGGCGTTCATCACGTGAGGGACTTTGCCAAGGCTCTGAATGCTGTACTGGAATTCGTAGGACACCTTGCCCTCGCCCTTGCCTTTCTTGGTGGTGATCAGCACGACACCGTTGCCGGCAGATGCTCCGTAGATGGCGGCGGAGGCACCGTCCTTCAGGACTTCCATGGACTCGATGTCGTTGGGGTCGATGCCGCCGATGTCGGTGGTGATGCGGCCGTCAACCACATACAGCGGGTCGCAGTCACCGTTGGAGGAGATACCGCGGATGCGGATAGTGGGCGATGCGCCCGGGCGGGCCGAAGAATTCATCACCTGCACGCCGGCGGTCTTGCCCTGCAGGGCCTGGCTCGCATCGGTGATGGTACGGGCCTCGAGGTCCTGGCTCTTCACGGAGGAGATGGCGCCGGTCAGGTCGCTCTTCTTCTGGACACCGTAGCCGACCACCACGCTTTCTTGAAGCTGGAGATTGTCTTCCTCCAGGAAGATCTTCACCGTACTGGTCTCGTTGACCACGAGTGTCTGGGAGATGTAGCCCAGGGCCGAGAACTCGACGGTGGAACCGGCGGGAACGGAGATTGAGAAAGAACCGTCAATGTCGGTCACGGTGCCGTTGGTCGTCCCCTGCTGGATGACACCCACGGCGATCACCGGACCCATTGCGTCTTCAACTGTGCCGCTCAGGGTGACCCTCTGCTGTGCAAACAGCGGGCTGCAGAGCAGCAAGGCCGACAGTACTGTCACTGCCAGCTTCTTGAGTGCTTGTTGGATCATATCGCGCATTTTGTATTTGGTTGTTGAATCGTCCGTTTGCTAATGCAAAGTTTCTTATTAATACGCGTACGGGCTTGTGCAGGAGAGCAAGATGTTTTGAAATGATGCAAGTGCGGTTTTTGATTTCGTGCAAATGTGTTGGATTCCGAGCAAAGCGCCTTTTGTACGGATTAATTATGTATCTTTGAATCATGAAGAACGCCGTTTTTCTCATCCTGGCCCTTGTCGGCCTGTCCTGCGCCCGACCTGCAGCGCTTCCTGAAGAGGACTCATCCCATGCTGTTTCGAACCATCTCTCAGGCGGCCAGGTGAATGCTTTTGCGGAGGACGGCCATGGACAGGTCTGGATGGCCACTTCCAGGGGCCTCGATCGTTATGACGGGAAATCCTTCCACCAGTTCTTCCATTCATCCGACACCCTTTCCCTTCCCGACAACAACGTGACCGACCTGCTGGTGGATGCCGCCGGCACGCTTTGGGTCGCGACCCTGGGCGGCGTGGCCCGCATGGATGATAAGGGTGACTTCCACAGAATATATCCTGACGGGGAGGATAACAATACCTTCAGGATATCCGCCACGCCTTCCGGCGACATATTCGCAGTTTTCCAGAACCATGTTTCGGTGTGCCGCAACGGATCGTCCGCCTTCGGGCACGTGTTGGACATACCAGAATCGTACGGCCAGGCAAGACTCTACCCGGGGACACGGAACTCTCTCTGGGTGGTCACGGTCAACAGGATATACTGCCTGGACATCCAGTCTCTTGAAGTCGAGACCAGCTACGAGACCCCACACCCTGTGCTTCGCAGCGAACTGACACGCGACGGCCAGCTCTGCCTGGCAGGTTCGCGGCAGTTCTCCCTGTTCAATACCCGGAGCCGTCGCTTCCAGTCGTTTGAAAGAAAGGATTATGGCTGGCCGGGCCTTGCGGGACGCGACATCAACGTCATCCATGAGCCGGAGGAAGGCAAACTGCTGTTCGCCACTTCCGAAGGCCCGTTTCTATACGACCGCGCGAAGGACCGCATCATCTCACGCGACGATGCTGATTTCCCCTATGCCATACCCGATTTCAGAATCAAAAGCTTTTTTACCGACTCCAACGGATTGCTGTGGATAGGGTCGGACGACCAGGGATATGCGGTTTCCGCTTACGGACCGAATCCCTACGGCGACAAAAAGAACGTCCGGGAATTCTTCTCGCACAAATCCGTCGCTTCGGTTTCAGGCACTCCCGACGGTGACCTGTGGGTGTCCACGAAGCGCTACGGACTGTTTTTCTGTCAAATGGATAAAGACAGCGTCATACCTGTCTCCCTTGATCCCTATCTGGAGGAGAATCCTCTGGGGATAGACTATTGCAACAGGGTGATGGTGGCCCGGGACGGCAGCCTCTGGCTGTGTCTGCTTGGCAACGGGAAAGTTTTGCATGCCCGATACAAAGACGGGGACCGTCTGGAACTGATACGCATGTACAAGGGTATCCAGGTCCCCGACCGTCTCCTGGAAACCAGCGACGGTGCAGTCTGGGTCGGCAATGTGATAGGTATGGTGTACCGGTGCACGGAGGATGGAGTCCAGGAATTTACGCCTTTTGCCACCGGTCAGATAAAGCTGGTTGACGGCCTGCTTGAATGGGATGACGGAAGAGTGCTGCTGAGCTCCTCTTCCGGAGGAATAGTCCTTGCCGACAAGACCGGAAAGATTGAGAAACTCTCAGACCAGTCGGTCTTTCCTCCTTTCAGGGATAATGCAGGGAGGATATGGGCGTATACTGCCGACCATTGCTGGGTGAGGATCACTCAGGAAGGCCTGGAGAATACGGCATGCCCCCCGCTTAAGGGAACGTTTGCTTCAGCATGCGTTGATGAAGACGGATATCTCTGGATAGGAACTACCGACGGACTCGTCAGAATGGATTCTGTCGGTGAAAAGTCCGTATCCTTTTCAGAGGAGGATGGCATCTCGGGCAACGAGTTCGCAGATGACTGCGTCACTGTGATGTCCGACGGGCATGTTGTGTTCGGCGGCCCGATGGGCCTCACTCTTTTCACCCCTCTGTCAAACGTGAATCAGCGACGTGTTCCGCTGTGCTTCCAGGAACTCCGCGTGCACAACCGGCTGGTGAATCCCGGCCCGGGAGCGCCGGCGGAGCGTCTGCTCAGCGAGAACCCGCCGATAAGGCTCAGCCATCTCCAGAACAGTTTCGGCATCTCCTATGCCGCCATGGACTATGTCAATGTCAACCGTATAAGCTACAGGTACATGTTGGAAGGTTTCGACCCTCATTGGATAGAGGCAGGCCGTGAACATGAGGCCGATTATTCCAACATTCCCGCGGGCCGCTACACCTTCCGGGTGCAGGCCATGGACAGCGTGGGCAGCCTCACGGACTGCGAAGCATCCCTTTCCATCCGCGTGAAACCGGACCCCTGGCGCTCCTGGTGGGCCGTGAGTCTCTATATCCTGCTGGGCCTGAGCCTACTGTTCCTGGGCGTGTACCAGGGCTGGCTGCGTAAGCAGAAAGACCAGGAGGCGGGGGAGCTTACTCGCCTCAATGCCATGCAGATGAATTTCTTCGCCAATGTCGCCCATGAGTTCCGCACGCCGCTGACCATGATTGCGGGGCCCGTATCGGCCTTGTCGGCCTCCGAGCGCATTTCCGGACAGGACCGCAAGATGCTGTCCATCATGCAGCGCAGCGTGAACTGGATGCTCCACCTGGTGAACCAGATACTTGACTTCAACCGCCTGGAAGGGGACAGGCTGGAGCTGAAAGTCTCCAAGCAGGACATAGTGCCATGCGTGAACGAGGTCATAGAGTTGTTCCAGGCCCATGCCTCCTCGAAGGGTATTGCCGTATGCAACTTTGTGGACGGTAGTTTCCAGATGTGGCTGGATGCCGACAAGCTGACCAAGATCTTGATGAACCTGCTGTCCAATGCCCTCAAGTTCACCCCAGTGGGTGGACAGGTGGAAGTCGCCATGGACGTCCTTTCTCGTGAGAGGGCCCAGCTTCTCTTCCCTCTGCAGGAAAAGGATACCGACAACCGCTTCGTATACCTGTCGGTCAAGGATACAGGCCCAGGCATACCTGAAGAACAGCTCGAACCCATCTTCGAGCGCTTCCATCAGCTGAAGCGCGGCCAGGTGGCCCTCGGTTCCGGCATAGGCCTCTACTATTCCCGCTCGCTGGCCACGATACACCATGGCTACCTCAAGGCATGGAACCGTACCGACGGGCCTTCAGGCGCCGTGTTCGGACTCCTGCTTCCCGCCAGCACCTACTCCGATTCCGAGAAGGCGGAAGATGCTTCCCAACAGAAAATATTCCCCATCATGCACATGGAGGGTGATGCTGGGGCCTCTTCAGAAAGCGAACGGCAGAAGATACTGGTGGTGGACGACGACATCGACATTGCCAACTACCTGAAGGTGATGCTGCAGCCTCGATACCAGGTGGAAACCTGCTTCGACGTGGATTCGGCCATGAAGACCATGGCGCAGGAGGCACCCGACCTGGTGCTCAGCGACGTGATGATGCCCGGGAAGAGCGGTTATGAGCTCTGCGAAGCCATCAAGTCGGACATACAGCTCTGCCACATTCCTGTGATCCTGGTCACTGCCATGGCCCAGGTATCTTCCCAGGTCGAAGGCCTGGAAAAGGGAGCCGACGCCTATGTGACCAAACCCTTCGACCCTGCCTACCTGACGGCCCTGGCCGGGTCCATCCTCGACAACAGAGAGAAACTGCGCCGCCAGCTGGGCAAGGTGTCCAGCCCTTCGGAGGTGGAAGACACACGCATGTCGCCGCAGGACAAGGCCTTCATGAAGGAACTGTACCGCCTCATGGATGCGGGGCTCTCCAATCCTGAGCTGGACGTTTCGCTGCTCAGCGAAAAGCTGCGCATCTCCCGCAGCAAGTTCTATTACAAGGTCAAGGGCCTCACCGGAGAGAATCCGGGCGAATTCTTCAGGCGCTACAAGCTCAACAAGGCTGCGGGCCTGCTCCTGAAAGGGAAATACAACATCTCCGAAGTGGCCGACCAGACCGGCTTCAGCAGCCTTTCCTATTTCTCCTCCTGCTTCAAGAAGCAGTTCGGGGTTCCTCCTTCCGAATACAAAGGTTAAATGATATGAAAAAGTTCTTCATCATCACATGTTTGCTGCTTACCGGGGCCTTCGCTTCGGCGCAGATCGCATTGCCCTCTCAGATAGGGGACTACATGGTACTTCAGCAAAACGCCCGGGCCAGGCTCTGGGGCTGGGCTCCTGCGGGCGCCGCCGTGGCCGTCACGACTTCATGGAACAACGCGACTTACACCGCCAGGGCAGATGCCTCAGGCGCCTGGGAGCTGGCGGTGACGACGCCGGAAGGCGGCTATGCCGAGCAGACCGTGACGCTGGCCTGTGGCAAGGAAAAATTGACCCTTGAGCACGTGCTCATAGGCGAAGTGTGGCTTGGCAGCGGCCAGAGCAACATGGAAATGCCCCTGCGGGGCTTCGACAACTGCCCCGTGGAAGGAGGGACCCAGGAGATCGCACTCTCGGGCCGGTACAAGGGCCGCATCCGCTTCGCCACCCTGCCCAAGACAGAGGTCTATGCCCCGCTGAAGATAACTGATGGTGGTTCATGGAAGGAAAGCTACCCGGAGAACGCCCCCGAATTCGGCGCCGCCGCGTGGTTCTTTGCGAAGAATCTCACCGAGGTGCTGGACGTGCCCGTCGGCATCGTGAACAATGCCTGGGGCGGCAGCAGGGTGGAGGGATGGCTTCCCCGGGAGATTGTGTCGGACTATCCTGACCTTCCTTCCGACTCTCTGGATGTCAGAAAGATGGAACCCCAGTGGCATCGGCCTACGGTCATGTACTACGGCCAGTGGTTCCCCGTCAGGAACTATACCTTCAAGGGTGTCATCTGGTACCAGGGAGAGAGCAATGTGGGGCAGCCGGACTATGCCCTCAGGATGGAAACCATGATCGCCCTCTGGCGCCGGGAAAACGGCAACAAGGAGCTTCCGGTGTACCAGGTGGAGATCGCTCCCTTTCTCTACGGAGACGGTCCGGACGGGATCTCGTCTGCCCTCCTGCGGGAACAGCAGCGCCTGTCGGCCCGCGGGACGGAGAATTGCTGGATAGTGAGCACGGCCGACCTGGTATTGCCGTACGAGGGACCCAACATCCACCCCGCGAAAAAGCGCGAGGTGGGGGAGCGGCTCAGCTACCTGGCTCTCAAAAATACTTATGGGAAGTGGATGTTCCCGGGCGCCGCGCCCTGCTATAGGAGCATGGAAGTGAAAGGGAATGAAGTGTTTGTCCTGATGGACAACGTGAGGGAGAACGGCGGCTTCAACCGTATGGAAGACATCCGGGGCTTTGAGCTCTGCGGCCCGGACGGGGTCTGGCATCCCGCCATGGCCTGGGTGATGGGGATGGATGGGGTGAAGTTGTACTCTCCCGAGGTGGACGTCCCCGTTGCCGTGCGCTATGCCTTCCGCAACTGGCTGCCCGGCAACCTCACCGGCGCCAGCGGCCTGGCAGTGGAACCTTTCAGAACTGACCAGTAAGCATTTTTGAATATGAAGAAGACCTTGACCATACTTCTTTTCCTGGCACTTTCCCTCAGCTCGATTGCGCAGGACCTCCAGTCCCGGCAGTGGCCCGCCAGATGGATCTCCGTACCAGGAGCCAGCGCCCTGGACTATGGGGTGTATTATTTCCGCAAGGACTTGAATCTTGCGGCCGTCCCGGCCCGTTATCTGGTGCATGTGACAGGAGACAACCGCTACAAACTATATGTAAATGAACAGCTTGTGTCGATGGGTCCCGCAAAGGGGGACGCCCTTCACTGGAACTATGAGACGGTGGACCTGGCGCCGTACCTGAACGGCGGCCGCAACGTGATCGCCGCCCTGGTCTACAACGAGGGCTCCCGCCGTCCCGATTCCCAGATTTCCGTTCGTACGGGCTTCCTGCTGCAGGGGGAGGCGGAATCTGCCGAGCTGTTCACGGACAAGAGCTGGCTCTGCATCCAGGACCCTGCCTACAGTCCTGTGACCGCCATCGTGGTGGGCTATTATGTGGCGGGTCCCGGTGAGAAGGTGGACATGAATCTTTCCATTCCGGACTGGAACAGGGCCGGCGCAGACCTTTCGGCCTGGCAGCCCGCCGAGGAAGGCCCCGCCGGCAAGCCGGTGGACGTGATGGATACGCAGGATTTCGACGACCACATGCTGCGGGCTTCCACCCTTCCGCAGATGGAGCGTACGCCGTTCAGCCTTGGCAGGGGCTTTACCGTCCCCGCTCATTCCAAAAAGGAGTTTCTCCTTGACAACAAGGTGCTTACCAACGCATATCTCCACCTGAAGATGAACGGAGGAAAGGACGCCAGGGTGAACGTCGGCTATGCCGAGGCCCTGTATGTCCCGGACGGTTCCGGCCCTGCCTATGACCTGACGCCGGAGCAGCTGGCGGCGCTTCCCGAAGAGTATCTTTCCTATGTGCTGGCCCCGAAGGTGGATGGCAAGGGCAACCGCAACGAGACCGAGGGAAAGGTCTTCGTTGGAAGGGAGGACAAACTCATCTCCAACGGTTCGCAGAACCAGCAGTTCACCACTCTCTCCTGGCGCACTTTCCGCTATGTGCGCCTGCAGGTTGAGACAGCCGACGAGCCGCTGGTCATAGATGAGGTTTCAGGTATCTTCACGGGCTATCCCTTCACTCTGGACGCCAGGCTTGATACTGACAGCCAGGAGCTGAAGGACATCCTGGAAACAGGCTGGCGCACGGCCCGCCTCTGCGCCTGGGAAACCTACATGGACTGCCCCTATTATGAACAGCTCCAGTACCTCGGCGACACCCGCATCCAGGCCCTGGTGACGCTATACAACAGCAGGGACGACCGCCTGGTGAAGAATTTCCTGCACCTGGCCGACATCTCCCGCAGCTCCGACGGCATCACCAAGAGCCGCTATCCCACCACCATCCCGCAGCATATCCAGCCCTATGCGCTCAGCTACGTGTATGCCCTGCACGACTACATGATGTACGGTGCGGACACCCGCTTTGTGATGGACCTTCTGCCCGGCGCGGAGCAGATCATGCACTATTACTCCAGGTTCCAGCAGGCCGACGGCCGCCTGAAGAACCTGCCCGGCTGGTGCTTCTCCGACTGGGTGAACGACAGGCCTGACAGCTGGCAGAGCGGAGTGCAGCTCTGCGGGGCCGACGGCTGCTCCAGCGCCATGGACCTGCAGTTCCTCTATGCCCTCCAACTCATGGCACACATGGAAGAGGTACGCGGAAATTCCTGGCAGGCAGGGGAGTACCTGGCCCGGGCCGGGAAACTGGCCGACGCCGTGAAAAAGGCCTACTGGAATGAGGAGAAGGGCCTCTTCGCCAACCGTACGGAGATGGACGCCTACAGCCAGCACAGCAACGCCCTGGCCATACTATGCGGCATAGCTCCCGACGCGCGGGTCCTGGCCCGCAAGCTCATGACCGACGGGACCCTGGCCCAGTGCACCATCTACTACAAGTTCTATCTCTACGAGGCTTACGTGAAAGCAGGCTTCGGCAATGAATACCTGGACTGGCTGGACATCTGGCGCGAGAACCTGGCCATGGGCCTGACCACCTGGGGCGAGGATGCCAACGTGTACGGCACGCGCTCCGACTGCCATGCCTGGGGTGCGAGCCCCAACATCGAGATCTACCGCACCGTCCTGGGCATAGACTCCGACGCCGTGGCCTTCAGGCGCGTGCGCATAGAGCCGCACCTGGGGAACATCAGTGAAATCGGCGGTACCGTCCCTCACCCTTCAGGAGCCATTTCAGTGCAGTATAAAGTTAAGGGAAAGCATATCGAGGCGACGGTCGAACTGCCTGAGGGAGTGGACGGCATCTTTGTCTGGAACGGGAAGGAGCAGTACGTCAGGGGAGGAAAAAACCAGTTGAAGTTATAGTTTTTTCGCTATATTTGGAAGATTAAAACAGATCGTTGATGGTACAGTACGGGCATTTTGAAGACTCGCAGCGCGAGTATGTCATCACCAGGCCGGATACTCCCTGGCCCTGGATCAATTACATGGGGACTGAAGACTTCTTTTCCCTTATTTCCAACACGGCCGGCGGCTACTGCTTCTGCAGGGACGCCAAGTTCCGCCGCATACTCCGTTACCGCTACAACGGCGTTCCTATGGATGCTGGCGGCCGGTATTACTACGTCAAGGACGGAGACAGCGTCTGGAACCCTGGCTGGAAACCCTGCAAGACGCCCCTTGACCACTATGAGTGCCGTCACGGGATGGGCTACACCCGTATCACGGGAGAGAAGGACGGCGTGAAGGCCGACGTACTCTTCTTCGTGCCCGTCGGCCACCGCTGCGAACTGCATCGCGTACGCCTGACCAATACCGGCAGCGCCGAGAAAAAGATTCAGTTGTATTCCTTTGCCGAATGGTGCCTCTGGAACGCCTCCACGGACATGGAGAACTTCCAGCGCAACCTCTCCACCGGCGAGGTTGAGGTGGAAGGCAGCGTGATCTACCATAAGACCGAATACCGTGAGCGCCGGGACCACTATGCCTTCTTCGGCGTGAACCGTCCCTTCGACGGTTTCGATACGGACCGTGAAACCTTCATCGGCATGTACAACGGCTTCGAAGCCCCGCAGCAGGTGCTCGCCGGCACTTCGGGCGACTCCGTCGCCCACGGCTGGAGCCCCGTCGCCTCCCACCGCTTCGACCTTACGCTGGCCCCCGGAGCCTCCGAGGAGTTGATCTTCGTGCTGGGCTATGTGGAGAACAAGCCCGAGGAGAAGTTCGTGGCCCACAAGGTCATCAACAAGTCCAAGGCCCTTGCCATGATGGAGGCCTTCGCCACCCCGTCCCAGGTCGAGGCCGCCTTCCTGAAGCTGAAAGCCTTCTGGGACGACCTCCTCGGCCGCTTCAGCGTGCAGTCGGCAGTCCCCGAGCTGGACCGCACGGTGAACGTCTGGAACCAGTACCAGTGCATGATCACCTTCTTCTTCTCGCGCAGCGCCAGCTATTTCGAGAGCGGAATCGGCCGCGGCATGGGCTTCCGGGATTCGAACCAGGACCTTACGGGCATAGTGCACATGATTCCCGACCGTGCCCGCCAGCGCATCATCGACATCGCCTCCACCCAGTTCCCCGACGGCGGCTGCTACCACCAGTACCAGCCCCTCACCAAACGCGGCAACAACGACATAGGCGGCGGCTTCAACGACGACCCCCTGTGGCTCATCTTCGGCACTGTGGCCTACATCCGGGAAACCGGCGACTTCGGTATCCTGGAGGAGATGGTGCCCTTTGACAACAAGCCCGGAACGGAGGTTTCGCTGCTGGAACACCTCAAGATCAGTTTCAGGCATGTGACCGACAACCTGGGTCCCCACGGACTGCCTCTCATAGGCAGGGCGGACTGGAACGACTGCCTCAACCTGAACTGTTTCTCCGACAACCCCGACGAGTCCTTCCAGACCACGGAGAACAGGACGGAGGGCAGCAAGGCTGAATCCTTGATGATCGCGGGTCTCTTCGTGGCCGAAGGACGCGATTTCGCGGAACTTCTGGAGCGGATAGGGGATAAGGATGCCGAGGGAGTCAAAAAGGCTGTGGGTGTCATGGAAGATGCTGTCAAACAGCACGGTTGGGACGGAGAGTGGTTCCTCCGCGCCTACGATTTCTATGGCAACAAGATAGGCTCGAAGGAGTGCGAGGAAGGAAAGGTCTTCATCGAGAGCCAGGGCTGGTGCACCATGGCGCGCATAGGTGCGGACGAAGGTCTTTGCGACAAGGCACTGGATTCGGCCTGCAAGTACCTGGAATGCGAACACGGCCTGGTGCTGAACACTCCGGCCTACACGTCCTACATCATGGATTACGGAGAGATATCGTCCTATCCGGAAGGCTATAAGGAGAATGCGGGCATCTTCTGCCACAACAATCCCTGGGTCATCATCGGCGAGGCCATGGCCGGCCGGGCCGACGACGCCTGGCGCCACTACTGCAAGATCACTCCGGCCTTCTGCAAGGACCAGGACCTGAGGAAGGTGGAACCCTACGTGTTCTGCCAGATGGTGGCCGGAAAGGATGCCTTCAGGCCCGGCGAGGGCAAGAACAGCTGGCTTACCGGAACCGCCGCATGGACGTGGAAGGCGGTCAGCGAAGCCATACTCGGAGTGAAGCCCAGGTTTGACGGCCTGCTCATCGAACCCTGCATTCCCCTCCAATACGGAGAGTACAGGATTCACAGGCGTTTCAGGGAGGCGGAATACGAAATAACCGTCCATTCCAGCGGTAAGGGAGGCAGCGTCTTCATCCCCTACAAACCCGGCAGGCAGGTGCTTGAAGTGACACTCTGACGCAGCGGCATACTTTTGTCAAAAATCAAAGTTTTTATCGCATAATCTTCACGCATTATGCCTGGAGGTTTGGTATATTTGCATTTGGATAAATCCGAAACGACATATACCATGGCAGCGACTCACAATTTCCTGGCCTTCGACTGCGGCGCGACCAGCGGACGCGCGGTGCTGGCCAGCTTCAAAGACGGCTCCTTCACCATGGAGGAGGTCTACCGCTTCCCGAGCGGAATCATAGAGCTCGGCGGCAAGTACTACTGGGACATCCTGGCCATCTACGGGCATTTCTGCAACTGCCTCGCGGACCTGGGCCGCAAGGGCGTCGGCATCGACTCCATAGGCATCGACACCTGGGGCGTGGACTTCGGCTTCGTGGCCGACGACGGCTCGCTCCTGGGCAATCCGCGCGCCTACCGCGACCCCTACACCGACGGCATCCCCGAGGAGGTGTTCAAGACCATCCCGCGCGACGAGCTCTACGGGGCCACGGGCATCCAGATCCTGAACTTCAACTCCATCTTCCAGCTCTACGCGCAGACCCGGGAGGGCTTCGCCCCGCTGCGCTATGCCAAGCACATCCTCTTCGTTCCCGATCTGCTCTCCTACATGCTCACAGGAAACAAAGTCTGCGAGTATACCATAGCTTCGACCTCAGGCATGATGGACCAGAGCTCGCGCCAGTTCAACAAGGGCCTGCTCGAGAAGCTCGGCGTAAGGAGCGACGTGCTGCTGCCTATAGTGCAGCCGGGAGAGAAAGTGGGAGTGCTGCGCAAGAGCATCGCCGATGCATGCGGACTGCCGCAGGTGCCCGTGATCGCGGTTGCGGGACACGACACCGCTTCGGCCATCGCCGCGGTCCCTGCCGAAGACGAGCACTTCGCTTACCTTTCCAGCGGCACCTGGAGCCTCATGGGCATAGAGACCAAGGCCCCCGTGATCAATGCCGAATCGACGCGCCTGAACTTCACCAACGAGGGAGGCATCGACGGCACTACCCGCTTCCTGAAGAATATCACGGGCATGTGGATACTCGAGCAGACGCGCAAGGTCTGGAAGGCAAAGGGCAGGGACTATTCCTATGCCGAGATGGAGGCCATGGCCCGGGCCGAGAAGGGCTTCGCATCCCGCATCGATCCCGACGCGCCCTGCTTCGCCGCACCGGCCGACATGGTGGAAGCCATCGACACCTACCTCCGCGAGAAGGGGCAGGCCGTTCCGCAGAACGACGCACAGTACATCAGCCTCATCTACCACAGCCTCGCCGACAAGTACCGCGACGTGGTGGAGATGCTCCGCGGCTTCGCCGACTTCTCGATCGACAAGCTCCACGTGATCGGCGGCGGCAGCGCCAACGACACCATGAGCCAGTGGACGGCCGACGCCCTGGGCATCCCGGTGGTCGCAGGCCCCATGGAGGCAACGGCCATAGGCAACGTGATGCTGCAGGCCCGCGCCGCCGGCCTGGTGAAGGACCGCTGGGAGATGCGCCGCATGATTGCCAAAGCCTTCTCAGTCAAGACATTCAATCCGAACAAATAATCACAAAACACATAACTCCATGAAAAAAGACAACATCCTCAGCGCCTACCAGATCGCCAAGGAGCGTTACGCCGCCATCGGCGTCGACACCGACAAGGCCATCGAGACCCTCGAGAAAACCCCCATCTCCCTGCACTGCTGGCAGACCGACGACGTGATCGGTTTCGAGAGCGCCGCAGGCCTCTCCGGCGGCATCCAGACCACC
>CAJONI010000071.1 GCA_905235995.1 uncultured Bacteroidales bacterium
CAGGTGGGCCGATTTCTCCGTGGACGTCGGGCAATAGCGGCCGAACGCGAAGACATCGGCCTTGTGCGAGACCACCGTGTCGATGATTTCCTCCATCTGGTCAGCATTGACGGCAGATACGGTGGTCATGACGGCCACCTTGATTCCGGCCTTCTTCAGCACGGCAATCTTCTCCAGCGTAATGTCGTAGGAGCCCGGTTTTCGCATCCAGTCGTGCGTCTCCCTGTTGCCGTCAATGGAGAGCTGGTATTTCTCGCAGCCGTAGTCCTTCAGTTTGGAGCAGACCTCATCGGTAAGATGAAAAGGATTGCCCAGAATGGTGAAAGGAATATTCTGCTCCTTCAGCATTCCCAGAATCTCCCAGACGTGCGGATGAAGTACCGGGTCTCCGCCCGTGATATAAAAATACGGGACGCGCTCCTCCATCCGGGAGCACATGTCCACAGCGTTGTCAATAACCCGTCGGGCATCCTCCAGGCCGACCGAAATCAGCCTGGGGTGCCCTTCGGCAAAGATGTAACAGTGTTTGCACCGCTGATCGCAAGTATCAGTGATGTGCCACTGGAATGCGAAGTACTGCAGCATGGCTTATTTGGCGCCGCAGGCACTGCCGCAAGCGCTGGGCTTGGGCTCTTCCTTCGCGGGTTCAGCCGCACCGCAGGCGGAGGGTGCAGGCTCGGCTGCTCCACAGGCAGAGGGTTTGGGTTCGGCTGCGCCGCAGGCGCTGCCACAGGCGGACGGTGTTTCCTGAGCGAAGCTCATCACAAATCCGGAAATGTTGGCTCTTTTCATGATTGGAAAGGGTTTTAAGTGAATAAAATATAAATTTGTGCGCACAAATTCTTTTACCCGAGGTTTTTCTGGCGGTCGGTTATGATTTCCCCGAAATGCTCCAGCGACCAGCCAAGCAACTGATCCAGCAGAGGCATCACGCTCATGGCGCGGTCGGTGAGCGTATATTCCACCTTCACAGGAACGGCCGGGATTACCTTGCGGGACACCAGGCCATCGGCCTCCATGCTTTTAAGCGTTACGGTAAGCATTTTCTGTGACACATCCGGGATGGAGCGCCGCAGATCATTGAAGCGCATGGTACCTTGCTGTTCCAGAGTGTAGAGGGCCAGCAGCGTCCATTTGTCCATCATCCGGGAAAGCACGTTCCGGATTGGACAATCCGGGAACATCGCGTCACGTATATCTTTTCTGTCCATAATATGGCTTTCAAAAAGTATCTTGGTTTCTTTTCTCGCCTGCAAATCTACGAACTATTTGATTATCAAACAAGAAGGCACCATGCAGAAAGTAAGTTTCCATAAGGTTACCGTCGTTGAATATCAAGGGGATGGAATAAGCAGTTTTCCGAAAACTCCGATTTACGAGGCTTCATCATCTGGATTCCTGCCATGTCCACGCCCGTTGCCTCCTGCTGGATACCGAAAGCGGATACCGCGGTCAGCATCTTGCAGTATCCGGCGTAGTGAGTCTTCCATAATGTTAAGGCTACAGCTTTTTGATGACCTTCCACCAGCCACCCCTGTCCGATCCTATTCTGACAATCCATCCTTTTGAAATCAGATTCTTCAGCTCGCGTTTGACGGTACTGTCAGAGACGCCGGTCTTATGAACCAGAGACTGCATCGTTTCAGGGTCAGTTTCTCGACAACCTCAAGAGAGTCGGCCTTAATGTATTTCTTGAGCATCTTCGGTGATGCGTGGCCGAGAACTGCCAACTTCCGTGTATCGAGCATAATAGAAGGAAAAGCAGCAAATAACCATTATTCACACCAATACGCAACATTTCCGGTATTTTTGCATCTTTATAGCAAACACATCCAATCCTTTTGACCATGAAACGAATCCTATTTGCTGCGGCAATCCTTCTCTTTTCCTTCTCGGCCATTCAGGCACAGGAAATCAAAAAGTTCGAAAGCAACCTAATGATCAATAGCGGCACTTTCTTCGAGACAGGCAGTTACGCCGGGAACATGAATTGGTGTGAACTCTTTTCATCTACGAATTCACTCCGTCCGTCGTATCTTCTCCTTCCCGGTCACGTGTCCCGCCTGTCCTATGGCCTCGATATCCGGATGAGCGGCCGCTGGTCGCTGATGCCTGGTGCCGGCTTGAGAGTCCAGACTGCCAGTCTGTTGGGGATGTTCGCTATTGGGGGAGATGTCGACATGATGGCGGCAGCAGATGTCTTCTGCGTGCTACGCTACCATATTCCTGTCGGTGAAGATCAGATCATCATCGGCCTGGGGCCGGATGTTTCTTTCCTCTCGAAGGGCACATACTACATCGATGCCGACCCTAATGACCCGCGCAACGGAAAGCAGAAGTTCTATCGTTTCGACTATGGCATCCAGCCGAGCGTCACTTTCCGTACCGGAAAGCATTGGCAGTGGGGCTTGGAGGCCAACTTCGGCCTGCGTAACATGCGTATCCCGTATGAATTGTCCTACACCCCTTCCTGGCAACCCGATGCTGAGCCCGCCCAAGTCAGTGTCAAGGGCAGCACCCACCTCCACACCATCTCGCTTACCTGCGGATTCAATTTCTGACGAGGGTGATCCCGATATCGAGCCCAGCCTCTACATCCTCAAGCATACACTCACGCCGGCCGACGCAGCGCAAGTCGCTGCGTTTTTATTTTGGCGTTGCTGATATTCTCGTCACCATCTCCACGTACACCTGCTCACTGATTTGGGAAGAGTGGACGGCATCGGCAATGGCCTCTTCGACCAATGTGGCGCAAATTGCGCCTACTGCATCCAGGTTGGCCGTAACCTTATCTTCGTCGGGACCGACAGAGATGGCATAGACAGTATCGCCGTCCGCTGTGGTGAACACGGGATTGATGCTGCGTGCCAGGCCGGCGGAGGCCATCCGGGCCAGGTGTTTCAGCTGGGCCGGTGTGAAGTCGCCGTTGGTGAAGACTGCGGCCAGGGTAGTGTTGGTGGTACTGGTGAAAAGATTGTCCCCTGTCGTAAGAAGCAAGGTCGTGTAGGAGTCCGCGAAAGAGGAGCGGTCCGGGGTAAGCATTCCCGCAATCTTTTGCCCGCTGGCATAAATGTCCCCCAAACTATTCAGCACGACGGCAACCCCTATCTGGAGCGCTCCCATCCGTACAGCCGCATAGCCGATGCCTGATTTCTGCGCCTGCTGCATCCCGGCCGCCTTGCCCACGGTAGCACCCGTGCCTGCGCCGACATTGCCGCTGCGCGGATCGTTCGCGGAAAAAGACGCCTCGCAGGCCGCATACCCCATCCGCTCATCCGGTCGCTCGGAGGCGCTGCCATAGCCCAGGTCGTAGATACAGCTCTGGCAGACGATGGGCACGAGGGCGATGCCTGTATCATATCCAACTCCATGCTCTTCCAGGCAGCTGGCAACACCTCCGGAAGCAGCCAGTCCATAGGCGGAACCGCCTGAGAATACCAATGCATTGAGCGGATGGTTCCGTTCGGGGGCGATGGTTTCCGTCTCACGTGAAGCAGGACCGCCGCCAAAAATCTCGACGGCCGCGCGTCCTGGAACCGTAAGGCGGAAAACGGTCACTCCCGTTCCCGCTGCGTCATCCTGCGCATTTCCTACACTGACGCCCTGGATTGATGAAAAAGGAATGCTTTGCAACTCGGGAACCTGGCACTGAGCCGGAACAACAGATGCAAAGATGGCCCCCAGAAGGGCGGCTACGATATGTCTCATGACTGTAGAACGTTGTTTGACAAACGAGGTCTGTCATACCAGACCTTGCAGACAAAGATACGAATTATTTCCGCCTTGGCACAAACCAGGCCTCCCGCAACAGGACAGGCGGATTTTGTATATCTTTGTATGATTAAAAATAATATGACATGAAAAAGAATCTGGTATTATTGACTGTCCTTCTCATGGCTGCTGCCTGCGCCCCCTGGAAGGATGACATCTGGACTCTGGAGCGCGCTCTGAATGAACAGGAGAAGGCATTGGAAGAGCAGGAGAAAGCCCTGAAGGAGCAGCAGGCGCAGATTCTTGCCGAACAGGAGCGTCTCGCCATCCTCGAAGGCAAATACGACGGCTTCAAGAAGAGCGACACGCCTTTCGGCATCATCAACATGGGCGTATCTGCCGACACCGTCTCCAAGAGCCTGGATTTCAAGTCCATGATCCGCGTGAATCCATCCGGCGTTCCCTTCACCAAGGAAATGCTGATGCTGGACGCCCTCACCACCACCCAGTTCTTCCCCGTTGAACCCGATACCAAGGCCTCATATGTAAAGGCCCCAGAACATTTCAGCCTCAAGTCGTTCGAGGCCGACAAGAACGCCGCTGGAGAAACCCTCGACGGACAGTATAACCTCACCATCGCCACCGCTGCCCAGGAAGTCATCTGGGAAGACGTGAACATGGCTTTCGTCGGTGCCTATGTCGACAAGGAGAACAAGACCCAATATGTCAGCACGGCCCCGTTCCCAATAGTGATGATGCCCCTTCCCGGAGAAGGGCTTGATACCTGGGTTTATCCCAAAGCCTCGTTCTTCATCACCCGGAGTCAGGAGGATGAAGCCGGAAATCCCGAGCTCGTCACTGAACTGGGCAAAATCTACATGGCCCTGGACTACACTGATTTCGAGACCAGGGACAAGGAAGGGAATCGCCGTTATTCCGCCGATTTCCTTTCCTCCGCGACCTTTGTGCCTGAAGACGGCCAGCCTGCGGTCAAGGCCGAGTTCATCAAAGAGGAGCATTGCATCAGCTTCGAGCCCGATACCACCGGAGACCTTGCCTGGCGGGAATTCGCCGACTCCACCGGAATCAAGCAGATCTCCGTCAAGGGCAATGTCACCCTCAATGACCGCTGGGGAGGTTCCAGCGTCATCCCCATGACTCTCACCTGGTTCAACACGACCAGTTTCACGGCGGAAGTCAAGGCGAAACTGTCGGATATCAAGGACAATGTCTACAAAGCAGACCTGGCTGGAATCTTCAAGGAAGTGGGTGTCGAACTCCCGCTGGAGAAGAAAGCCCGTTGCGTGAGCAACGACGTTTACTGGGCGGTTCTGGACACCAACCCTGCGATCGACGGCATGTACGAGGACGGCAAGGAGAACCGTATCTTCACCATGGATATATTGAAGGACAGTCCCCTTGCAGTCGGTGACGAGGCCGGGATAACATGTGCCTTCGTGCTGACAGCCAATCCATCGGACATCCATCCCACCTTCGCCAGGGATCAGATCCAGCTGAAATACAAGGTCCACCTGACGATAGTGGAGTAATCCGCGCCCCCTATTCGGAAAAGCCGCCCTGGTCACGGGACTTGACAGTATGCATCTTGTCGGTTTTTTATTAAGAACCGCAAAGATACATTTTTCTCCTGAGAGTCATGTGTGCCGGAAAAATCACTAATTTTGAAAGTTGGTATGGCTTCGAAGAAAGGAAAGATATTGATAGTGGACGACAACGCCGGCATACGCCAGGCGCTTAAGATACTGCTGCCCCTGCATTTCGCGGAAGTTGAAACCCTCCCCTCTCCCGTGACGCTGGTCGCGACTCTGGAGCTCTTCCGCCCGGACGTGGTGCTGCTCGACATGAATTTCAACACCAGCATCAACACTGGCAACGAGGGTCTCTACTGGGCAGGCGAGATCAAAAAGATGGTGCCCGAAGTGGAAGTGGTGCTGTTTACGGCATACGCCGATATCCAGTTGGCCGTGGAAGGTATGAAGCGCGGGGCCTTCGACTTCATAGTGAAGCCCTGGGACAACGACAAACTGGTGGCCACGCTGACAGCTGCCCGCGACAAGGCCCGGAAAGCGATGAAACGTGATGCCGGGTCAAAGCCTGGCATGACGGATCCCATGTTCTGGGGCTCCTCCGCCGCCATGATGTCCATACGCAAGACTCTCGAAAAGATCGCACCCACCGACGCCACGGTGCTCATCACCGGAGAGAACGGTACAGGCAAGGACGTGCTGGCACGTGAGATCCACGCACTCAGCCTCCGCAGCGGAAAGCAGATGGTGGCCGTCGATGCCGGAGCCATCACCGAAACCCTCTTCGAGAGCGAGCTCTTCGGCCACGTGAAAGGCGCCTTCACCGACGCACACACCGACCACGTGGGCAAGTTCGAACAGGCCGACGGCGGGACGCTGTTCCTCGACGAGATAGGCAACATTCCTCTGCACCTACAGGCCAAGCTGCTCAGGGTAATACAGAACCGCAGCGTGGTGCGCGTGGGCGGCACCGAGGCCATTCCCGTGAACATCAGGCTGATATGCGCGACCAACATGAACCTGGGACAACTCGTGCGCGAGGGCCGCTTCCGCGAAGACCTGTACTACAGGATCAACACCGTGAACATCTCCCTGCCGCCGCTTCGAGAGCGCCGGGAAGACATTGTTCCGCTCTCGATACTTTTCATGGAGAGATTTGCCGACAGATATCACCGGAACCTCACGGGCCTGGAGCCTGAAGCGGCCACGCTGCTGACTGACGGGCACTGGAGCGGCAACATACGCGAGTTGCAGAACTGCATCGAGAAGGCGGTGATACTATCGGACGGCAGTACGCTGTCGGCCAAGGACCTCCAGATAGATGCCGGTTCGGGTTCGACATCTTCCGTCACTCCGGGCCTGACCCGGGTCCTCCACGACGAAGATGAAGAGGAACGCCTGGTCAGGGAGGCCATGGAGCGGACCAACGGCAACATTTCCGCTGCCGCGAAGATGCTGGGCGTAAGCCGGCCGACATTTTACGCTAAATTGAAGAAATACAATATATGAGATTCCGGGGCAAGCCCGGCTGACGGATAAATGCCTACTTGGGCCATCATATTGATCGCTGCGGCGGCCGCGCTGATTGCGTGGGTTGGGGCTGCGCTGCACACCCGGCGCAAGGACATCCGTAAGGTCGCCTACATGATGGACGCGCTGGAAGACGGGGAATTGAACTTCCGCTTCCGCGACAGAAACAAGTTCAACCGCACGCTCAACCGTATCCGCACCATCTTCGAAACGCAGCGCCAGACGCATGAGCAGGACTCCTGGACCAGGCTCATCCGCGTGCTCACGCACGAGATCATGAACACTGTTTCCCCCATCGCTTCCCTGAGCGACGCCATGGCCAGGTCGGTCGACGGGAACGGCCACAGCGATCTGGACATCAAGGCCGGCCTGGAAACCATCTCCGACTCATCCAGGAACCTCATTGATTTCGTGCAGACATACCGGCAGCTTTCCGGAGTAGCGAAGCCCCTGCGACATGCCTGGGAAGTGAGGGAACTGGTCGAGGGTGTTATAGGCCTCAACCGGGAGGTCCTGGCGGCCAAAGGCGCGGAATGCGTCTACCACGAGGAAGAGCACGGACTGATGTTCTATGTCGATGAAGGGCAGATGTCACAGATCTTCATCAATCTGGTCAAGAATGCCCTGCAGGCCGGTGCAAAGCATATCGACATCTTCGCCAGGGTTGACAACGACGATATAGTTGTCCGCGTGGCCAACGATGGAGAACCCATCCCCGTCGATGCCCAGGAGCAGATCTTTATCCCTTTCTACACCACCAAGAAGGAGGGTTCCGGCATAGGCCTGAGCATTTCCCGGCAGATCATGCGCAACCACAACGGCAGCATCGAACTAGTCCTCAGCAACGTGGAACAGACGGTGTTCGAGCTGAGATTCAGGTAGCGTCGTAAAGCTAAAAGGTGTAAAGAAACTTTACACTTGTCTGTAAAGCTTTACAGTTTTCCGCCTTTACACTTTTTCGTTATTTTTCTCTGTATCAGCGTGTTGAATAGTTTGGCACGGGGAATGCTTGTATCTGTGCGTAAAATGCTTCACACGATGAAAAGAATTTTCTTCATAGGATTGCTTTTGATTACCGCGGGGGCCTCTGCATATCGGGCGGAGGCCCAGATGACGTTGCGCGACTGCATGGCGTATGCGGTTTCCAATTCGACCAAGGTGCGTATCCAGCTGGCCGAAATCGGCGACGCTCAGATCGCACGGCGCAACGCCATTCTGAAGGCATTCACGCCATCAGTGAGCGGAAGCACCTATGCCTACTACAACTTCGGCCGCAGCATAGACCCGGAGACAAACATCTATGTCACTGAGACCTCGTTCCACAATGGTTATTCCCTTGGGGCGGGCATCACGCTGTTCGACGGTTTCAGCGCGGTCAACAACCTGAAGATTTCGAAAACCTCTCTGGCCATAGGCAGGACTCAGGAAAAGCAGGTCGAGGCGGATATCTGCCTGGCGGTGATGGAGGCATACTACAATGTGCTGTATTACAAGCGTCTGTGCGATGTGTACGAGGAGCAGGTGGCGGTGGCGGAGCAGTCGCTGGCCAAGGCGCGCAGGCAGGAGGAACTGGGGCAGAAAGGGCATGCGGACGTAGTGCAGATGGCGGCCGACCTCTCCGACCGGCAGTACGACCTGACGAACACCCGCAACATGTACCGCGACCAGAAGATGACCCTCGCCGACCTGATGTTCTGGCCGGTGGACGAGGAACTGGTGATTGATACTGAGATGCCGGGGCAGGCCCGGCATGACGGAATGAGCGTCATCCCGGACTTGATCCGGGATCTCTCAACAGAAGATGTCGTCGATTATGCCCTTGCCAACAACCCTGCCGTGAAGATTGCCAGCTGGAATCTGGACAACGCCAGGATGGAGCTGCGCACAGCGATCGGCCAGCTCTTCCCCAGCCTGAGCCTCAACGCGGGCTGGAGCACCAGCTACTTCAACTATCCCGGCAAGGACATCATGCTGGAACCATACGCTACCCAGCTTCGCAACCATCAGGGCGAGTACATCCAGTTCTCGATGTCGATTCCCATCTACAACCGTCTGCAGGGACATGACAACGTGGCACGCAAACGCAACGCGGTCAAGAAAATGACGGCGCAGTACGACCAGAAGCGGCGGGACGTGGAAAGCGAGGTGCGCCGGGCCGTCCAGGACCGCGACGGTGCGGAAGCGGCCTACTTGCAGGCACATCGTAAAGCCGAAGTGCAGGCCGAGGCCTACTCGCTGAATCTCAAAAAGTTGGAGCAGGGCCTCATATCCCTGCTGGAGTTCCAGACCGCGAACAACAACTACCTCAAGGCCCAGGCCGATGAGATGTACAGCCTGTTCGAGTATCTCATCAAGCAGGCGGTGGTGCGCTATTACAATGGAGTAGAATATGTTAATCAATAAATAAGATCCTTCGCTTCGCTCAGGATGACCTTTGTCATTCTGAAGGAGCCGAAGGCGACAGAAGAATCTATTATGGATAAGATTATCGAAAAGAAGACCGGATGGAGGGTGGCATTTACCAAAAAGGCTCTCCCCTATTGGATGGGCGCATTGCTAGTCGTGTTCATCGTGTACCTGATTGCCAGGCCGAACAACAAGACCCTGCGGGTGGATAAGGACAGCATCACGGTTTCTGCGGCCGCCAAGGGTGAGTTTAACGATTATATCCGCATCAGCGGCCGGGTGCAGCCGATGACGACCATCCAGCTGAGCCCGCAGGAGGGCGGCATCGTAGAGAAGATCCTTATCGAGGAAGGCTCCCCGGTGAAGGCCGGTGACGCCATCCTCATCCTCAATAACGACAACCTGGACCTGCAGATCCTGAACTCCGAGGCGGAGTTGGCCGAGAAGGAAAACATCCTCCGCAACACCCAGATCCAGATGGAGCAGCAGAAACTGGATGTGCGCCAGAACGTGCTGGAATATGGGACCAATGTGGAACGCCTGCGCCGCGCCTACGAGCAGCAGAAGGCCCTTTATGAGGACAAACTTATCGCCAGGGAAGAGTACCTGAAAGCCGAAGAAGATTACCAGCTGGCTCTGCAGAAGTACAATCTGATGACCGAGCGCTCCCGGCAGGACAGCCTCTATCGCAGCACCCAGATCGACCGCATGGAAGAAAGCCTGGACAACATGCAGCTGAACATGCAGATGATTCGCAGGCGCAAGAGCAACCTCATTGTGAAGGCGCCCATCGACGGCGAACTGGGACTGCTGGACGTGGTGCTGGGTCAAAGTATCGCCGCCGGCACC
>CAJONI010000072.1 GCA_905235995.1 uncultured Bacteroidales bacterium
AGAACTTTCGGGTGGATGATGGGACTCGAACCCACGACACTCGGAACCACAATCCGATGCTCTACCAGCTGAACTACATCCACCATCGATGGGACTGCAAAGATATGGTTTTTTCAGGGAATAATCCAAAAAATTTTATAGCCCGGTGAAGCGGACGGTGGCGGAATGGCCGTTGGCGTCGACTACCGTCAGAGTGTGCCGGCCCTTTTCTGGGACGACTTTCAGTTTGTGCTCCCCGTGGACAGTCTCTCCCAGGTATTGTCCGTCGAGATGCCAGTAGAGCGTGGCGTCGGGATCGCTGTGCGCTGCTGAGAAAACCACTCCCCGGCTGCGCGAATCGAGGGCCACCGGCGTCGCTACCCGCATCCCTTCCTGAGGATAGACAATCTCCACCACGGCGCTTCCGCGCCCGCCGGCATAGTCCGGATGGAAGGGCGGCAGGGGCCGGTAGTCGCCGTGCGACCTCATGTAATACCATTCCTGGGCAGGCGGCAGCACGAACCAGGGGACGTGCCTGATCTCGGCCACCGGCCAGCAGTCCGCATCCACCTGCCAGCGCCCGTCCGTGTCAATATGCACCAGCCTGTGGTAGGGGCAGGGCTGCGGCTGGTGGGGTGCACGGGGCGTGAAGACCACCTTTGTCCCATCGTCGAGGCATAGCTCCGTGGCAGGATGCCCGCTCAGGGCGCAGCAGACCACCTCCTCCAGTTCGTCCGAAGGCCTCTTGAACCAGCCCGTGGCCGGCAGGAGCCCCAGCAGGTCGAACATGACAGGCGCCGCATAGCCCACTCCCGTGAGCAGCGGCCGCCCCTCTCCGTCGCAATTGCCCACCCATACCGCCACCACGTAGTCGGGCGTCACGCCAACGCTCCACGCGTCCCGGTTGCCATAGCTCGTGCCTGTCTTCCAGGCCACTGTGCGGCTGGAGGGGAAACTGTGCCAGTCGCCCTCCTCCTCAGGGCGTCCCAGCTCGGTGAGCGCGTCGAAAGTACACCAGATGGCTCCGCGGGAGAGCGGCGAAGCGCCTTTTTCCCCCAACAGAGTGCGCGCCATCCCCGCGTAGGCTTCCGCCAGGTCGGCAAGCCTGATCTCGGCCCCGCCCAGGATGAGCGAAAGCCCGTAGGTATCCGCCCCGCGGGTGATGGTCGTGAACCCCGCCTTCTGCAGCAGGACTATGAATTTCTCGACCCCATAGTCGTAGAGCATACGCACGGCAGGTACGTTGAGCGAGCGGCGGATGACCTCCCCGGCCGGTACCGCCCCGTCGAAGCTGTGGTTGAAGTTGCTGGGCGTGAAGTCTTTGTAATGGAACGGCGTATCGGATACCAGCATCCCGGGCAGGATCTGCCCCTCGTCGAGCATGGCTGCATAGAGCAGTGGCTTGAGAGTGCTTCCGCTGCTGCGCGGCGCCTGCACCACGTCGACGTTCTCGCCGTGGACGCGGGTGTCATGCCCGGTGTTGCCCACATAGGCGAGCGGCTCCCCACTGTGTACGTCGAGTATCACGGCCGCGATGTTGAACACCTGGTTGGTGGAGAAGGCCTCGCCGTGGCGTCTTGCCACAGCTTCGGCCCGACTCTGGAGGAAAGGGTCGATATGTGTGCTGAAGAGCTTGTCGCCCTGCGCCTTGCGCAAGGTCTCAAGATAGTGGTAGGCCAGGTCGGGCAGGGGATGCGGCTTTTCGGGCAGTGCTTCCTCGAGTGCGAGAGCCAGGTCGAGGGAATCTATGGCTCCGTCGGCATACAGCCTGTCGAGCAGGAAGTTGCGCTTCTCCAGCAAAGCGTCGCGACGGCTGCCGGGGTGGATCAGCGCCGGTGCGTTCGGAAGTACGGCCAGGGTCGCGCTCTCGGCCCAGGAGAGTTCGTCGGCAGGCCGCCCGAAATAGCGCCAGGCCGCCGCTTCGAGCCCCACGACATTGCCCCCGAAAGGTGCGTTGGCGGCATACAGGGCCAGGATCTCGTCTTTGCTGAAATAGAGCTCGAGCTGCAGCGCAAGCAGGGCTTCCAGCGCCTTTTCGCCTATTGTGCGCGGCTTGTCGCCCCGGCTCAGGCGTATGACCTGCATGGTGATGGTGCTGGCTCCGCTGCGGACCTCACCGCTCCGGAGATTGAGGCGCAGGGCACGGGCCACCGCCAGCGGATCTACTCCCGGATGGTGCCGGAAACGCTTGTCTTCAAAAGTGATAAGCGCCGTGGCAAATTTTTCGGGCACGGATTCTGCAGAAGGAAAACGCCACTGGCCGTCTGCCGCGATGCGGGCTCCCAGCAGCTGCCCGTCGGCGGCCTCGAGCACTGCGCTGACAGGGTCGTCGAAGAGCTGGCGTGGACGCAGCGCCAGATTGACCGCGACAAGCGCGGCCAAAGCGGCCAGCAGCAACAGCCAGTGCTTATATTTGAGCCCGAGCATGCTTATATTTCCTATCTTTGTAAGCCATAACAAAATTAGACAAAAAACCTCCTCGATATGAAAAAGATCAGCTTTATCCTGGGACTGGCTCTCCTGCTGGCAGCCCTCTCTTCCTGCTCCCGCACAGCCGGCGAAAGCGTCGCCGACTATTCCCGCGAGATACGGATCAACGACCCCGTGAGCTTCGTCCTTTTCGACGGGCTGACGCTCAATGACTCCGACAAGAACCTCGAAGCAGCCCGCAAAGCCATAAGCGTCTCGCCTAAAGTCGACTTCGACCTTCAGGTGATGGATGCCCAGACCCTCTGCCTGATCCCCAGGGAGCCCCTGGAATACAACAGCTCCTACCGCGTGACCGCCGATTTTGGCGCACTGGCGGGCGCACCTTCCGGCAAGAAGAGCTATGAGGTGAAGACCCTGCCGCCGGTAATTCAGTACAGCTGGTCGCGCATCTCCTGCTCAGGCGAAGATGAGCGATACCATGTCGACCTGGAGGTCAATTCGCCGGAAGTGCTTGACGGAAAATATCTTGAGAGCGGCTTCTCGGCCGAGGGCGCCGATGTGTCGGTGGCCTGGACCCACTCCGAGGACGGTCTCTCCCACACTGCCACAGTTGGCGGTATCACCGCCACCGACAGGGAGCGTTCGATGGAACTCTCTTTCTCCTGGCCCCGCTACGACGCCGAAGCCTCGCGCAGCTACTCCCTGCCCGTCAAGGACGTCTTCACGGTGATCGACACCGAGGTTTTTACCGATCCCTGCGGCTACGAACTGGCCTTCTCATATCCCATCGACCCCCGGCAGGATTTCTCTGAACTGGTGTCGATGCCTGGCGCTGGGCGCCTCTCTTTCATGGTCGAGGGCAACGTGCTCAGGATTTCCCCGGCCATCCAGGCCGAAGGCCGGCAGTTCATATCCGTGAGTAAGGCCATCCGCAGCGCTAAAGGCCTCAAACCCTCCGAGGATTTCGAATGCTGGTTCGAGATTCCCGCCGGCGAACCCCGCGTGAGCTTCATCTCCCGCGGCGTGGTCCTTCCCTCGTCGGGCGGCATGGACCTCTCCTTCCAGTCCGTCAATTATCAGAAGGTACGCGTGCGCGTGAAGCGCATCTATGAAAGCAACGTGCTGCAGTTCCTCCAGAACAACCGTCTGGGAGAGACCTATTGCTATACCGGCGACGTGGCCCGTGTGGTGCTCGACACAACCCTCGTCCTGGGCGAAAAAGCATCGCCCAGGCTCCGGAGCCTCCACAGCTGGGGCCTCGACCTGGCAGGGCTGGTGAGCGTGCAGCAAGGCGCTATCTACCGCATCGAGATCAAGGGCGAAGAGCCTCTGGCCGCGCTTCCCGAGGACCGCTATGAAAGCGACTACTATTTCGGAAGCTATGCGGATTATGCCGACCGTGTGCGCAACGTGCTGGTATCCGACCTTTCGGTCATAGCCAAGGGCTCGGACAAGGGCGAATACACGGTCTTCGTGGCCGACATCATCTCCGCAAAGCCCGTGAGTGGGGCGAAGGTTGCGCTGTATAATTCTGTCAATCAAGTAATTGCCGAAGGCAGCACGGGCCAGGGCGGACGCTACTCCTGCTCCGTGCCCGACGACCAGGCGACTACCGTCGTGGTGAGCAAGGGCTCCGACAAGAGCTATGTGTCGCTGAAACCCGGCACCGCGATCTCCATGAGCAGCTTCGAGGTCGACGGCACGGCTTCCCGCAACGGCCAGAAGGGCTACATCTTCGGTGAGCGAGGCGTATGGCGTCCGGGCGATGACATCCACATCACTTTCATCTCCATGCTCGACGAGGGAGTGCTTCCAGCAGGACATCCCGTGACAGCCACCCTGAGCAACCCCCAGGGCCAGGTGGTACGCACCGCCGTGAGCAACAACGGCTGCGACGGCATGTATGCCTTCACCTTCTCCACTCCTTCTGACGCTCCCACGGGCAACTGGGAGGCAGCGGTGACTGCCGGCGGACAGACCTGGTACAAGACGGTGAAGATCGAGACCGTGAAGCCCAACAACATAGTCATAGACCTGAAGCTCAACGACAGCCCCGTGATTCCGGCCGGCGACATACAGGGTGAACTGTCTGCCCGCTGGCTGGTGGGCAATCCCGCAGGCGAGCTCGAGGCCCGGGTGGACATGGACCTCTCACGCGGCAAGACCGCCTTCGAGGGCTACAAGGACTATGTGTTTGAAGACGCTTCCCGCAGCTTCTCCTCGCAGGAGGTAGAGCTGTGGAAAGGCCGCACCGACGCCGCCGGCAAGGCTTCCTTCCGCACGGCCTATTCGGCCAAGGGCGGCCTCCCCGGCTTCATGAACGCCCGTTTCACCACCCGCGTCTTCGAGAAGAGCGGCGATTTCAGCATCGACCGCTGCGTGGCGACACTCTCCCCGTATTCGACCTACATCGGCCTTTCCGTGCCCCTGCAGGAAGACGACTGGGGCGAGAAATATCTTGAGAAGGGCCGCAGCCACAGCTTCAGGCTGGCTGCCGTCGACGGACGCGGCCGTCCCGTCAAGGGTTCGGTGAAGGTGAACGTGGAAATCTACCAGATGGGCTGGAACTGGTGGTGGAGCTCCTCTGCCGAGGGCCTGGCCTCCTACGCGAAAGACAGCTACAACAAGCCTTATAAGGAATTGTCCGTCACCCTGACCGACGGTGCAGGAGATTTCAGGATGGAGTTCCCGGGAGAGGAGAGTGGCTTCTGGTTCTTCCGCATCACAGATCCCAAGGGCGGACACGCCACTTCGGCGGTGGCCCTGGTGCGCGATGCCTGGGAGCAGTCGGGCGACAACGACGCCGACGCCGCCATCCGTCTCCCCATGACCCTCGACAAGGAGAAATACGAAGTTGGGCAGACAGCCCGCCTGGTCATACCTTCCGCACCCGGTGCCCGTGCCCTGGTGTCGGTGGAGAAGGGCGAGCGGGTGCTCAAGTCCTTCTGGGTTGAGAGCCAGGGCGAGAAGACAGAAATCTCCATCCCCATCGAGTCGGGCATGGCCCCGAACGTCTATGCGACGGTCAGCCTCGTGCAACCATACGCCAGTTCCGAAAACGATGCTCCGATACGTCTGTTCGGTGTGCAGCGCATCCTCGTGGAAGAGGCAGCGACCCATCTGCACCCTGTCGTAGGCATAGCGGACGAGATACGGCCCGAGCAGGAGGTATCCTTCACCGTGAGCGAGAAGGACGGCCGTCCGATGAGCTACGTGGTGGCGCTGGTCGACGAGGGGCTGCTGAGCCTCACGCGCTACCAGACGCCCGATCCCTGGAAGAACTTCTATGCGGTCGAGGCTCTGGGCGTACGCACCTGGGACCTCTACGACCTGGTGATCGGTGCCTACGGCGCCCGCATGGAGCAGCTGTTCGCCATCGGCGGTGACGGCGAGGGTGAGATGGAGGTCCCAAACACCCAGGCCGACCGCTTCAAGCCCGTGTCGATGTTCCTGGGTCCTTTCAAGTTGAAAGCCAGGGAGAAAGGCCGCCATACCGTGCAGATTCCCCAATATATAGGCCAGTTGCGGGCCATGGTCGTGGCCACCGACGGCGCGGCGATGGGCTCCTCCGACAAGAGCGTGTCCGTGACCAAGCCCGTGATGGTCAAGGCCACCCTGCCGCGCGTGCTCGGCACCGACGAGGAAGTGGTGCTGCCAGTGACCGTGATGGCCAACAAGGATGGCGTGGGCCGCGTGACGGTGGAAGTGAAGGCCGAAGGTGCTCTTTCGGTCGATGGCTCCGTCACGGCCGTCGCCGAACTGCCCAAGGCCGGTGAGAAGCTGGTCTATTTCCGTCTGAAAGCCTCCGGCACGACCGGCGTCGGCAAACTTAGCGCCGTGGCCAGGGCCGACGGTGAGAGCGCAGGGGAAGACCTGGAAATCGACGTTCGCGAGTCGAACCCCCGCGTGACCAATTCGCTTGTAAAACTCATCGACGGAGGCGCCAGCGTGAAGCTGCCGTTCTCGCTCGCAGGCCGTCCCGGCACCAACAGCGTTAGCGTGGAGGCCTCTACCATACCGCCGGTCGACCTCGATTTCAGGCTCGGCTACCTTACCGGCTACCCGCACGGCTGCCTTGAGCAGACCGTATCGGCCGCCTTCCCGCAGCTCTGGCTGGGCGAGCTCGTGGACCTCGACCGGGCAGGCGTGACCAGTGCCGGCGACCGCGTGAATGCCGCGCTCGAGCGCCTCAGTGCCTTCACCATCCCCGGCGGAGGCATGACCACCTGGCCCGGCACCTCTTCATGGAGCGGAGCCGACGTGTGGGCTACGGTCTACGCCACGCACTTCATGGTCGAGGCGCAGAGCTCCGGCTTTGCAGTGCCCGCAGCCCTGAAGAAAACCAATCTTGCATATCTTAAAGAGGTATCTGGATCCAGGGAATACGACGCCGAAAGCCGCGCTTATGCACTCTATGTGCTCGCGCTGGCAGGATCGCCCGACCGCAGCGGCATGAACCGCATGAGGGAAGATGCCGCGCAGCTGCCCGTATCGGCCCGCACCCTGCTCGCCGGAGCCTATGCGCTCGACGGCAAGAAACAGGCTGCCAGGGATCTGCTCCAGGGCGCAGCTTCCGTGAACGACGGCGACTACCGCTTCTCCCGCAACTATGACAGTCCGGAGCGCAGGCAGGCCATCGCGGCGCTGGTCTACTCCAGGGTGGGCGAGCGCACGGAGGCCTTCCGCTGCGTGGAGCGGCTCTCCGCCTGGCTGGGCGACCGTGGTCACTTCATGAGCACCCAGAGCACCGCCTGGGCCCTGCATGCAGTGGCCGACTACCAGAAGCGCAACTCCAGCGACGGCCTGGACCTCAGCGTCAAGACCGCTTCCGGCAGCTCTCTGCTCAAGAGCGCCAAGGCCATAGCCAGCGGCTCGCTTCCGGCGGGCGACGGCACTTCGCTCGAACTGGAGGTCACCAATTCCTCCAAGGCGCCGGCCTATCTGGTGGTCAGTTCCAACGGTGTTCCCGAGAAAGGCCATGAGGCCGCCCGTGCCGACGGGCTGCGCATGGACGTCAGCTATACCCTGCCCGACGGCAGCCCGGTCGACCCGGCTTCGCTCGCCCAGGGCACCGACTTCGTGGTCACGGTCCGCCTCACGAACCTCAGCACCACGGTCGACTATACAGGCCTTGCTCTGACCGAAATATTCCCGTCGGGCTGGGAGATCCGCGTCGACCGCACCGACGGCCTCTATCAGGACTACCGCGACGACCGCGTCTGCTCCTACCTTTCGCTCGGCAGGGGAGCGACGGCCCAGGTCCGTACCCGCGTGACTGCCACCTACCAGGGCAGGTTCTATCTGCCTGCCATCAGCTGCGAGGCGATGTACGACAACAGTGTCGGCGCTGCGGCCCCCGGAAGGTGGTGTGAGGTCAGGTGAAAAAAATCTGCAAATAATTTTGCAGAATTAAAAAAGCTTTTTACCTTTGCAGCCCGTTTCGGAAAGAACGGTTAAGTTCATTGAGAGAATTGGAAGAACAAGTACAAGCAAGTACCGATTTTAACA
>CAJONI010000073.1 GCA_905235995.1 uncultured Bacteroidales bacterium
CTCATGAGCCAGGCCCTCCGCAAGCTCACGGCCAACATCTCCAAGACCAATACCTGCTGCATCTTCATCAACCAGCTCCGCGAGAAGATCGGCATTCTCTTCGGCAACCCCGAGACCACCACGGGCGGCAACGCCCTGAAATTCTACGCGTCAGTGCGCATCGACGTGCGCCGCGTCACCCAGCTCAAGGACGGCGACGAGGCCACCGGCAACCGCACCCGCGCCAAGATCGTCAAGAACAAGATGGCCCCGCCTTTCAAGAAGGCCGAATTCGACATCGTCTTCGGCGAGGGTATCTCCCGCATAGGAGAGATAGTCGACCTGGGCGTCGATTTCGAGGTCATCAAGAAGAGCGGCTCGTGGTTCAGCTATGAGGACGCACGTCTGGCCCAGGGCCGTGACGCCGTCAAGGCGCTGCTCAAAGACAATCCGCAGCTTGCCGACGAGATCGAGGAGAAGATTCGCGAGAAGCTTAAAACCGTAAAAGATTGACATTTGAATGATGGGAAAGATTATTCTGACCGGTGACCGCCCCACCGGGCGGCTGCACATAGGCCATTACGTAGGTTCGCTCCGCCGCCGCGTGGAGCTGCAGGAGTCCGGGGCTTTCGAGAAGATATTCATCATGATCGCCGACGCCCAGGCCCTAACCGACAATGCAGACAACCCCGAGAAAGTACGCCAGAACATACTTGAAGTCGCGCTCGACTACCTGTCCTGCGGCCTTGACCCGAAGAAGTCGACGATCTTCATCCAGTCGCAGATCAGCGAGCTGACCGAACTGACCTTCTATTATATGAACCTGGTCACGGTGCAGCGCGTCCAGCGCAATCCCACCGTCAAGGCCGAGATGCTGCTTCGCGGGTTCAACGACACGGAAGGTGCCGACAACAAGGCCGGCACACCGGTAGGATTCTTCTGCTATCCCATCAGCCAGGCTGCCGACATCACGGCCTTCAGGGCCACGACGGTGCCTGTGGGCGAGGACCAGGAACCCATGATCGAGCAGACCCGCGAGATCGTGCGCAAGTTCAACGCGACCTACGGTCCGGTGCTCGTGGAGCCGGATATCCTGCTTCCCGAAAACTCCGCCTGCCTGCGCCTGCCCGGCACCGACGGCAAGGCCAAGATGAGCAAGTCGCTGGGCAACTGCATCTATCTCTCCGATTCCGCTGAAGAAGTCGCGGCCAAGGTGAAGGGCATGTACACCGATCCCGGCCACCTTCAGGTGTCCGATCCCGGCAAAGTGGAGGGCAACACCGTATTCACCTATCTCGACGCCTTCTGCCGCCCCGGTGACTTCGAGCGTTTCGGCGACTGCTTCAAGGGTCGCAAGTCCAGCTTCGAATTCCACGACCTCGACGAGATGAAGGCGCAGTACCGGGCCGGCGGCCTGGGCGACGTGATGTGCAAGAATTTCCTCACAGCCATACTCAACGACACCCTCGAACCCATACGCGTCCGCCGCAAGGCACTGGAGCAGGACATCCCCTATGTCTACGAGGTGCTGCGCGAGGGTTCCGACAAGGCCCGCGAGCTTGCCGCCGATACTCTCGCCGATGTGAGACGCGCCATGAAGATCAACTACTTCGACCCCGAGATCCTGGACGAGCTTGTCCGGGAGCAGTCGGAGAAATACGCCAACGCATAACCTTGAAATTACAATGAGAAGAATCCTGCTTTCCCTGACTTTGGGCTGCCTGCTGCTTTTCGCTTCCAATCCCGTACGGGCCCAGTATCAGTACCATGTGACACACCCCAATGAGATTTCCACCAGCTACGGAGTGTCTTTCCTTGGCATGACGCTCGGCACTTTCGTAAGACTGGCAGACAAGGTGGTCGACTGGTCCGACATCCTCGGCATCGAAATCGACAAGGACTGGAAACTGAGTGCCGGCGGCTCCAAGGGAGTGTTGGGTGTGGGCTATTCCCGCCAGTTGAACAAGACCATAGGAGTGGGTGCCGCCTTCTCCTATGAGGGGCTCTCCGTCAAGCTTTCCGACAATACCGGATCGATCAAGCCCCTGGCGGCCGACCTGTACGTGATTTCCAACACGGCCCGTTTCAACTGGTTCCGCACCAAGAACGATGTATTTGCGATGTATTCCAAGGTAAGTTTGGGCGTTGGGCTGGTACACGGAGTATTGATGAAGGACACTGCCGACGAAATCTCGAGAACCTTTCCGTTCTTCGCTCCTCAGCTTTCACCGATCTGCCTTGAGGTGGGCAAGGGCTTCAGCGGCTTCATCGAGACCGGAGTCGGCCTGCCCGACATTCTGTATGCTCATTTCGGAATCAGGGCCCGGTTCTGAGGACGGATCCAGAGAAATCCAAATTTTTAAAACAGCCCTTGCAACACAGAAAGTTGCAAGGGCTTTTCCGTTAATTATACTCAGGTTATATCGTTTTCTAATCGAAGGTGCGGGCCTGCATGCCGGGGGTCTGGAAGATCTGAATCCGCCCGTCGGCTTCATATACCAGCAAAGCTTCCAGGTCGGGTCTGGCCTCGAGTATCCTGCGGGCTTCCTCCTCTCCGACTACCATCATCCAGGTGGCATAGGCGTCGGCCGTAGCTGCATCGGCGGCGATGATAGTGGCACTCAGGAGATTATGTGATACCGGCATACCTGTGGAGGGGTCGATGGTATGTGCGTATTTCTTCCCGTCTTCGATATAGAACTTCCTGTAGTTGCCCGAAGTCACGATGCCGCAGTCCCTGGCCTCGATGATGGCCTGCAGGTCGGCTCCCTCGTCGTAGTTGCCGTCCACCGGACGGTCGAGGCCTATGCGCCATGGTCCACCCGAGGAGTTGAGCCCGCGGCAGCGGATTTCACGCCCTATGTCGATGAGGTAGTCGCGGCAGCCGGCATCTTCGAGAATAGCTGCCACCAGGTCGCAGGAGTAGCCCTGTGCTATCGCGTTGAAATTCAGGCGGGCGCGGGGGTCTGCCTTGACGAGGTGCATGCCGTCGTCCCGCTCTTCCAGAGAAAAGAGGTCCATGCCCGTGAAGGCCCTCACGGAATCCACCGCCACCTGCGTCACAGTGCCCTTGTTTGAGAAACCGAAGCCCCAGAGGTCGAAGAGCGGAGCCGCAGAAGGGTCGAAGGCACCTCCCGATTCGGCCCATATCTCCCGAGAGCGGAGGAAACAGCCCAGGAACAGGGTGTCGAGGGGCAGGTCCTCGCCGGCGTTGAGGCGCGAGAGCAGCGATCCCTTGTTGTAGCCGCTCAGCGAAAAATCTATGTCGCGGAGGCAGGCATCGATACGCGCACGCAGCTCGTCTTCCTTCAGGCCGGCCTGACGGCAGGTGACGTGGTAAGTGCCTCCCTGTGCGAAACCTTCGATGCGGAGATATGTGTCTGGTTTCGAGCAACTGCAGGGAATCAGCAGCGAAATGAGCAGGAGCAGGATGGCGTTGCGGTACATTTCTTGCAAAATTACGATTATTTGTGCATCTTTGCAAGTTGTAATACCGTACAGGAGATGGCTCTGATAAGAAAAACGGTTTGGTTGCTGGCAGTTGCGGCGCTCGTCGCCGGGCTTCTGTCCTGCAACAAGGAAGAGGAGGAGGAAGCGACTTCCGGCACGATGTCGGGTGCCGTGGCCTTCACGGTCCCGAGTTACGTATGCATGGGCGAGACCGTGACGATGACTGCTACCGGCATCATCTATCCCCATGATGTCACGTATCGCTGGTATATCTCCGACATCTATATCGACTCCCTGAAGACCCAGACCGTCACGGTCCGTTTCCCTGACAGCATCGGTGTCTATACCGTAACGGCGACTGCCGTGTCGTCGGGCTATTACATCAGTTCCAACTCCCAGCAGGTCACCACTCTCGACACATCCTGGAACGGCTCGCTCAAGGGCCTGCTTCCCAGCGACCGGTCTTTCCTGGACGTGCGTGACGACCAGGTCTATCCCTATGTGACCGCCGGCGGGCTCGACTGGTTCGCGCGCAACCTTGCCTGGGCTGGTGCAGGTGTCCCCTACCGCGCTTCCAAGGCGGCGGCACCTCTGTTCGGGTATTTCTATACCTGGGACGAAGCCATGTCGCAGCAGGTCTGCCCGGAAGGCTGGAGGGTTCCCGCCAATGAAGACTGGGAGTCTCTTTCCGCCGCACTGGGCGACGGTTTCCCCCGTCCCTTCATCGACAACTGGGAAGGCCTCGGCGAAAAAGCCTCGGTCGAGGCATATCTCAACGACGGGCGCATGTGGCCCTATTCGCCCGACAACCTCCATAAGAATGTCCTTGGCTGGAACGCCCTCCCCATAGGCTATTCCTTCAAGACCACCGATTCCCGGGTGAACGGATTCAACGAATTTGGCTGCTGGTGGTCGGCCACGGAGAAGAACGACTCACAGGCCTACTACCGCTACATCTGGTATGACCGCGGCGACTTCCCCATGAGCTATACCGCCAAGGACGACATGCGGGCGAGCGTCAGGTGCGTTCGAACGCATCCACAATCTTTGTGACCAGTGGGTGACGGACTATATCCTCTTTCCCGAACTCCACTATCTCGATTCCCTTGATGTCCTTTACCAGGTCGATGCCGCGCATCAGGCCGGAGTCTGATTTGTTGGGCAGGTCGATCTGGGTAGGGTCGCCCGTGACGACGAACTTGGCGTCGCTGCCCATGCGCGTGAGGAACATCTTCAACTGGCCGGGCGAGGTGTTCTGGGCCTCGTCGAGGATGACGAAGGCCCGGTCGAGAGTGCGTCCGCGCATGTAGGCAAGCGGCGCGATCTGTATGATGCCCTCCTCCATGAACGACTGAAGCCGCTTTGAAGGAATCATGTCGCCCAGCGCGTCGTAGAGCGGCTGGAGATAGGGGTCGAGCTTGTCCTTGAGGTCGCCGGGCAGGAAGCCGAGGCGTTCGCCGGCCTCCACTGCGGGGCGGGTGAGGATTATACGACGCACTTCCCTGTTTTTCAGGGCTTTGACTGCAAGGGCGATGGCCGTGTAGGTCTTGCCGCTGCCGGCCGGCCCGATGGCGAAGACCAGGTCGCTGCGGCTGCAGGCCGCCACCATGCGCTTCTGGTTGGGCGTGCGGGCCTTGACGGGCCTTCCTTCGTTGTTGTAGAGGATGATGTTGCCCGCCGCATCGTGCGCTTCCTCCGACGTCGACGCTGCCTGGCGGTCGCTGCCTTCGAACAGGGCTTCGACGTCGTACTCCGTCAGCACGCTCTTGGTAAGCCTGCGGCGCTGAAGCAAGCCGATTTTCTCCGCGAAATCGTCGATCTCGCCCTGTGGGCCGATGACGCGGATCTCTGAGCCGCGGGCGACTGCCCGCACCTGGGGGTAGTGTTGCGTGAACAGGTTGAACAGGCGGTTGTTGACGCCGAGGATGTCGACGGGGTCGATCTCTTCGAGCAGGATGGTCTTCTCCATTTAGTGCTGTGTTGCTTTGCAGTGTAAAGATACGCTTTTTATGATTTTTTGTGTTATCTTTGTCGATATATGAGACAACATCCTTTCCTTGCGGTCTTACCGACCGCCCTGCTGCTGGCTGCCCTTGTGATGGCTCCCGGCTGCGACAAGATCCGCGCTTCTCTCGGGAAGCCCACCTCCGCCGAAATCGAGGCCATCCGCCAGGCGCAGGAGGCCCGCGAACAGGCCGTGCGTGACTCAATTGCCGCCGCGCAGGCCGCTGCCGAAGCTGCCGCCCTGGCCGAACAGGAAGCAGCAACCCCCGTGATCAAACGATTCTATGCCGTGGCGGGTTCGTTCCGCGAAGAGGCCAATATCTCCCGCACCTCCGCCCTGCTCGAGAAGCACGGTTTCCCGGTCTGCATCCTTGAATTCAAGAACGGGATGCGGGCAGTCTGCATCGACGGGCACGAAACCATCGCCGAGGCGCAGCGGGACAAGGCCGCCCTGGTGGCCCTCGACCTCGACGCCGTCCCCGACCCCTGGATCTACGACACGAACCAACGTTTACACATAGAGCAATAATGAAGAATACCGTATTCACCGAAAAACACATCGCCCTCGGCGCGAAGATGGCCCCGTTCGCCGGCTTCAACATGCCCATACAGTACCGCAGCATAGGCGAAGAGCATGCCTGTGTACGCGAGCGTGTCGGCGTTTTCGACGTATCCCACATGGGCGAGATATGGGTGAAAGGTCCCAAAGCCCTGCAGTTCCTGCAATATGTATCTTCGAATGACGCCTCGATGCTGTTTCCGGGCAAGGCCCAGTACACATGCTTCCCCAACGGCAGGGGCGGCATCGTGGACGATTTCATCGTCTATTGCTTCAGTACGGAGAAATACCTGCTGGCGGTTAATGCGGCCAACATCGAGAAGGACTGGAACCAACTCTGCGCCGTCGCGCCGAAATTCGGCCTGACCGTCGGCAAAGACCTGGTGAACGCCTCCGACCAGATCTGCCAGCTCGCCATCCAGGGTCCCCGGGCGATGGAAGTCATGCAGAAACTCTGCAAGGAAGACGTCCTCTCGATGGAATACTATACCTTCAAGGAACTTGAGGTGGCCGGCATCCCCGGCGCCATCCTCTCCACCACGGGTTACACCGGCAGCGGCGGATGCGAGGTCTACGTGCCCAACGAATACGGGCTGAAGCTCTGGGACGCCGTCTTCGAGGCCGGCGCACCCTTCGACATCCTGCCCGTAGGCCTTGGCGCCCGCGACACCCTCCGCCTGGAGATGGGTTTCTGCCTCTATGGCAACGACATCAACGACAATACATCCCCGCTCGAGGCCGGCCTGGGCTGGATCACCAAGTTCAGCGACGAGAAGGGCGACTTCATCGACAAGGAGTTCCTACTGCAGCAGAAGGCCGAGGGCCTGAAGCGCAAGCTCGTGGGCTTTGAAATGGTCGACCGCGGCATCGCCCGGCATGAGATGCCGATCTGCGACGACCAGGCCAACCCGATCGGCATCGTGACTTCCGGCACGATGGGCCCGACTGTGAAGAAAGCGATTGGCATGGGTTATGTAGATGTTCCGTTCAACAAGACCGGCTCGGAAATCTACGTCAACGTCCGTGGCATGCTGCTGAAGGCCGTCGTGGTGAAGATGCCGTTCTACAAGAAGTAGTTGAAAGGAAAGTTACTTATAGTTATATTGCTGGGATTCTGTGCGGGGGCTCTCTCCGCACAGAATTTCGTCAATGCCCCCGCCATGCGCCGCCATGTCGAGGCTCTCTGCGACGAAGGGCTGGAGGGTCGTCTGGCAGGCACGGAAGGGGAACGCCTGGCCGCAGAATATCTCTACAATGCCCTGTCCGACGCGGGTGTGCTGATGCTCACCGATTCCCTCGGCCAGGATTTCAGGATCGCAGCCGGGGGCGACAGTATCTCCTCCCGCAACATTGTGGGCATAGTGGAGGGCAGCCACCCCGTTCTCCGTGAGGAATACATAGTGGTGGGCGCGCACTACGACGGACTGGGCACCAATGTGCTCACGGTTGACGGCGAACCTGTGGTCCAGCTCTATCCCGGAGCCGACGCCAACGCCTCCGGGGTCGCGGTGCTCATCGAACTGGCGCGCCTGGTGTCGGAATACCGCGGGCTGTTCGCGCGCTCGATAATCTTCGTGGGCTTCGGTGCGGGAGAGCAGGGGATGGCCGGTGCGTGGTATTTCGTCAACCGGGCTTTCGGGGACATGCAGGGTGTCAAGGCCATGGTCGACCTGGACATGCTTGGTCGGAGCGACCCCGACTCATTCCGCTATTTTTCCCAGACGGACCCCGTCGAACTCGCGCACCTGATGAACCTGGTGCTAGACGAGCCTGTGGTGACGCATCCAAGGACCCTTTCAGAGATCATCCCGAGTTCAGACTACCTGCCTTTCTATGAGCGCAGGATACCGGTGTTCCTCTTCACCTGCGGCCAGGGGCGCGAATACCATACCGTCAAGGACCTGCCCCGCATAGTGGACTGCGGACGCCTCGAGGAGCGCTGCAACTATCTCTACCATTTCCTGAAAGTTCTGGCTTCCGAGGAGAACGTTCCTTCGTTGGAAGATGACGAACAGGCCCGGCAGAACCGTGAGGAGAAGATCTATGCCGCGTCCGAATGCGACGTGAGGCCCCAGTTCTTCCACTCCAACGAGAAGCACTTCCTGCAGAGCTGGGTGTACAAGTACCTGAAATACCCCGCTTCGGCCATCGAACAGAAGGTTCAGGGACAGGTGCTGGTGAGTTTCGTGGTGGAGAAGGACGGCAGCGTGACCAACGTCCAGGTGGAGCGCGGAGTCGACGATCGGCTCGACGACGAGGCGGTCCGCGTGATTTCGGTGTCTCCCAAATGGATACCCGGCCAGATCAGGGGACGGAAAGTCCGGACCAGGATTGTCATCCCCGTGGAATTCCGGCTTTCGTCCAAATGGGATATAGGTATCAAAAAATAGCTATATTTGCGCCCGTAACAGAAAAAGGCGCTCAATGGACTACAATTTCGTCGAAATCGAAAGGAAATGGCAGGCTTACTGGGCGGAGCACCACACCTTCGAAGCCAGGACCGATTCCTCCAAACCCAAGTATTACGTCCTCGATATGTTTCCCTATCCCTCAGGGGCGGGACTCCATGTAGGACATCCGCTGGGCTACATCGCCAGCGACATCTACAGCCGTTACAAGCGCCTCAAGGGGTTCAACGTGCTTCACCCCATGGGTTACGACGCCTTCGGCCTGCCGGCCGAACAGTATGCCATCCAGACGGGAAAGCATCCCGCGGAGACCACTGAGAAGAACATAGCCCGCTATCGCCAGCAGATGGACCGCATAGGTTTCTCCTACGACTGGTCGAGGGAGGTGCGCACCTGCGACCCCATGTACTACAAGTGGACCCAGTGGGCCTTCCTCGAGATGTTCAACCACTGGTACGATCCCGAGACCGACAAGGCCGAACCCATCGACACCCTGATTGCGAAGCTCACTGCGGAGGGCCGCTGGAGCGGTCTCTCCGAGAAGGAGCGTTCCGACCTGCTGATGCAGTACCGCATCGCCTACCTGGGTGAGACGTCTGTCAACTGGTGCCCCCAGCTGGGCACGGTGCTGGCCAACGACGAGGTGAAGGAGGGCTATTCGGTGCGCGGAGGCTTCCCCGTCGAGCAGAAGAAGATGAAACAGTGGCAGCTCCGCGTCAGCGCCTATGCCGAGCGCCTGCTCGCAGGGCTCGACGCTCTCGACTGGACCGACTCCCTCAAGGAGATGCAGCGCAACTGGATAGGCAAGAGCCAGGGCGCCGAGATGGTGTTCCACGTCTTCAACGGCGACAAGGAATATGAGATGACCATCTTCACCACCCGTGCCGACACCATCTTCGGGGTCACGTTCATGGTGCTCGCCCCTGAGAGCGAGTGGGTGGAGAAACTGACCGCACCTGAGCAGAAGGAGGCGGTGGAGGCTTATCTGCTCCAGGCCAAGAAGAAGACCGAACGCGAGAGGATAGCCGAGACCCGCAGGGCCTCGGGCGTCTTCACGGGCTCGTATGCCGTCAACCCGGTAACGGGTGACAAGGTGCCCGTATGGGTGTCTGATTACGTGCTCTCCGGCTACGGTACCGGTGCCATCATGGCCGTCCCGGCCCACGACAGCCGTGACTATGTCTTCGCAAGGACATTCAATCTCCCCATCGTTCCCGTCATTGAGGGAAGCGACATCTCCGAAACCAGTTTCGACGCCAAGTCCGGCATAATGTGCAATTCCGGCTTCCTGAACGGAATGGATGTCAAGGACGCCATACCTGCGGCCATCGACTACATAGAAGCCCACGGCCTCGGCCGGAGGAAAGTGAACTACCGCCTCCGCGACGCCATCTTCTCGCGCCAGCGCTACTGGGGCGAGCCTTTCCCCATCTACTACAAGGACGGAATCCCCTGCGGCCTACCCTGTGAAGAGCTGCCGCTCATGCTCCCGGAGGTCGACAAGTTCCTCCCTACGGAGAGCGGAGAACCGCCGCTGGCCCGTGCGAAGGATTGGACGTATAAAGGTTATCCTCTGGAAACCAGCACTATGCCCGGCTTTGCCGGCAGCAGCGCCTACTACCTTCGCTACATGGATCCGCACAACGGCGAAGCCCTTGTAGGCCGCGAGGCCAATGGATACTGGCGTGACGTCGACCTCTATATCGGCGGCACGGAGCACGCCACCGGCCACCTCATCTACTCCCGCTTCTGGAACAAGTTCCTCTACGACTGCGGCTACGTGTGCGAGCAGGAGCCCTTCCGCAAGCTCATCAATCAGGGCATGATCCAGGGCAGGAGCAACTTCGTCTATCGTATCAAGAACACCAACACCTTCGTGTCAGCGGGCCTGAAAGACAAGTACGACACCACCGAGATCCACGTGGACGTCAACCTCGTACGGAACGACCGCCTTGACCTGGACGCCTTCCGTGCCTGGATGCCCGACTACGCCACCGCTGAGTTCATCCTCGAAGACGGTGAGTATGTGTGCGGCTGGGCCATCGAGAAGATGAGCAAGTCGATGTTCAACGTGGTCAATCCCGACCAGGTATGCGAGCGCTACGGCGCGGACACCCTGCGCATGTACGAGATGTTCCTCGGCCCGCTCGAGCAGAGCAAGCCCTGGGACACCCAGGGCATCGACGGAGTCCACCGCTTCCTGCGCCGCCTCTGGAAACTTTTCTTCGACCGCGACGAATTCCGCGTCAGCGAAGAGAAGGCCACCCCTGCGGAACTCAAGGTGCTGCACAAGCTGATAGGCAAGGCCCAGGACGACATAGAGCATTTCTCGTTCAACACCACTGTCAGCGCCTTCATGATCGCAGTCGGCGACCTTACCGACCTCCACTGCAGCAAACGTGAGATCCTCGAGCCGTTGCTCGTGGTTCTCAGCCCCTTCGCCCCGCACATCAGCGAGGAGCTATGGCAGCTTCTCGGCCACGGGGAGAGCATCTCCATGGCGTCGTTCCCCGCCTACAACCCGGCCTTCACCGCCGAAGACAGCGTGAAGTACCCCGTGCAGTTCAACGGCAAGATGCGCTTCCTGCTCGAACTGCCCAAGAGCCTCACACCCGCCGAAGTCGAAGCGGCCGTGCGCGCAGACGCCAACACAGAAAAATATCTTCAGGGAGCGACTGTCCGAAAGGTGGTCGTAGTGCCCGGGAAAATCATCAACATCGTCTGCTAGATGACAAACAACAAGGTTCTTGCGACCGTCAAGTCGTACACCATCATCACCATCGGCCTGCTGCTCTATGTGCTGGCCTGGTCCATCTTCATCCTTCCCAACCATCTGGTGGGTGGCGGCGTGACCGGCCTTGCAGCCGTGATCCAGTATTGCACTGGCTTCAACATCAGTTACTCCTACTTCATCATCAATGCGTTCCTGCTGCTGATCGCCATGAAGATCCTCGGGCCGTCCTTCGGTGTGAAGACGGTCTACGCGATGGTGGTCGTCACCCTGATGCTGAGGTTCATACCAGGGATGATTCCAGCCGACTTCATCCAGATTATCGCCATCGACAACGGCAAGCTTCTGAGCGTGATCCTCGGAGGCACGATATCCGCACTCGGCATATCACTCACCTTCTCGCAGGGCGGAAGTTCCGGCGGTACCGACATCATCGCGCTGATCGTCACCAAGTACAGGGCCATATCCCCGGGCCGCGTGATCCTGATCTGCGACATCGTGATCATCGGTACTTCGCTGCTTGTTCCTACAGAGGGCTCATGGGGCGAAAGGATAGCCAACCTCGTGTACGGCTATGTCATGGCCGGGGTCTTCGGCTATGCGGTCGACCTCTTCGTCCAGGGCAGCAAGCAGTCGGTGCAAATATTGATTTTCTCCAAGAAATCTGAAAAAATCGCCGACCGCATCGCCAACGACGTCCATCGCGGGGTGACGGCCCTCGATGGAACTGGCTGGTACACAAAGAATAAGACAACCGTCCTGGTGACCGTGGTCCGCAAGCATGAGCTCAAATTCCTGCTCAATCTCATCAAGCAGGAAGACCCTGACGCCTTCCTTTCAGTGGGCAGCGTGACGGCGGTCTACGGCTCCGGATTCGAAGTCATCAAGAAATAGCTTAGATTCAACAAGTTGGGAATCAGGTTATAAGCCGGTTATATCGAAATCCGGCCTGTCGCAGTTTTTTGTTCGTAGCTTCGTGTCAAAATATCAAAGCTATGAACATATACTGGTTATTGGTGGGATACGTCCCGCTGATGGGACTGCTGGTCTATCTGTCCCTGAACAAACGAAAGGAGGTTTCCGCCAGAGGGGAGGCGGTACCTGTATCTGTAAAGGAATATCCCCGTCAGGACCTTGCGATACCTCATGCCGAGCGTATCCTGGAAGACGCAGGACCGAGCCTCAAGGACGCCGACATGGAAGAGTTGAAGGACCGGCTTTGCAACGTTCTGGAGCGGGAGAAACTGTATCTCAATCCCGACATCAGGGTGGGTGACATGGCCGACCGGCTCTACACCAACAAGAACTACCTGGCCCAGACAATCAAGTTGAAATTGGGTAAGAACTTTTGTCAACTTGTTCATTATTATAGAGTTAGGGAAGCAATGCGCCTCTTCGCCCACGATCCTGGCCTGACCATCACCCAGCTTTGCCGACGGGTAGGTTTCAATTCGATGACCACCTTCAACACCGCCTTCGGACGGAATACCGGGTACACCCCCGCCGAATGGTGCAAGGAGTTCCGGAAAAGGAATGAGGCGAAGGCGGATCAGCGATGACCAGGTCTATGCCCAGATGTGCAGGCTGATGATGGAAAAGGAGCTTTTTCTCAGAAAACGCCTGACACGCAGCGACCTGGCCAGGGAGGTGATGACCAACCGGACCTACATTACCCGCGCCCTGCGCGGGCGCGGACTGAACTTCGCCCAGTTCGTGAACTCGTTCCGGGCCCTCAGGGCCATCGAAGTGCTGGCCGACCCCCTGTACGAAGGCTGCTCGCCCGAGGAAATCGCCCTGCTCAGCGGATTCTCGAGCGTAGACACCATGAACCGATATGTCAAAAAAAGCGCAGGCACTACTGCCTGCGCTATCAGGACCAGGATTGCCGGTCTTTAGAACTCCACTTTCGTGGGAAAACTGTGTTAAAGAAGGCCGAAATCGAGGCTGCGGGCCATCAGGCAGCCGCCAATCACGCCCGCATCTTCCCCCAGCTGGCTGGTCCGGATGACGGTATCTTCCCGAACCCGGTTCAGGACATGCTTGTTGACGGAGGTCTTGAGGGGCTGCAGCAGGTAGTCGCCGGTCATCGCCAGTTCGCCGCCGATGACGACGGCATCGGGATTGAATATGTTGATCATGCTGGCTACCTGGACGCCTAGCAGGGTTCCGATTTCGTCGATCGCATCGATGCAGAGTGCGTCTTCGCGATGGACTGCGTCGGTGATCTCCTCCGGGGAGAGGGGAATGTCCGATTGGAGTACGCGGTCGGAAAGGATCGATGATTCTCCGTGCCGGATTCGTTCGGTCAATTTGCGCCGGAGTGCCATCCCCGACACTTCTGTTTCCAGGCAGCCTTTCTTGCCGCAGCGGCAGATGATATCGTTTTCGAAGACGTGGATGTGTCCGAATTCGCCCGAGTAACCTGATTTGCCGAAGTAGGGGCGTCCGTTGAGGATAAGTCCGGTGCCCAGTCCCCAGTTAGCATTGATGAAGATGACATTCTGTTCGTCGGGTCGGCAGCATTTCATGAATTCGGCATAGGCCATGGCCATAGTGTCGTTGCAGATGCTGGCCGGAACGCCGAAGGCGTCGGTGAGGATATCCGTGAGCGGCCGGTCGGTGAAGTTGAAATTGGTATGGCTATAGCCGCTTCTGATGTTGATGCGTCCGGGGATGTTGACGCACATCCGCCTGATTTTGCCGAAGTACTGGGGGATGCGTCTTTTGTGCTCATGGAGGATATCGGCGAGCGTATGTAGTGCGGCCGTCGTGTTTTCGAGCTTGTAAGCCACGTTCGTGCGCTGGCAGACCGTGTTACCGGCCATGTCCATAAGTCCCAGGCTGACATATTTGTCATTCAGGTCGATGCCGACGTAGAGGCCGGCTTCGGGGTTGAGGTCGTAAAGCCGGGGTTTCCGGCCGCTGCCCGTGTCGATCTTGCCAGTGTCCCGGACCAGGCCTTCCTCTTGCAGGGCGGCTATCTCTTTGGTGACGGTACCGATGCTGACTTCGAGGGTATCGGCCAGATCGGGAAGGGTGGCGCCGCCTTTTTCGATCAGCCGGGCCAGGATCAGTCGCGCGTTCTTATCCATTCGCTTATTAAAATTTTGTACAAATATAAATAATTTTTGAATTAACGCGTTTGAAAATGTAATATATTTTCTAAAATTAAATTAATTAATGAAAATATTTTGTAAAATTTTTATAAAAACCCTTGATTTTTTGAAATAAACAATCAACTTTGTAGGGAAAGAACGCTGATTATGCTCGAAAAACTCAAAAATGCGAAAAGTTATCCGTGGGTGGTCGTCGGACTCCTCTGGGTTGTCGCACTCCTTAATTATATGGACCGGCAGATGCTTTCCACCATGCAGGAGGCCATGAAGGCCGATATCGTGGAACTCCAGAAAGCTGAGGCCTTCGGCGCCCTGATGGCCGTGTTCCTCTGGGTCTATGCCGTCCTGAGTCCCTTCGCCGGGATGGTGGCCGACCGCCTCAGCCGCAAATGGCTGATTGTCGGTTCACTGATCGTCTGGTCAGCCGTCACCTACCTGATGGGCTATGCCGAGAATTTCCGGACGCTCTATGCCCTGCGCGCCATCATGGGTATCAGCGAGGCACTTTACATTCCTTCAGCCTTGTCGCTGATTGCCGACTGGCAGGAGGGCAAGTCGCGGAGTCTCGCCGTGGGCGTCCATATGACGGGTCTCTATGTGGGGCAGGCCGTCGGCGGTTTCGGTGCTATGCTCGCTGCCGCGCTCTCCTGGCGCCTGACCTTCCACTGGTTCGGCATCATCGGTGTTGTCTATGGCCTGATCCTCATTCTTTTCCTCCATGAGAATCCCAAGCATGTTACGGCACCCGCCACGAAGCTGGCCGATAAACCGGTGAAAAAGGAATCGATCTTCAAGGGCCTTGCCGTGGTGTTCGGCACCTGGGCCTTCTGGATCATCCTCATTTATTTTGCCGTACCGTCACTGCCCGGCTGGGCCACCAAGAACTGGCTGCCTACGCTTTTCCGCGACAATCTCGGCATCTCGCCTGAGCGGGCGGGCATCATCTCCACGCTGACTATCGCCGCCTCTTCGTTGGTCGGTGTAATCCTGGGCGGACGCCTCTCCGACAATTGGGTGAAGAAGAATATCCGCGGTCGCGTCTATACCGGTGCCATCGGCCTTGGCCTCACCATCCTGGCCTTGATTCTGCTGGGTCTGGGTCACAGCCTGGTGCCGCTCATCGCGGCCGGCCTGCTCTTCGGCGTGGGCTATGGCATGTTCGACGCCAACAACATGCCGATCCTCTGCCAATTCATCTCTTCGAAGTACCGTGCCACGGCCTACGGCATCATGAACATGACGGGCGTGGCCATGGGCGCTCTCGTGACCACTCTCCTGGGTCGCTGGAAGGACCAGGGCGTGAGTCTCGGCGTGAGCTTCGCCGTCCTGGGCTGTATCGTCATCGCAGCCCTCGCCCTCCAGCTCATCTTCCTGAAACCCAAAACCGACAATATGGAATAATACGATAGACTATGGAAAAAATCATTGGACTGATCGACGCCCCGTTCACCCCGTTCCTGCCGAACGGCGACGTCAACTACGAACCCATCCCGGCTTATGCCGCGATGCTCAAGAAAAACGGCCTGATCGGTGTATTCATCAACGGTTCTTCGGGTGAAGGCTATATGCTTACCACCGAAGAACGCATCAAGCTGGCTGAAACCTGGATCAAGCATGCCCCGAAGGACTTCAAGGTCATCGTGCATGTGGGAAGCTGCTGCGTCCGCGACTCGCGCATGCTCGCCGAGCACGCGCAGGCCATCGGGGCCTGGGGCGTGGGTGCCATGGCACCGCCCTTCCCGAAGATCGGCCGCATCGAGGAACTCTGCAAGTATATCGAGGAGATTGCCTGCGGTGCCCCGAACCTGCCGTTCTACTACTACCACATCCCGTCCTTCAACGGCGCTTTCCTGCCTATGACCGACTTGCTGCCGGCCCTCGACGGTCGAGTGCCCAACTTTGCCGGCATCAAGTACACCTTCAAGAGCCTCTACGAGTACAACCAGTGCCGCCGGTACAAGGACGGCAAGTTTGACATGCTCCACGGCCAGGACGAGACCCTTCTCGCCTCGATGGCCCTGGGCGGGGCCCGCGGCGGCATCTGCGGCACCTCCAACTACAACGGCCGCTGTCTGGTGGGCATCCAGGAAGCCTTCTACGCCGGTGACATGGACAAGGCCCGCACGCTCCAGAACTATGCGCAGGACGTGATCGACGTAATCTGCCACTTCCGCGGCAACATCGTGGGCGGCAAGCGCATTATGAAGCTCATCGGCCTCGACCTCGGGCCGAACCGTACTCCGTTCCGCAACGTCACCGACGCCGAGGAACAGCAGCTTCGCACCGAACTCGAAGCCATCGACTTTTTCCATCACTGTAACCTCTTTTAGTCATGGAGGCCAAAACATACCTAAAGGAGAATGCTGACCGCTATCGCACCGATCTGGTGGACGACATCCTGCCTTTCTGGATGAAGCACGGCCTGGACCGCGTCCACGGCGGCGTCTATACATGTCTCGACCGTGACGGAACCCTGATGGACACCACAAAGTCCGTCTGGTTCCAGGGCCGCTTCGGCTTCACCGCGGCTTTTGCCTACAACAACGTAGAGAAGAATCCCACCTGGCTGGCCGCTTCGAAGAGCTGTATCGACTTCATCGAAGCGCACTGTTTCAATTCCGACGGCCACATGTACTTCGAAGTGACCGAAGACGGGGTCGGGCTGCGCAAGCGCCGCTACGTCTTTTCTGAAGCTTTCGCGGCCATCGCCATGAGTGAATACGCCCTTGCCTCGGGCGACATGTCCTATGCACACAAGTCCCTCGAACTCTTCAAGCGGATGCAACGTTTCCTCACTGAGCCGGGTTTCCTGCCCGCCAAGTACGAGCCTGTCGTGCAGGCGCAGGAACATTCCATCACGATGATCTTTCTCAATACGGCCGCCTGCATCCGCAAGGCCATCGCCGATCCGTGTCTCGACGAGCAGATCGACCGTTCCATCAAAGCCCTGCGCAAGTACTTCATGCATCCAGAATACAAGTGCCTGCTCGAAACCGTAGGTCCGAACGGCGAGTTCATCGACACGCTGAACGGTCGCACCATCAATCCAGGCCACTGCATCGAAACGGCGTGGTTCCTGCTCGAAGAGTCTAAGTACCGCGGCTGGGACAAGGATCTCACCGAGATGGCCCTCACCATCTTCGACTGGTCGTGGACCTGGGGCTGGGATGAAGAATTCGGCGGCCTGCTCAACTTCCGCGACTGCAAGGGCTTTCCCCACCAGGACTATTCGCAGGACATGAAGTTCTGGTGGCCGCACTGCGAGGCCATCATCTGTACCCTTTACGCTTATGAGGCCACGGGCGATGAGAAGTATCTGGAGCTGCACCGCCGGGTAAGCGACTGGACCTATGCACATTTCCCCGATGCCGTCGAGGGTGAGTGGTACGGTTACCTGCACCGCGACGGAACTCCCGCGCATCACGCCAAAGGCAATCTGTTCAAGGGTCCTTTCCATGTCCCCCGGATGATGGTCCAGGCCCGGAAACTCTGCCTCGAAATGTTGGATAAGTAACCAAACCGTAACCAAACCATATAAAAAATCATTAACCAAAAAACACCACGTTATGAAAAGATTTCTGAAAATGGCTGCGCTCGCCATGTTGACAGGCGGTCTGCTGCTGGCAGGGGGGAACCTCTATGCAGCGGATACGAAAGTCGCCGCGAATGCGCAGCAGGATCAGGTCTGCCGGGGTGTCGTCCTCGACACGCAGGGCCTGGGTGTGATCGGTGCTTCCGTCCTCATCAAGGGACAGCCCGTCGCCTTCGGCACCGTGACCGACTTCGACGGTAACTTCGTCCAGAAGAACGCCAGGCCCGGCGACGTCCTCGTGATTTCCTGTATCGGCTATGTGACGCAGGAAGTAGTCTACGACGGCAAACCGGTCAACGTCGTCCTCGCCGAGGAGAGTGAGATGCTGACCGAGACCGTGGTTACCGCCTACGGCGGCCGCCAGCTCCGATCCAAGCTGACGAACTCGATCGCCACCGTGAAGGAAGACGTGCTCACCGCCGGTATGCACGCGCAGGTCGCCCAGGCTCTTTCCGGTGCCGTGTCCGGTCTCCGCGTGCAGCAGACCTCCGGTAATCCGGGCGCCAATCCGACCATCGTCCTCCGCGGTGGTACCCAGTTGGGCGGTTCGGGTTCTCCGCTGGTGATAGTCGATGGCGCTCAGCGCTCACTTTCTGATCTCAACCCCAATGATATTGAATCGATGGAGGTCCTGAAGGACGCAGGTGCGACGGCCATCTACGGTGCTCGTGCCGCGAACGGCGTGATACTTATCACCACCAAGCGTGGCAAGGCAGGCCACAGTGCAATCAATGCCCGTGTCAAGTTCTCCGCCAACTTCGAACAGCATCCCTACGAGTTCCTCAATTCCGAAGACTATCTGTATCACATGCGAATGGCCTACAAGAGGTCTTCCGAGTTCATCACGCTGTCGGACGGCACCAAGATGGGATCGACCAATCTCTCTTCGCTAACTGGAACCCAACCCTACGGTACCGGCAACCTCTATTGGGACGACGACGGCAATGTCCTTGACGGCCGTGTCAACGGCCGTGCTCTCTGGGGCGTGTTCGACAACTCGACGGGCCGGTACAGTTCCCTGCTGGGCAACAGCAACTGGGCTGAAATGACCGACCCCGTGACAGGTAACAAGCTCGTATTCTGGAACGGTGCCACTGTAGCCGACATCAATATCAAGAGTCCCGCTTTCTCCCAGGATTACAATGTGGATTTTCAGGGGGGCAACGACAAGGGCAGCTACTACGCCTCTCTCGGCTACAACCATTCCGAAGGCAATGCCCTCGACAATGAGTACAACCGTCTCACCTTCGCCTTCAACGGCGATTATAAAGTCAGGGACTGGCTCACTTCCAGCTCTTCCCTGAACTTCGCCCACACCATCTGGACGCCTATCAAGAACGGAAACACCGAGGCCTACTATTTCAACAGGTCCTGGTCCGTCCCTCCGACGTACCGTACCACCAATGCGGACGGCGAATGGAACCCTAGCCCTCGTAACAACATCCATGACGGCCATGTCGCCATCTCCAACCCTCAGCGGATTTATGACTACAATACGGACAAGTTCAACATGAACCAGTCCTTCACTGTCTTTTTCTCGCCCAGCCTCAACTTCAAGGCCAGCGCCAGCTGGTACTATGAGGACAACAAGCAGGAGTACTTCATGAAAGATTATCTTGTCGGGGCGAACCGCATGTACAACTCCCGCGAGTCTTATGCCTACTACAACAGGAATCTGAACGAAACCTACAACGGGATTCTCAACTACAATAGGACATTCGCCGGCGCTCACTCCATTGCGGTCATGCTTGGTACTGAATTCCTCAACCAGTCGACCAAGGGCTTCGATGCCTATGGCCGTGGTGCGGATACCGATGAATTCCAGGATCTTGCCCTCACCCAGGTAGGGGATACCCGCTCAATCGACTCATGGCACAGCCAGAGCAGGGTGCTTTCATTCTTTGCAAAGGCCGATTATGACTATGATGCCAAATATCTTCTCTCGCTTGTCGCCCGCTATGACGGCTATTCCCGTCTGGCCAGGCAGAGCCGCTGGGGCTTCTTCCCCGGTGTTTCCGCCGGATGGGTATTCTCGAAAGAGAATTTCATGCGGCCGCTGAACGATGTGATCTCGTTTGCTAAACTGCGTGCATCCTTCGGAGCGAACGGCAGCCTCGACCAGATCGGCCCCTACACTGTATTCGGCGCATATGGCAACACGACGAAGTATATGTCGAACAATGCCATCCTGTTTTCGACCCTCCCTTCACCCGCTCTCCTGTGGGAGAAGTCCTGGACTTTAGAGACTGGTCTTGACATCAGCTTCTGGGAAAACAGGCTGAACCTGAATCTCACTTACTATAACCGTCATACCCTTGACAAGATTGCCAACATCACGATCCCTTCGCATACCGGCGCATCCAGCCTGCGTTCGAATAATGGCGAACTGCAGAACCAGGGCGTTGAGTTCGACATCAACTGGCGTGCTGTCAATACCAGGGACTGGAGGGTGAACTTTACCCTTATCGGTGCCTATAACCGCAACAAGATCATCAAACTTCCGGACAATGGTCTGGAAAACAACCGCCAGAACGCCATTCAGGTATATGATCCCGCTACGGGAAAGCTGATATGGGTGGGCGGTTACCAGGAAGGCCAGACGCCCGGTGATATCTACGGTCCTCTCGCAGAAGGTATCTATACCAGCTACAGTGAGATCCCCGGCAACCTGATCGACAAGACTTCCGGAAACAACGGTTCAAACGGCAAATGGCTTTATGGTCCTGATGCATGGGCGCAGCTCTCCGACGCGGAGAAACGCACAGCTTTCCCCATCCAGCCGGGCGACGTGAAGTGGAAAGATGTCAACGGAGACGGCGTCATTGACAACTACGACCTCGTAAAACTTGGCAATGCCATGCCGAAATGGACGGGCGGTTTCACCACCAACATCGCATGGAAGGGTCTCTCCCTGACCGGACGCTTTGATTATGCCCTTGACTATAAGGTGGTCGACAATAGCACCCCCTGGATCATGGGTAACATGCAGGGCACGTTCAATACCATCAGCCTTGTCAAAGATTCATATAACATCGAAACGGGCCAGGCAGGCAGATGGCCTTCCTACGTATGGGCGGACCAGCTGGGCAAGAGAAATTATGCCCGTTCCAACAACTCCCTCTTTGTGTACGAAGGTTCTTATCTGGCTGTCCGCGAAATCCAGCTGGCTTATGACCTTCCCAATACCCTGCTCGACAAGGTCAGCATCAAGAGACTTCAATTCTATGTCTCCGGCCAGAATCTCGGTTATCTGACAAAGGCCGGCCTGCTCGGCACTCCCGAATACGGTGCCAGCAGCTGGGGCAGCTACCGCCTCCCGCGCACTGTCATCTTTGGTATCAATCTCACTTTCTAAATTAGGAGAACAATGAAAAAGATATTATTTGTTTTGGCTTTTTCCTGCCTCTTCGCAGTTACAGGCTGCAACGTGCTGGACCTTTCTCCGATCGACTATTCAGCAGCCGGAAACTATTGGAAGAGTGAAGCGCAGATTGAAATGTACTTCAATGGAATGATGTCCCAGTTCCGCGGCGACTATACATCTCCGTTCGTCCTGGGCGAGACCCGCGGCGGTACGCTCAAGGCAGGTTCCTCCATCGAGGGCGTGTCGCTCAACTATCCCAACATGGTTACCAACATGCTGGACAAGGACAACACCGGAATCAGCAACTGGAACGGCTACTACAGCCGCATCCTCCAGGCCAACCACTATATCGAACAGGTACGTGACCATTGCGAATTCCTGACGGACGGCGCACGCAACGCCTATCTGGCTCCCGCCTACGGCTTGCGCGCTTACTACTATTTCATGCTGTACCGGACTTATGGCGGTGTCCCTCTCGAGACTGAGGCCAAGATCATCAACGGCGAAGGCGATATTGAAGCCCTGTATCTTGCCCGTTCCACCGCAGAGGAGACGCTTCAGTTCATCAAGGATGAGATAGCGAACAGCGAGCGTTGCTACGGCTCCAACCAGGCCGTGGACAAGTACAATTGGAATTACTATGCGACCGAGATGCTTAAGGCGCATGTCTACATGTGGTCAGCCAAGGTAAACACCAACGATAATTCCGGCGCTCATACTGCAACCGGCGCCTCCGACGTCAATACCGCCAGGTCCGCACTGCAGAATATCATCGGAAGCAACCAGTTCAGCCTTGCCGACGACTTTGCCGATCTTTACGATTACGACAATAAGGCAGGCAAGGAGGTTATCCTCGCCCTCTATTTCAACAACACTGAGGCGACCAATAACGCCAGCCTGTTCTTCTATCAGGCTTCCATATGGGTCAACTCCTTCTATGACGAGGCTGGAAATCAGCTGGGTGACCCGCTCGACCTCAAAGGCGGCGGCATGCACCGTCACGAATACAAGGAATCCTTCATCAAGTCGTTTGACAAGGAAGATGCCCGCCGCTCAGCCACTTTCCATGAGTGCTATTCGACTCCTGACCCCGAGACCCGCACGTTCGGTTCGTCCATGCTGAAATACATGGGCCATGTGGACGGCAGCGTCAGGTATCTTGACTCCGATGTAATGATCTACCGTTATGCTGACGCTCTTCTGCTGATGGCCGAGGCGGAGAACTTCCTGGACAACCAGGCCGCCGCCGCCGGCTACATCAACCAGATCCGTCAGCGTGCCTATGGCGCCGGCTATCCGCAGTTCGCCACTTCTGACTTCGCCACGACCGAGCTTGCCATCCTGCACGAGCGTGACAAAGAGTTCGTGGCCGAGGGTTGCCGTTGGTTCGACGTGGTCCGCATGCACGACGCTTCCCACAAGCCGCTAGTGTTCTCTGCAGATGCGGCGTATCCCGCCATGATGGGCGGCGCTGCCACCCCGATTCTCAGCAGTTCCGAGAGCCACAAGCTTCTCTGGCCGGTCAACGCGACCGTGCTTGCCAATGACCCGAAGCTGCAACAAACCGTTGGCTATTGATTCAATAGCATACTAGAGTTATTAAGTTTTTAGGTTGGAAGGGGTGGTCACGTGTGGCCACCCTTTTTTCCTGTTCTCGTTTGCTTTTTGCGGAAGGAATTAGTAATTTTAAAAGAATATCGACCGGAGGAGAAAATGAAGGTGAAACAATCTCTTTTTGTCATTTTGGCGGCGGTGTCGATACATTTACTGATGGCGGCGCTGCCGGGATTCGCTTGCCCCCTATGGGCCGGCGTGAACGATTTACTGCCGCGCCCCAAACAAGTGACGGTCAGCCAGGGAACTGTGCACGCGCCGCGGATCAAGGTCCGCTATGTGAAGACCATCCCCGGGGTGGAACGGAATGCGGAAGAAGCCTATCGGCTTCGGATAACCCGCTGGTCCGTCTGTATCGAGGCCCTCACGGAGCATGGCGTGTGGAATGCACGCCAGACGCTCGCCCAGCTGGCGGATGAAAACGGCGACCTGCCGCGCTGCACCATCATCGACTGGCCTTCGTTCCGCGTCCGTGGTTTCATGCAGGATGTTGGACGGCGCTTCATCTCCCTTGACGAACTCAAACGGGAGATCGATAATCTGGCGAAGTTCAAGATCAACGTATTTCATTGGCATTTGACGGAAAACCAGGCATGGCGGCTTGAAATCAAAGCCTTTCCGCAGTTGACCGCTCCTGAATATGCGGTGCGTCAACCCGGCTGTTACTATACGCAGGAAGAGGTGCGGGAGCTGGCTGCCTATTGCCGCGAGCGTCATGTGACATTGATTCCTGAAATCGACCTGCCCGGCCACAGTGCCGCTTTCGAGCGGGCCATGGGCTTCGGCATGCAGACCCCGGAAGGCAAGGCCGCCCTAAAGACAATCTTTGACGAAGTCTGCTCGCTCTTCGAGGGCCCATACATCCATATCGGCTCCGATGAAGTGCGTTTCACCGATCAAAAACTGGTACCTGACATAGTGGCCTATATCCGTGCGAAAGGCAAGAAGGTCGTGTCGTGGAATCCCGGCTGGACATACAAGCCCGGCGAGATTGACATGACCCAGCTATGGAGCTATCGCGGAAAGGCGCAACCGGGCATTCCGGCCATCGATTGCCGGCTCCACTACATCAACCATTTCGATACCTATGGCGATCTGGTGGCCCTGTACACCAGTACGATCTATGGGGAAAAGGAGGGGAGCGACGATATCGCCGGCAGCATCGTCGCGGTCTGGAACGACCGCAACTTGCCCGACGAGGGGCAGATCGTCTTGCAGAACAACTTTTATCCTTCCGTCATTGCTCTGGCCGCGCGTGCCTGGCAGGGCGGGGGATATCAGTATTTCGATGATTTCGGCACATGCTTGCCCGTGGATCCGGAGCATCCGGCCACGAAAGATTTCATGGACTTCGAACGACGGCTTGTCCATGCACTGGAAAAGCTGCCCGAGAGTGCGCCATATGTCTATGTGCCACAGTCAGACATGCTTTGGCATATATCGGAACCCTACGCCAATGATGGTGAATTGGGCCGTGCCTTTGCGCCGGAAGAAGCGTTGACCGTGAAGAATCCCTGGGCTTTGCTGGAAGATCTGCCTTCCACGGAAGCGCGTGGCAATGGCGTTTATTTCCGGCATGTCTGGGGCCCCGGCACTGTTGCTGGCTATTTCAAGGATCCGCAGCCAAACCACACGGTCTATGCTTGGCGCCGTGTCTGGTCAGACTCTCAGCAACTTGCCAGGTTATGGTTCGAGACCCAGAACTACAGCCGGTCGGAGCGTGACCTGGCTCCGCCGCAAGGCGCTTGGGACTGGCGCCAGAGCCGAATCTGGCTGAACGGTGTCGCCTTGATCCCACCGGTCTGGGTCGGAGACTCCGGCCCTGTGGATTGGGAGACTCCCTTCGGCAACGAGAATTGTATCGGCCGTTATCCGATGACCGTGCAGCTTCGCGAGGGCTGGAACTGGATTCTGATCAAATTGCCCGTAGGACAGTTCACGACATCCGAAGTCCGACTGGTGAAATGGATGTTTACTTGCGCATTGGAACGATGAAAATCCTGAAAACCATGAGAAATGTCTTTCTTGCCGCCTGCGGGCTCGCCGCAACGGCCTGTAACGGCACGAATCAAGTGCAGGTCACGCCGCTCCATGGATTTCCCTGTGACGAAGAAGGCATTGCCAAGGGCGTCTCCGCCTGCTATGCCGGATTGATTGACGGCCAGTTGGTGATGGCCGGTGGCTGCAACTTCCCGGGACTCCCGCCCCGGCTCGGCGGGGCCAAGAAGTACTACGACGGCATCTACACGGCACAACTCAGTGGTGACACGGCTTTGGTCTGGCGCCGCGTGGGCAATCTGCCCGCGCCGGCAGCCTACGGCGTGAGTGTCACCACCCCCGAGGGTATCGTCTGCATTGGTGGTAACAACGCCGAAGGGCAGCTAGACACCGTTTTTTGTCTTTCGCTCGAAGCGGGCCACGCGGACACGAACCCGCTGCCGTCGCTGCCCGCCGGGATTGACAACTTTACCGGTGCCTTTGCTGGCCGATGCATCTTCGTGGCAGGTGGCGCCTATGATGGCAAGGCCGACCGCAAGGCCCTGTTCCTCGACCTTGACGCGCTGGACAAAGGTTGGCAGTCGCTGCCCGACTTCCCGGGTCCGCGCCGTACACAACCTGTATCTGCTCTATTCGAAAGGGAGGGAGAGTACACATTCTACCTCTGGGGTGGCTTTGCCGGCGCTACCGACGGAGACCCTGTCACACTTTCCGTGGATGGTTTGAAATATGAGACGGCGACAGGCAGGTGGACGCCTGTCGCCGGTCCGAAAGATTCCGAGGGCGTGGATGTCTGTCTCGGAGGCGGTACAGCAGCCGTGATGGATGGCAACAAAGTGGTGGCCACCGGCGGCGTGGACAAGGATATCTTCTACAACGCGCTGATCAAATTGCCGGAGTGTTATTTCGAGCATGAACCGGAATGGTTCAACTTCAACCGCAACATCCTGGTTTACGATCCGGCTACCGACACATGGTCTGTGGCGGCCCATACGTCGGAGACTGCCCGTGCCGGTGCCGTCCTGGTAGGCGAGGGCCGGATCTTTGCCAATATCTGTGGCGAACTGATGCCTGGCGTCCGCAGCCCGCAAGTTACATTGATTACTTTCCCTGCGAAATAATCAGAACTCCACTTTCGTGGGCTTGACCATGTTCTTGGGATCGAGGATCTTGTCGAGCTGGGCCTTGGTGAGGTAGCCCTTGTCGAGCACGAGCTGGTAGACGCTTCCGCCGCTCTCGAGGGCTTCCTTGGCCACCTCGGTGCACTTCGCATAGCCGATGTATGGCTTCAGGGCTGTCACGATGCCGATGCTGTGCTCGGCCAGGTCGCGGCAGCGCTTCTTGTTGGCCGTGATGCCCTCCACGCATTCGACGCGGAGAGTCGTCAGGGCGCGGGCCATCCAGGTCATCGATTCGACCATCGTCTCGACCAGCACCGGCTCCATGACGTTGAGTTCAAGCTGGGCGGCTTCGGAGGCCATGGTGATGCAGGTGTCGTTGCCGATCACCTTGAAGCACACCTGGTTGGTCACTTCAGGGATGACGGGGTTCACCTTGCCCGGCATGATGGAGCTGCCCGGCTGCTTGGGAGGAAGGTTGATCTCGGAGAGGCCTGTGCGCGGACCGGAGGCGAGCAGACGCAGGTCGTTGCAGATCTTGGAGATGCGTATGGCCAGGTTCTTCAGTGCGGCGTGGTAGCACACCATGCAGGAAGTGTCGTTGGTGGCCTCGACCAGGTCGCCGGCAAGGGTGATCTTCCAGCCGGAAATCTTCTTGATATGCCTGGTGCAGGCTTCGGCGTAGCC
>CAJONI010000074.1 GCA_905235995.1 uncultured Bacteroidales bacterium
TTCCACGGCGGCGGACGGCCAGACCTCGGTGGAGATCCACGTGCTGCAGGGCGAGCGCGAAATGGCCGCCTACAACACCACGCTCGGCCGCTTCAACCTCGACGGCATCACTCCCGCACCGCGCGGCGTACCGCAGATCGAAGTTTCCTTCGACATCGACGCCAACGGCATCCTGAACGTGTCGGCCCGCGACAAGGCCACCGGCAAGGAGCAGAAGATCCGCATCGAGGCCTCTTCCGGCCTCTCTGAAGACGAGATCAAGCGCATGCGCGACGAGGCGAAGGCCAACGAGGCCGCCGACAAGGCAGAGAAGGAGCGCATCGACAAGATCAACGCCGCCGACGCCATGATCTTCCAGACTGAGAAGAACCTCAAGGAGTACGGCGACAAGATCCCTGCCGACAAGAAGGGCGCCATCGAGAATGCCCTCGGCATGCTGAAGGAGGCCCACAAGAGCCAGAACCTCGCCGACATCGAGCGTGCTACCGAGGCCCTGAACAACGCCTGGCACGCCGCCAGCGAAGACATGGCCCGCGCAGCCCAGCAGCAGGGTCCCCAGGATCCCGGAGCAGGCTTCAGCGGCCAGCAGGGCCCCCAGGACGGCGGCTCCTCCGAGAACAGCGGTCCCGAGGACGTCGACTACGAAGAGGTGAAATAGCACTCGTCATGCCGGATCCGACCCGGCATCCAAAAGAGAGGGTGACTGTAAAACGGTCACCCTCTTTTTTTATTCAGTCGTCGTCCCGTAGATGTCTACCGAATAGTCATGCCCGTCGTAAGTGCCGGAGACCGTCAGTATCACTCCAGAACCGGAACTGGTGATGTCCCTGGCCCAGCTTGCGTAATAATAGCGTTGTACGTCGTTGTTGAGGCTCCATTCAGATGTGAGCAGCGAGGTGCGTCCCACGTAAATGAGGATGTCCACCGGATTCCATCGCGTCTCCCAGATTTTCGCTCCGTAGAGACGCCAGTAGGGATTCCCGTCTTCGGTGAAGGTCCCGTCCTTGTGACGCAGTATTATGCCACCATTATAGTATCCGGCAGGAGTCCAGTTTCCCCTGATACCTTCGGTAGTACCGTCGTGGAAGCAGGCCTCGAGAGTGAAATATACATGGTTCGGATCGCCTATGCTCTGGCCGTAACTGCGGGTATAGCAGTTGGGAATACCTGGAAGATAGACATGGTCGGGCGTGACCCTGACACCCAGGAATTCGCGGTAGGCTGTCACCGTTGCGGAGACAGTGCGCTGGATCCCGCTTTCGGTGAGGGAAGCGGTTACCCTGGCACTTCCGGCCTTCATCATGGTCTTGAACTTCCCGGAGCCGAGGGGCTCGAGGAGTTCCATGTCGGCGATGGTCCAGGTAACTTCGTCGGTGACGTCGCGCTGCCGGCCGCCCAGATAATTGGCTGTGACCCGTATCTGGCAACTGTCGCCCCCTGTAAGCACCCTCGGACTGTCGGTATTGACGCTAAGGTAACTGAGCCTGCGGCCCGCCTCCACTGCCACGGAGGCGGACCTCCGGCCGTCTATCGTCCTTATCTTGAGGTTTCCGTCGGTGACAGACACGTTCGAAGGCGAAGTGAGAGTAAGCACGTCGAGATCGACCGGAACCCCGGCCGCGACACCGGAAATCGAGACTCCCGCCGACTTGAGCGACGCATCGAGTTCGGCCAGATAGCGAAGCTCGGCCGGGGAACGGGTCACGGCGACAGTCACCTCCTCAGGCCCCGGCAGGTCTACCGTCCCGTCCGGGAGAGCAAGGGTGCGATAGTCGTTGAACGATCCCTTCTCCACCTTCCACGACGGAGCAGCGGCAGTGATGGAGCTGTCGCTGAGGACGAGAGTCACAGTGTTTACGGTATTGCGCTGCACGTCAAAATCGCTGGTCGCGTCCTTGCCGGGGCAGAAGCGGTAGGTCACAGGAATCGCCAGCTGGCTTCCGTCGCCGACCACAGCTTCTCCGCTGATTTCAATATATGTGGGATAGTTGCCTGCGGGGACGTTGTCGGTTGTCTTGTTCCAGGGATCGCCATTGTCGGGCAGAAGCCTGCCGCAGCAGTTCTCGAGAGGGTAAAAAGTGGCTTTCTGCCCGTCGTTGAGCCTGACCAGGTCACCGGCGGTAGCCCGGTCGGTCAGCGAAGGGGCGGCCGCGGCCCTGGATTCCGAAAACGGGGTGACGTCCGACGGCCCCCGGACCGAGAGCCCGGTAACCCGGAATGAATAGATGTCAAGCCCTTGCCTGTCGACCACTATATCCCATTGCGCCACAAGACGTCTGAGTTCTATCCGCAGTCTCGCTCCGGCGTTCAGCTCCGCCTTGGAAAAGCCTACGTTGCTTTCCGACCATGCCATGGGCAGGCCGTATCCTCCTGCAGGAGCGGTCACCCGCAGGGTGTCCATCAGGGATTCCTTTGTCGTGCCAACGACAAAACGGCCGGTGATATCGCCGACGTTGGCTATGCAGTAGCAGTCGTAGCGCCTGTCGGCCATCACTTCGAACGAGATTGCATTGCCCGAGTCCTTGTAGTATTTCGCAGCCAGGGTTCCGGCGTCAAAGAGCAGGAGGTTGTAGTTGGAGACGGCTGTGTCGGCTCCGGCATAGCTGCTCTTTGTCTCACCCGGATCGTCGGGCTGCAACAGCCTGAACTGGGTGAGGACAGGTATGCCTGCACGTATCCCGCTTTCAGCGACGTCTGCTCCCGAAGGATTGCTGCAGGCGCAAAAGGCTGCAGCGAGCACTGACACCAGAGTGCCATGAATAATGCTTCTGTTCATCTGTAAATCAGTATTTTTCATTTGAATAAGGCATATACCGTCTCCTCCTCCCAGTCGGGAATCCTGAGGTATAGCAGGGCGGAGCGGAAGTCTATCCGTATGTCGTAGTCGGGAAGGTCATCAGCCTGAGGGTCGTAACCGGAGTCGAAAAGGCGAAGGCCGATGGGACTCGACAGGAGCAGCCTGTGGTCGTGCTTGTCCCAGAATTCCAGGGTAAGGCTCGGATCGGTCTGGCGCGGTACTCGCACACGTATGCGGCCCGCTCCGTCATCTTCCTGCACGGTGTAGAGATATTGCCCTTCGAGGGCCGAGAGGTCGGCGGCGTCGAAGCCGCAGGTACGGCCACGGATCACCATGTTGTAGCGACGGCACAGCGCCCCGCCTTCCTCGTCGGTGAACGTGATGGTAGTAAACTGCTTCTTTGGCTTGATGCTGCAAGCCGCCTCCTCGCCCGTGCAGTCGAGCGATTCCGCATGAACCCATAGGGAATCTATCTGATTGCCAGGCTCATAACTAATCCGTGTCCCGGCGGTGAGATCTCCCTCCCAGCCAGGTCCGTGTACTATGGCTACCAGGTGCAGACGCTCCTTGTCGACAGTTATCTCTTCCTTGAGCGGACATTCCGGAAGATGGTGGTCTGCCGACCAGCACAGCGACTCGTCGTAGAGTGCCAGCGAGACCGTTCCGCTGCCGGTACCCGCCTTGGAGCCCACCAGCGCGCTGTAGTCAATGTCGAGATAGCAGGGACATGGCTGACGGTCCTCCCTCACGGAGCAACCGCCGGCAATGGCCGGCAGGAGACCTCCCGCCAGACCAAGGATCAATGAAGCGCGTCTCATAGCAGTTCGGTATAGCTTACGCCGGACTGCCACCCGGTGCAGCTCATTACTGCGGCCAGGGTTCCGGGGCCGACGGGTTCGTTGGGGTCTGATGAGCCGGTGGCGCGCAGCATCAGCCGGACATCATAGGAAAGGTTTGGATCGGGTCCCTGGCCGTCCGGGAACAGGTTAAGCGGATACCACCAGAGCCTGTCGTTGACCTGGGCAAGCAGCACAAGCCTGGTCCACGCTCCCCTGCCAGCATCTGCCACAGGCCCGGTCTGGTCTATCGCCACAGAGTTGGGGAAGCAGTACAGCAGACAGCCGTCGAGTTCACGCCTCACCCCCTGCGCCATGGAAATGGCAAGCTGCCTGAAGACAAGGTCGCGGCAGGCCTCGGGATTGACCTGCGAAGGACTGGAGATATAGTATTCGCTTTGGCTGGACCCCTGCTTCCCGGCAGCCCTGCCGCCAAGGTTCACCCATCCGGAAGCGGAGCCCGACCCTGCGATATTCCAGGTGCCCGGCGCATTTGCCAGGTACACACCGAGAATCTGGATACGGCCTCCGTCGGAATAGGCGTCGGGCACCTGGTTCTCGATGGAAACCAGCCGGAATCGCGCCACTAGCCTCCGGAGAGAAAGAGAAAGGGTCCTTGACGCCCCTCCGCCCAGCGTTACCGTATCGGCGGCGACCATCACAAAGCCTTTGGAAGGGTCCAGCGAGCAGTCGGAAAGCGATACGGATGTCGAAGCGAATGCGTTCTCATACAATATGCCGTCAAGGTCGGGGCCGTTGGCTACAGCATAGGCGTGATAGGTTCCCTCCCTGAGCGAGGCATACGACCTAGAGCATGGGAAAGAACCCGGGAGCAGGCTCTCATATCGCGCAAGCCTTCCGTCGGAGAAAAGGAGTATCTGCAAGCGGTTGACCTGACGCTCCCAGTTCTGCAGAGTCACGTCGGAGGCCTTCGTGGATGGTTCTGCAGCGATGACCAGCGTCAGGGCCGACTCCGGATCGACGGTCCCGGGCGGGGCGCAGGAGTGCAGGAAGAAGATGGCGGGCAGCATCGCCGCCCGGACCCATATGCAGAAAGTCTTATTCATGGCCCTCTCAGAACTCTCCTTCGATCACTCCCCCGCTCTTCCAGGTGTCAACGTTTACAGTCACGCTGAGGCTTCCTGTGGTAACCGGCTGGTCGGGGTCGCTCACGCCGGGACCGCTGATCGAGAACGATACGTCGTAGGTCTTGTTCCGCTCCAGGTTTCCAATCGTCACCGGGTAGTACCATCCCTGGTTTCCATAGGAGACGTGGACCACCAGCCTGGCGCAATGCTCCCCGCTCGTGGTCGCCGTGAAATTGTCGGAGCCTGCCGCATGACGGTTGGGCAGGGTGTAGAAAGGAGCGTTGACAGCACCTGTCGCTCCCGCCGCGACATTCTGGGCCAGGGATTTGAAAGTCAGCGCAGGATACTCGGCCAGCGAGCTCTCAGTAATCAGCACTGTCTCAGAAGATTTGGTGCGGCCCCTGAGGTTCACGTAGGTATCGGGTACGCCCTGGGTTCCGTAGGTCCAGCGGCCGTAGGCGTTCTCGAGGAACGCGTAGTCCACACTCAGGCTGCCGTACGCCGCGGGCAGGTTGTTCTTCACCGATACCAGCCTGACACGTCCCACATAACGGCTCACCGTAACTGTAGACTGCACGGCTGAAGTACCGGCGATGACTTCCACGGTATCTGCGCCAAACATCAGGAATCCGCCCTGGGTGTCGTTCATGCCCAGGTTGATGGCGGTACTCTCCAGTTCGCTGCGGTTGGTGATCGTCGTCAGCGCAGGTGCGTTGGCCACTGCCACGATGCTGTAGATCCCGGTCTTGACACGGCTGAGCGATTCGGTGAACTGATTGTTCCTCAGGCAGATCCTGCGGTATAGGGAACCGTCGGAAGAGAAGAGGAAGGTCTGGATGCTGTCGATGGCGGCTTCGTTGCCGATAGGATTGACGTTCGCATTGGCCTTGGTCAGCGGTCCGTCAGAGCCCTGTACCGACAGGATGATAGAGCCTTCGTCAGGAATGCCGGCGGCAGGTTCGAGGGAGTGGCAGGCGGCCAGGCCGAACAGGCCTGCTGCTGCGATAAGCAGATAGTTCTTCATTTGTTTTGATTTTAATTGTTAAATGGTATGTTTCAATAATTGCCTTCGAGCGAGTCCCCGGGCTCCCAGGCGCCGACTCTGACAGTGGCTTCCATCTCACAGCCGTCTTCCGGATTGTCTTCCGGGTGATCGACTCCGAAGTTCGAAATTTCCAGTTCCACGTGATAGTGACGGTTTCGTCGCACCGATGGGAGCGTCACAGGGTAATAGGTGGTCCTGCCGCCTAGCGTGGCCTTGACCACCAGCCGGGTGCAGCGGCTGCCCCATTTCGACTTGTCGTGGCTGTCGGACGACTCATTGGGATAGGCGTAGAAGGCCTGCTGCGGGGTGAGGCTGTCGGAAGGGGCCATCGCTCTTGCCGGAGCGCACGCCAGGAGCGTCGACAGCGGCGCTGCGGTCCCGGGATCGAGGTCCATGCGGTTGTACCATCCCGCAGGATCATCCCCCACCGGGACCGACAGGGCCAGGTCGTTGCTTCCGGCCACATTGGTCAGGTAGACCGATTCTACCGAAAAGGGCCGCGAGGCCAGCGGGCCGCTGAAAGCCGTGCGTATGGTGCAGCTCAGCTTGGCTGCAAGGCGTACAGCCTCTACGGTGATCTTCTCGTCGCCTTCTATGCGGTGCTCCCTCAGCTCGCCTACCATCACGAAGCGGCCGGGACCGTTTTCCGCCAGGCTGGTGGCGGTGGCCAGCAGTTCATGACGCGTTCGGGGGTTCTCAGGAAGCTCTGTCTTATTCGCAATCGCCACAAAATCATATGTTTCATCGGTAAGATAGAAATCGAAGCGTCCGTCGGAAGAGCTAAGCTTCTGCAGGAGCTCGCCGGCGCGGCTGAACACATAGAGCGCACAAGAGGAGACGAAGCGTTCATCGTCGGAAGTGCCGCGGGCGGACTTCACTGCCGGAGCGCCGCCCGATAGATCGAAGGAGATACGCCGCAGGGAGGCTTCATCCCCGCAGACCGCGCAGGGCTCCCGGTCGCAGCCGGCAGCCACGACCAGGAATGCGCAGACAACAAACACAACTTTTTTCATTTATTCTTCATTTTCAGGATTCTCGGTTAAGGCCGTACTTGCGGATGAGGGCACTGATCTCAGGGTCGAGATTGCCCCTGTGCACGAAGCTGCGGTTAGCCTCGCAGGCGCTGCGGTAACATTCCAGGGCACGGTTCTCGTCGCCCTCGCGGGCATAGAGCAGGGCCAGCATGTATTCAACTTCCGCACTGCGCTCCAGCCTCTCAAGTATATTGAGTGCACTGGCGTTGTAGTCGAGGCAGCAATATGCGATTGCCGTATTGAAGTCGGCGTAGGGCCTCAGAAGGGTTATGGCCTGGCCGTAGTCGCGGTCGCGTATGGCCTGGACCCCAGCCATATAGACGGTGTCGAGCACGGTGGTATGGATGGTGTCCTGTTGCATGTCGCGCCGGTGCAGGCGGAACTGGAAGGCCACGTGGCGCAGGCTCGGATAGAGTTCCTGCAGCAGATATGGATAGGAATCGTCGCCGCGCATGGCCTGCTCCCTTTTGTCGGGGTCTGGCTCCGAAGCATGCGCCATATAGGCCTCCTTCTGTGCATCGGTGAGGAATGCGTCGCGCCTGACCAGGGAATCAAGCATAGGCCAGTTCTCAGGGACCGCATGGCTTGTGAAAGGGATTTCGAGGCGTAGTGGAGATGAAATATTGCCGGCGAAGTCCATGTGGACGCCCTCCGCCCGTATCACCGAGTCGCGGCAGCGACGCATATAATCTGAAAAATATTGGCTCACGCTGCACGAACGGCGCTTCGAGAGTTCTGTGTTGAATTGCCAGGAGCCTTCCGGCGAGGCGTGCGCCGTCACCACGATACTGTCGAGCACCAGCTGGTCTTCTGAGAGAAGCGAGGCCAGGACGGCCTTAATGCGGCCTATCTCAGTGAAGTTGTCTCCCAGTTCCGGGCGGACGCTGTCATCGCCCACCGCAAACTGCAGGCGCGCCCTGTCTTCCACGTCCACCCTGCGGGAGATCAAAGCGTCGAGGTAGCGCTCCCTTCCGTCAACGAAGGCGCTGAGCGAAGAGATATAGAAGGTAAGAGGCTCGCTCTCAGGGACCTTGTAGACCACAAGGTCCTGCTCGCACACTTCGCCGGAGAGCCGTATGTCAATCCTGCGCAGACGCGGGCGGGTCTCGACGGTCTGTACGTATTCGTAAACGAACTCCCCCGCATCATTGACCAGCAGCGTGTCGAGCCGCAAATGCGAGGTTCGGATGGGCGCCTTGACGTATTTGCGGAACATCTTTTCCTTGTCGCGTATCCTGCGCTCGTTGCGGCGTACCAGCAGGCCGCGGGTGTAATGCTCTACAGCCTGTTGCGCAGTCACTCCGTAGATCGAGGCGAAGCGCTCGTCGGACACAAAGCTCGTGTCGCTTTGCAGGGCATAGACCTCAGGTATGTTGCGCTGCAGGAAGACCTCCAGCTGATGCCTGTCGATGAACCTCGTGGAATCGGTTATTATGCTGCGCAGGAAGCGTTCGTACTGCTGATAGCCACGCAATTGTGCCTTGCGGTAGTCCTTGCCCGTTACAAGGATGTCGTCGAGTTCCAGCTCTTCTTCAAGTATTTCCATACGGGGATGGAACCTTACCTGCCAGCGGCTGTCCTGCATCGCGGCGGGGACTATGATCTGGAAGGCTATGTCCACCCTCCCGTGCCGCTCGGCAACATTGCGGAAGCGTGCGGTCACGCGGGCGGCCTGCAGGGTCTCATTGGCCAGCATCTCGCCGCTCGCCTCGTCCCTGACAGCATTCATCACCACCACGTCGTGTCCCTGAAACTCAGTCGTTTCTCCGATTCCGGAATCGAGCATGGGCATGTCGGTAGCCATCACTGGCACTGCCGGCTCGTCGGATGGAAGCGCCAGAGTCGCACCTATGTTCTGCTGATGCAGGCGTCCGGCCTTCCTGGCAGTCCCGCATTCAGCCGTCAGCATCAGTGCGGACAGGCATGAAATAATCGTAAGAATGCGTCTCATGCTCAGAAGATATATGTCAATGATACTTGTATCTCGTTGGAAGGCAGCACGAACCATTTCCAGGCGTTCTGGATCGGGCGTCCCTCGTCGTCGGAGACTATACGTCCGCAGCGTGGACAGCGGTAGAGCGTATAGCGGGTCCTCCCGCCCCAGAAGCCTATGCCGAAGTCGATGTTCCAATGGTCGGTGAAGAGCCAGCTGTAGCCCATCGCGAGGGCCAGTCCCCAGGCGAGGCCTTCCTCGGTTTCGGAATGTCCCAGGAATCCGCCGCGGTTGTATTCCTCCACCTGAGCGCGTGCTCCGGCCCACCAGGAGGAATAGACGTTCCAGGGCCAGTAGCGCATGCCCGCGGAAGCGGTGCGGGCGCGGTTCTGGAAGGGGCTCCCCTGCTCCGCGGAGCCGAAACTCCAGTTGTTGTAGCGTACGCCCGCATGCAGGGAAATCCGGCGCTCGAGCGAGAACCCGGCCTGCAGGTTGGCCGTACCGAGATTTGCCCAGTCCAGCACGTTGGTGGACAGGGAGAGTCGCTGCGCAGCCGCCGGAATCGCCGGGAGCAGCGTGAGCAGTAATAGGCAGATGTGATTCTTGCGCATGTCTTGTCGGTTTTACGCCGCAAAACTAAAGGCCTCCGCGCCCATAAAAAAACTCGGAGAACGAAGCTGAATGAAGTTTTCAGCTACTCGAGGAATCGCTTGAAAATGCAGATTTCCTGATGCCTGAAAGCGGGCCTGAGCTGCCGTTTCACGGGAAACTGACAAAATGTCGGCTATGGACGGGTGGTATCTTTTTTGATTTTCTTGGCCCGGAAACGAAAAATATTAAAAACTACAGATATGACTAAAGGAAAAATCGGTGTGACCACGGAAAATATCTTTCCGGTCATCAAAAAATTCTTGTATTCCGACCATGACATCTTCCTTCGCGAGCTCGTGGCCAACGCTGTCGACGCGACGCAGAAGCTGAAGGCCCTCGAAGGCACCGGCGATTTCAAGGGTGAACTGGGCGACCTGGCCATCCGCATCGAAGTGGACGACAAGGCCAAGACCATCAAGATCACCGACCGCGGCATAGGCATGACCGAAGAGGAGGTCGACAAGTACATCAACCAGATCGCCTTCTCCTCTGCAGGCGAGTTCCTGGAGAAATACAAGGACAAGGCAGGCAGCATCATAGGCCACTTCGGCCTGGGCTTCTACTCGGCCTTCATGGTATCGCAGAAGGTACGCATCGAGAGCCTCTCCTGGCAGGAAGGTGCCAAGGCTGTGAAATGGGAGTGCAACGGCGAGCCCGACTTCACCATGACCTCCAGCAAGAAGGAGGACCGCGGCACTACCGTGACCCTCTTCCTCGACGCTGACAGCGAGGATTTCGCCTCCGAGGCCAGGATAGGCTCTCTGCTCCACAAATACTGCCAGTTCATGCCGATTCCCATCGTCATGGGCAAGCAGAAAGAGTGGAAGGACGGCAAGTACGTCGACACCGACAAGGACAACGTGATCAACGACACCGAGCCGCTCTGGACGCGCAAGCCCGCCGACCTGAAGGACGAGGACTACAAGACTTTCTACAACAAGCTCTACCCGATGCAGGAAGACCCGCTCTTCTACATCCATCTCAACGTGGACTACCCCTTCAACCTCACCGGCATTCTCTACTTCCCGAAGATCAAGGACAAGCTCGAGATCAACCGCAACCGCATCCAGCTCTACTGCAACCAGATGTTCGTCACGGACTCCGTGGAGAACATCGTACCGGAGTTCCTGACCCTGCTCCACGGCGTGATCGACTCTCCCGACATCCCTCTGAACGTGTCGCGCAGCTATCTGCAGGAAGACGCCAACGTGAAGAAGATCGCTTCCTACATCACCCGCAAGGTGGCGGACCGTCTGGAAGAGATTTCGAAGAACGACAAGGAGGAATTCGAGAGCAAGTGGGACAACCTGAAGCTCTTCATCGAATACGGCATGCTGACCGAGGAGAAGTTCTGCGAGAGGGCGCTCAAGTTCGCGCTCCTGAAGAACACCGAGGGCCAGTACTTCAACTATGAGGACTATGCGGAGAAGATCAGGGAGGCCCAGACCGACAAGGACAAGAAGCTGGTCCATCTCTACTGCACCGACCCTGTGGCCCAGTATCCGCAGATCGAGGCGGCCAAGGCCCTGGGCTACGACGTGCTGGTGTTCGACTCTCCTATCGACGCGCACTTCGTGGGCCTGCTGGAAGGCAAGCTGAAGGACTCCGTGTTCAAGCGTGTCGACGCGGATGCTGCCGACCGGCTGGTGGTCAAGGAGGAGCGTGCGAAGTTCGAAATCTCGGAAGACGATGCGAAGTATGTGCAGGGGGTCTTCGAGGAGATACTTCCCAAGGAGAACAGATACGATGTGAAGATGGAGAACCTGGGCGAGGAAGCCTCCCCCATCCTGATCACCCAGAGCGAGTTCATGCGCCGCTACCGCGACATGGCGGCTCTTGGCGGAGGCATGAATTTCTATGGCGAAATGCCTGAGAGCTACACCATCACGGTCAACGCGGAGAATCCGGTCGTGAAGAAGATCATGGGCGACAATGGTGTCAGGGGCATCATGGCTGACAACACCCTGCTCAAGCAGGTTACCGACCTGGCTCTTCTCTCCAACGGTCTGCTGAAAGGCAAGGCCCTCGCCGACTTCATCCGCCGCAGCGAGGAGCTACTTCATTGACCGGGCTCTGCCCAGGCATCTCATAGCCGCCCCTGCCACGCTCTGTGGTGACGCAACCGTTGGCGCATCATTTCCGTCATGCCGGACCTGATCCGGGGCGCTACTGAAAGAAAACGGAGCCGCTTCGTGACGAATGCGGCTCCAGTTTATAATGAAGGCGGTATAAAGCCTTTACAGCGCTGCGATCTCTTCGGCTGACAGTCCGGTACAATCTATTATAAGTTGTATCTCAAGACCTTTTTCCTTCATCGCCTTGGCGATCTCCCTCTTTTTGCGGTCCTCGCCTTCGATGCGGCCTTCTTTCACTCCCTTCTTCCAGGCTGTGCCTATGGAGCCCATGGTCGCCTCATATTCGTCCATGTCGGCAAGGTATTCGGACAGCTGGGTGGGCGTAAGGTCATGGTTCATCGCAGCAACTATGCTGCGGAACATCTCTTTCGACTGCTCCGAGACATTCAGCTCGTCGATTTCATTCAGCAGTTCTTCCTTGGTCTTCATCTTCTTGCTCGTTTGGTTCAGCAAACTTAGCAAAATTTCGTAAGATTCCTTGCATTCCGCCAAGGTTTTAGCCTCAAGGCAGGGGATCTGCAAGGTGATGATGTTCAGCAGTTCGGAATATGTGCTGCCGTCCTGGTTGCGGAGCATGATGTCATGCCTCAGCTGAGGGTTCTCCTCATAGGTGAAGTCCATGAGACAGATTCCGTAGACTCTCTTTATCATGCTGTATTCCCATTTGGCGGAATGCCGCCCCATCTGGTCGATCAGACGGCAGAGGTAGTAGATGAGCCGATTGGACATGTCTGTACGGGAAGTCTTCTGCATCTCGATGAGATAGCGGTCGCCTTTTGCGTCGCGGCAGAGGACGTCGAAGACGCATCGTTTCATGTCCTGACTTTCCGGGATCACCTCGGGATTGAGGTAGGTGATATCAGTAAACTGGACATCAGGTTTTAACAGTAGGTTAAGGAAGCCGATGAGGAGGTCTTTGGTCTCCTCGCGTGCAAAAAGGAATTTGAACCCCCAGTCGACGAAGGGGTTGATGGTGACCTGCGTCAGAGGTCCGTCAGTTGTTGCTTTCATACTTCAAATCTTTTTATTTCGACCCCGCAAAGAAAGCACATCTGACCCGTAAGAAAAAACTCGGAGATGAAGTTTTCAGCTTCTCGGGAAATCCTGAAAAATATTGATTTTCAGGAAAATCGGAGAACGGATATATGACGCCGCCCTGCATCAGGCGCGGGGATCCTTGTCGAAATTCAGGTAGACGCAATTGACTCCGCTGGCATAGCGGTAGTTGACATCCCGGCAGAAGCCCTCGACGATGCGGAGACTCAGCGAATCGGGCGTTTTCTTCCCATATTCGCACAAGGGATTGAAGGCCTTTCCAGCCGCCTTGACCAGGATGGTGAAACGATTGTCTCCGTCCACTATTCCCACATCAAAGCTTCCATCGAGCCCGCAGGCCAGTCCCATGTCCAGCTGGTGCAGCATCATCTCTTCCACGCAATGGGTTACTGCCGTATTCTCAGTCTGGGAAAGCCGCATGGCATCCAGCCTTTCACAAAGAAGACTAAACTGTTGCGAAACGCTTTCACGGGAATAGGCCACGCTCACTGTAAAAGAACGCCGCGTGTCGCCCACCGGGATGAGCCAGACAGGATGCAGATTCCCTTGCCTTCTTGAGATAAGAGCCGATGCCGCAAGTCCCCCCAGCATAGGGAGCAGCATGCCCAGAGGCAGGGCTATCCACAGGTTCCAGCGGGAAAAGGCAAGGGCAAGCGGCAGGATGCAGATTACTATGCCCGCTTGCAGCAGGGCGGCCATACGACCCCGTTTGACAAGCAGGAATGCGTTGGCCTGCGTCATCAGTACCGTAGCTGGAAGAAAGACTCCGCTGAAGATGCGAAGCGGTGTGACTGACAGTTGCGTGAGGGTTGCATCGGCCCCGAAAAGCGAAGCCACCGCGGCCGGGAAAGCCAGAAGCAAAACGGATGCACAAAGGGCCAGCCCCAGCGACAGCCTCAGAATGAGAGAGATGAGCCGGCCCACTCCATCCCAGTCCTCCTCTCCGGACAGTATGCCGCCCAGTCCCGTAATGGTACCACCCGTTGCGGTGAGCACCAGCATGCAGATCATCAGCAACTGCATGCAGATGCTCAGGGTGAACATTCCGTCGGCTCCCAGAGTGCTCAGGACCAGGGTGTTGAGCCCCAGATTGAGCAAAATCATGGAGACGCCTGTCATAGCGGCGGGGGTGCCTCGCGACAGGATTTCCCGGAAGAAACTGCGGATAGAGTCCCATGCAGGCCAGCATAAACGATACGGCCGCGGTTCCCGCAGCAGGTACGGGACCATAACCAGAAAACCCAGAAATGCTGCAGCTGAAGTGCCGGCGGCAGCTCCTCGGATGCCCATCTCGAGCACGCGTACAAAGAGAATATCCAGTGCCAGGTTCAAAACACCGAAAATGCCGACAAACCTGGCAACCAGCTGAGGACGGCCGCTGATCTGGACAAACTGGCCGCCCGCGCAGGCAAAAAGGCCGAAGAAGCTTCCGACAAAAGCAAAAGGAAGGTATTCCTGCAGCATGGGCTGCAAACGCACGTCCTGGGTTATGAACATGGAAACCGGTCCCGCATATACAGCCAGAAGGACGGTAAAGATTCCGCTGACTACCAGAGCCGATGCCAGGCCCACTGTAAGAATCCGGTTCACCCGGTTGTAATCCTGGTTTCCAAAAGCCGGCGCAATGAGGAGCGTGGTTCCCATCAGGATGATGGTGCCAGGGAGCATAAGGATGTTCACAAGCGGCAGGGCCAGGATGATGACCGACACTGCGTCGGCCCCGATGAACTGCCCTGCCACCATACTGTCTATGGTGCTGTTGAGCTGGATGATGATGCCGGCAAAAATGGCTGCCGCCAGGTAATGCCTCAGCGTATGGCGAATGATATGAGAATTACGGACCGGCTGCACCAGACGTGATTTTTTCTTCCGTCTACGAAGTTACGAAGAATCCGACAAATAACAAAAACAGACCCCTGTCACCCTAAAATGGCTTCCCTGAGTTCAGCTACGGAATGGACGATGTGCGTGGCGGAAGACAGCGATTCGACTGGCCGGTATCCCCAGCCCACACCAATGCCTGCGACGCCACCGTTCGCGGCCGTCAACATGTCCGTGGCAGAATCGCCCACCATCACGGCGCTTTCGGCGGACTCGTCGGCCGCCCGCAATGCTTCCTGCACGATGGCGGGGTCGGGCTTGAGCGGGAAACCGGGGCGATTGCCGAGTATGGCGCTGAAGCGGACGGCCGGAAAAAACTTATGGATCAGGTAGTCGGTGCCCTCCTGGAACTTATTGGAGACGACGGCCAGTTTCACCCCTGCCCTATCCAGTCCTGCCAGCAGCTCGGGGATACCGGGGTACGGCTCTGTATGGATGTCGATGTGCGCCGTGTAGTAGCTGCGGAAGTCGGACAGGCACGTGTCCACATACGCGTCGTCATCGCGCAGCACTTCCGGCAGGACCTGCTTCATCAGGTTGCGGACCCCGTGGCCAATCCTGGCCCGGACGCCCTCACGGTCGTGCCGTGGCAGGCCTCGCAACCCCAGCGCATGGTTCACGGCCTGAGAAAGGTCATCCAGCGTATCAAGCAGCGTCCCGTCGAGGTCGAACAGGACAAGGGAGTAACGTATCTTCATTTCGTATGCAAAGATAGTCAAAGCCGGCGATACCATACTTCATCCCGGATCAAGCCCGGCGTAGTCTCCCTTATTAATTTCCAGCGATTATAGCACAACCAGGCGCCGACGAAGCCGATGAGCAGGAAGGGAGGATCTTGACATCAGAGGCAAGGCTGAGAACGAAGCTGCCGGCGGCAGCAGCTGGCCGATTGCCTCTACCGTGCCGCAGCGCTCTGGCTCCCCGGACACAAGCTCCGGAAGGACTACTCTGACGGTGATCCCGACTGGGAAAGCGACTTCTACATCCTGAAGAATACCCTCTGTGGTGCAGCCCTGACGGAGAATCTCTTCCACGACAA
>CAJONI010000075.1 GCA_905235995.1 uncultured Bacteroidales bacterium
GAACATCGCGCTGATGAACATCATGGCCGAGGCGCAGGGCAAGCCGCGCTACAGCCTCCTGACCGACAAGAGCATCTGGGGCATGATCCTGGGCAGGAGCGGCAAGCTCCCCGGCGAAGTGGCCCCCGAGATCAAGGAGCTCGCCGCCAAGCAGGGCATGGAATTCTTCGAAGGCGACGTCCAGGCGCTCTATCCCGACGACATGGACGAATACCGCAAGGAGATGAAGGAGAACGGCTGGGAGTTAGGTCCCGACGACGAAGAACTCTTCGAACTGGCAATGCACCCCACGCAGTACCGCGACTACAAGAGCGGCGCAGCCGAGAAGCGCTTCAAGGCCGACCTCGAGGCCGCCCGTGCGAAAGCCGGAGCCCCGATCGTCGTGGAGCGTCCCGTGGTCGAGCGTCCCGCTTTCGACATCGAGAAATACACCGAGCAGCATCCCGACGCACAGCCCATCCAGGCTACCGCCGCAGGCACCCTCACCTGGTCGGTCGACCCGGCCGGCGAGAGCGTCGCCCCGGCCATCGGCACGAAGGTGGCCGAAGGGAAGCCCGTATGCTGGGTGCAGGCCTACTACGGCCTCGAAGAGGTCAAGGCCCTCAAATCCGGCCGCATAGTCTCGATCAACGCCAAACAGGGCGAGAAGGTCGTAAAAGGACAGATTGTCGGCTTCATTGAATAAAAGAGATCCCGGATCAAGTCCGGGATGACAGAAGTACTAGTTGAGGAGCTCGATCGAAGGATCGAGCTCTTTTTTCAATGCCGGAACGTCGATCCCGAAGAAGTGGTAGGCGTAGAGATACTTCGGCTTGATGAGGTTCGCCGCCTTGATGAACTCCTCGTCGGTCATCGTGTAGGGCAGGTTCTTCGGCAGGAAGGCCAGGTCGACGCGCGGAAGTTCCTGCATCTCGGGGACCGGCTCGGTATCGCCGGCCAGATAGACCATGAAACCGCTGAAATTCAGGAGGTAGCCGTTGCCGACACCGCGAGGGTGGAACAGTTCGCCTGAAGGGTTGCGGCGCTTGATGTTGTACGACTCGACCGCGGCCACTTCAATGCCCTGCCAGGTGCAGACCTCGTCGTTGGCCAGGACGGTATAGCGGTCGTCCACGCGACCCACGTTCTGGCTCACGATGAAGGTGGTGCGGGGGGTCTGCACAGGTCCGAACGCCTTCTCGTCGTAATGGTCGTAGTGGTTGTGGGTAATCAGGATCAGGTCGGCCGGGGCCTTACCCTCGAAGGAGCATACTTCACTCCAGGGGTCGACATAGATGCGTTTGCCCTGGAATTCAAACATTACGGAGGCGTGTCCGAACACTTCGACCCGGAGTTCGCCTTGCGGGGTCTGGAATGTCTTCATTTTGTCAGTCGTTTGTTTGTTTGGATTTTTTGCGGGCTTCCCGTTCAGCACGCCTGGCTTCGCGCTCGGCGCGGCGGGCCTCCTTGCGGGCGAGCCGTTCCGCCCGACGGGCTTCGCGCATGGCGATCCGTTTGGCGCGACGCAGGGCGCGTTGTTCGGCGCGGGAGAGCTGAAGAGACTGCTCGACTGTCTCGGGGGATGCGGGGGTCAGCTCAGGCTTGCCCGCATCTTTCACCGCGGGCTCGATGCCACCAGTCACCCCGGACTCGATCCGGGGTCTTATCGTATCGGCTGCCGGTTCGAGATGCCGGTTCAAGCCCGGCATGACGGCAGAGTCAGGCTCCGGCTTGACGAGAGTGTCAAGGGCAGGCATGACGGCAGTAGTGTCAAGAGCCGGCATGACGGCGCTGGTGTCAATGGCCGGAATCAAGGCCGTGGTGTCGGCTGCAGGCATGGCGGCAAGGGCCTCGGCGGCCTCCAGGGCGGCGAGGGAGTCGCGTTCGGCCTGGCGGCGGGCCTCCTCGGCCGCACGTTCGGCCGCCCGGCGCTCGAACAGCTCGCGCATGTAGTTGTCGAAATACTTGTTGGTCTCGCGATACATCGGAGGCAGGATGTCGGCATAGGCATCCCTCTCGGACGTGCGTACCACCCTCGTGGTGATGGAGTCACGCGAGAGCGGACGCTCGTCGCCCCTCCAGTTGAAGTCCTTCAGCCGCTGCTTTTCCGGCGCCAGCTGTCCCACAGGGTAGGCGTCGCTCTTGATCGATTCGGTATACAGCAGGCGCTTGGCCGTACCGTCCTTGAGGGCTGCGGTCAGCGAGCGAGATTCCTTTACGTTGATGGTCGTGATCACATCTTCCTCGGCCATGTAGAAGATGGCCGACACCCCGCCCAGCGCATCGAAGCGGTAGAGTTCGTTGTCACGGAAGTAGCCCAGCATCTCCGCGCTCTTTATCTGGTTGAAGTGGATGGAATCCTGCTGTGAAATCAGCCAGGCGTTGGTGATCATGCTGCCGCGGGAGATGGCACTGTTTTCCATGAGCAGGTGCATCTCGTCGGCGGTGAGCTGGTTGCGGCCTTCGTTCCACAGCACCGGATCGGTATACAGCCGGGCTATGGAGTCGAGTTCGCAGAAGACCAGGGAGTCGCACTTGCCCTGCATGTCGCTTCGATACATCCGTACCCCATGCCAGGCGTGGACATAGCGTATCGGCGTCGTGTCGCGGGGCGGGGACAGGGCGGAGGAGTCGATGGGGGGATCGACGGCGAGGCTGTCGGGATCCCGGGTCAAGCCCGGGATGACGGAGGTGCTGTCAAAAGCCGGGATGACGAGGGAGTCAAGGACCGGGATGACGGCGGTGCTGTCGAGATCAGCAATGACGGCGGTGCTGTCGAGGGCGGCCAGGGCCGCGAGGGAATCGGCGACGGCGGCGGCAGCTACGGCGGCAAGGGAATCGGCGGCGCGCTGTATCGCAGCCAGGGAATCGGCGACGTGCTGTATCGCGGCAAGGCTGTCGGCGCGGGCCACGGCGGCCAGCGAGTCGCGCTGCCTTTCAACCCATTCGGGCGGCAGCAAGCCCACCTCGCGCATCTTCTTGATACGCTCCTCCTCTCGCTTTGCCCCTTCCTCCATCCTCTTCTTGGCCAGGGCGTCGAAATGTATGTCATCCAGACGCTTCTTCGCATCGTTGAGCTCCGCCTCGGGCACGTCGCAGCGCGGCACCGTGTAGACGAATATAGTGTCTGCCCGGGCAAAAAGAGTGTCGACCACCTGGTTCTCGTTCTCACCGAAGTAGACTATGGCCGGCTCGCCGGTCAGCAAGCCGCGGTCGGACAGCGAATCGGTAGCGGGAAGATATTGGAGGTGGTCGCCCAGATAGGCGGTCTTGTTGGTCGTGTCGAGCACCTGGGCGTTGCGGTAGAGATCCACCGAGCCGCTCTGCTGGTCGTAGAAAAGCTCGTCGGCCCAGGCTTCGTAGGACGGGTCGAACATAAACACATGGTCGGAGAAGTAGTCGACCAGAGACTTGCGGTCGTGCCAGCCTGCGTCGGCCCGCAGGAAGCCGTTGCCCCTCCAGAGGAAGGTCTGGCGCCCGAAATAGGCCTTCTCCTCTTCGCTCATATAGCGGAGGTTGCTTGTCTTGATCTCAATCGAGTCGAGATAGAGCTCCACCTTGTTCTCGAAGGTGAACATGCCTTCCTTGCCGTCGTAGGTACCCCTCTCGCTCTCTATCACACCGCCATCCTTGTCCTTCATGGCCCCGCCGTAGCTGAACACTGCCACGCTGTCCTTGGTGTTGTAGGTCAGGTTGGACGTGCGGAGCACGTTGCCGTCCTTGTCGAGCAGTTCCACCACGGGCCCGCGGAACTGGGCCTTGCTCTCGTCGATCCAGTAGACCATCTCGTCGCTCTTGAGCAGGGTGTTGTTCTGGATCACCTGCACGTTGCCGAAGGCCTCGATGAACTTGGCGTCCACGTTCCAGGAGGCGGAGTCGCAGAGGAGGTAGGTGTCGTTGTGGAAGAAGCGGGCGTTGCCCTGCACCAGGCGGTAATGCATGCCGTACTGCTCATATTGCTCGGCCCTTTCCGCCTGCAGGAGGTGGAACAGGCTGTCTTCGGGCGGCAGCTCCTGGCCGGCCAGCGGAAGGGCCAGGGCCAGGAGCAGCACGATGAGCGGTAGACGGCTGCGGAGCGACATGGCCTACTTGACCCAGCCGGTCCGCTTGAAAGGACAGTTCTCGAACAACGGGTCGATGACGATATATGTGCTTTTCTGCTTTTCGGCCACGAAGTCGTCGATGGCCTTGAGAGCGTTCTTGTTGTTGACCTCGTTTGACAGAACGTCGAAATCCTGCTGATAGTTGGCTACGTGGGCGGGCAGGATCTTCTCCAGGTAGAGTATCTTGTAGATGGTGTTGCCGTTGCGGCCCTCGTTGTCCACCGACTCGAAGGGCTCGGACACGTCGCCTTCCTTCATGTCGCGAAGCACCGTGTAGTCGGCGGGTTTGAGCTGGTCTTTCTCCCAATAGGAGGAGCCGGTGTACTCGTCGGCCATCAGGCCGCCGCTGGTAGCGCTGTGCCTCTCTTCGGAGAAGGAACGGGCCGCGTCCATGAAGCTCATGCTGTCGACCTGGATGATGTGGCGTATGCTGTCGAGCCTCTTGAAGGCCTTGTCGCGGTCGGCGGAGGTGTACTGGGGCTTGATGAGGATGTGGCGGGCGTTGAACATGTCGCCGTCACGTTCGATGAGCTGGATGATGTGGAAGCCGTCGGGGGTCTCCACCACCTGCGACACCTGCCCCACCTTGAGCGACATTGCCGCGTCGGAGAAAGCGGGCCAGAACACCGAGCGCGACGCCATGCCGAGTTCGCCGCCCCTGTTCATGCTGCCCGGGTCCTGCGAATACAGGCGGGCCAGGGTGGAGAATTTCTCACCGTTGACCACACGTTCGCGCAGGGAGATGAGCTGCTCCTTGACGGCCAGCTTGGCGGCTTCCTGGTCGGGATAGAGGCCTATCTGCCTGATGCGGTACTTGGCGCTGACCATGGGCAGGTCCTCCGCCGGGGTTGCCTTGACGTATTCCTCGATGTCGCGGGGAGTGAGCTTGGGAGTGTTCTGTGCCACGTCGCGCTGCTTCTCCTGGATGAGCGACTGGTCGTTCAGGCTGGTGTACCATTCCTGGCGGAGCTTGTACATCGGCTTGCCGAAATACTCTTCGACTTTCTGCTCGCCGCCGAGGGTCATGAGAATCTCGTTCATGCGCTGGTCGAGGGCAGCCTGCACCTGGGCCTCGTTGATGGACAGGGAGTCGAGCTTGGCCTGGACCAGGAAGAGCTTGGCTTCCAGGAAGTTCTCCAGGATTTCGCAGCGGGTGCTCCAGTCGACCGTAAGGCCGCGTGCGCGCATCATCTGCGCCTCGCTCTCGATGTCGGAGAGCATCACTATGTCGTTGCCCACCAGGGCCACCGTTTTGTCGACCACGCCGTTGTAGCGTTGGGCGCGGGCCGGTATCACGGCCAGGGCGGCAAGCACTACGAACGCAAAAATATGTTTCATCTTCTTTTGATTATCACAAATGGCTAATACCAGCAAGTCCCGCGCCAAACTATCGCGTGGAATAGTTCGGGGCCTCGCGGGTGATGGTCACGTCGTGCGGATGGCTCTCCACCATGCCTGCGGAGGTGATCTTCACGAACTTGGCCTCGTGCAGGGCTTCGAGGTCCTTCGCGCCGCAATAGCCCATTCCGGCCCTCAGGCCGCCGACCAGCTGGTAGATGACCTCGCCGAGGGTGCCTTTGTAGGGCACCTGGGCCACGATTCCTTCGGGCACGAGTTTCTTTATGTCCTCTTCCATGTCCTGGAAGTAGCGGTCCTTGGAGCCTTTCTGCATGGCTTCGAGCGAACCCATGCCGCGGTACGACTTGAACTTGCGGCCATTGAGGATGATGGCTTCGCCCGGGGACTCCTCCACGCCGGCGAAGAGGGATCCGGCCATGATGGTGCTGGCGCCTGCGGCCAGGGCCTTGACTATGTCACCGGAGTAGCGTATGCCTCCGTCGGCGATTACGGGGATGCCGCTGCCCTTGAGGGCCTCGGTGGTCTGGAGGACCGCTGTCAGCTGGGGTACGCCTATGCCGGCGATGATACGCGTGGTGCAGATGCTGCCGGGGCCTATGCCCACCTTCACTGCATCGACCCCGCAGTCGCGCAGGGCGCGGGCCGCTTCGGCGGTGGCGATGTTGCCCGCCACTATCTGCAGGTCGGGGAAGGCTTCGCGTATGCGGCGTATCATCTTGAGCACGCCTTCGGAATGCCCGTGCGCAGTGTCGAGCACTACCGCGTCTACCTGTGCGCTGACCAGCGCCTCCACGTCTTCGACGCTGTGGGAGTTGATTCCCACCGCAGCGGCGACGCGCAGGCGGCCCATGGAGTCCTTGCTGGCCGTGGGGTTGTCCTTGATCTTGGTGATGTCGCGGTAGGTGATCAGGCCCACGAGGCGGTTGTCAGCGTCGACCACTGGGAGTTTCTCGATGCGATGGCGGCGCAGGACCTCCGTAGCCTCGGTAATGGTGGTCTTCGGGCCGACGGTGATCAGGTTCTCGCTGGTCATCACCTCGCGTATGGGAGTGTCGGGGTTGTCCTGGAAGCGGAGATCGCGGTTGGTCACGATACCTATCAGATGGCCCCCGTCGTCGACCACGGGGATGCCGCCGATGCGGTTCACGGACATCAGCCTGACGGCGTCGCCCACACAGGACTCTACGGCGATGGTCACCGGATCGTAGATCATGCCGTTCTCGGCGCGCTTCACCTTGCGCACGTGCTCCATCTGCTGCTCTATAGGCATGTTCTTGTGGATCACGCCTATACCACCCTCACGAGCGATGGCTATGGCCAGGTTGGCGTCGGTCACGGTATCCATTGCGGCCGAAACTATCGGCACCTGGAGCGGGATTTCGCGAGTGAAGCGGGTACGGATGTCGACCTCGCGGGGAAGCACTTCGCTGCGGGCAGGGATGAGCAGTACGTCGTCGTACGTCAGCCCCTCCATGACAATCTTGTCGGTGTTCATAAAGCGCAGAAACAGGTATATTTCGGCAAATATACAAAATCCTGCGTCAGTTTTCGTAAAATGCCGCGCCTTTTTGCGTTCACACCTCCCGACATTCACACGCTACAGCCACCGGCGGAGCTCCTCGATATGGCCGGGCGGGGTGGCCCAGCTGGTGGCGAAACGGACCGCCGTATGGTCGGCGTCGACGCGGTCCCACAAGTCAAAGGCGACGTGCTCCGCGAGCTCTTTCAGCCTCCGGTTCGCGAGCACCACGAACTGCTGGTTCGTCGGCGAATCGATGAAGAAGGTGCAGCCTTTCTCGCGAAGCATGGACTTGAGCTGCATAGCCAAATCGATGGCGTGGCGGCTTATCTCGAAGTAGAGCCCGTCGGTGAAGAGCGTGTCGAACTGGATGCCCAGCAGCCGGCCCTTGGCCATCATCGCGCCGTGCTGCTTGGTGACGGTGTAGAAGTGCTCGGGCGCGTTGTCGCGGGGAAAGACCACCGCTTCGCCACAGAAGCAGCCCACCTTCGTGCCGCCGATGTAGAACACGTCGCACAGGCGTGCGAGTTCGGGCAGCGACAGGTCGCAGACCGGGCTGGCGAGACCGTAGCCCAGGCGGGCGCCGTCGATGAAGAGGGGCAGCCCGTAGCTGTGGGCGATTCCGGCAATCTCCTGCAGCTCCCGCTTCGTGTAGATCGTGCCGTATTCCGTGGGGAACGAAATGTAGACCATCCCTGGAAATACCATATGCTCACGGTTCGGGTCGGTGGTGGCGGCCTCCAGGTAGGCTTTCAACTCGTCGGGGTCCATCTTGCCCTGGTGGGCCGGGAGGGTCAGCACCTTGTGGCCGGTGTACTCCACGGCTCCGGCCTCGTGCACGCCGATATGCCCCGTCTCCGCAGAAACCACGCCTTCGTAGTCGCGCAGCATCGCCGCAATCACGGTCGAATTGGTCTGTGTGCCGCCCACCAGGAAGAACACTTCCGCATCGGGCGTTTCGCACGCGATACGGATTTTCGCTTTCGCGCGCTCACAATAATGGTCTACGCCATATCCCGGCAATTGCTCGAGATTGGTTTCCAGCAGGCGCTCCAGAATCTTCGGGTGCGCCCCTTCGCTATAGTCGCAGGTAAAGGAAATCATTTTTACAGAGTTTTAAGCATTTCTCGGACAGCGGCCTCGAGCTGCTTGTCTTCGCCGCGGAGACGGGAGGCCGGATCGTTGTCGACGCGGACGTCGGGTTCAATCTGGTGGTTCTCCATATAATATTGCTTTTCAGGAATCCAGCCGCCCACTTCGGGGATGCCGAAGACCATCTGCGGATGGATGAGCGTCTCCCACCATACAGCGGTCATCGTGCCGGGCACCGGCATACCGACCAGCTTGCCCAGGTTCAGGGCCTTGTAGGCGTACGGGAAACCGCAGGCATCGGAGTAGCAGTCCTCGTTCATCAGCACGCAGGACGGCTTGGTCCACTTGCTGTAGGGCTCGGTGCCGATGTACTGGCCCCGCGGACGCCATTCCACATAGGCCTTGCCGCCCAGCAGGGTCACAAGGTCGTCGTGGAGCCAGCCGCCGCCGTTGTGGCGGATATCGACGATCAGCGCGTCGCAGTTGCGGTATTTGCCCAGCGCTTTCGAATACACTTCGCGGAACGAAGGCGAGTCCATACCTTCCACGTGCACGTAGCCGATGCGGCCTCCGGAGAGGCGTTCGACCATATCTTCGCGCTGCCTCACCCAGCGGCGGTAGAGCAGCGTGCCTTCACTGGCCACCGGCTTGACGATAAGATCCACGTCCTTTCCTTTCTCGCCGCCCTTGCGTACCGTCACCATTATCTTCTTGTCGGCTTTCCCGGCGAGCAGGGGGAACCAGTTTTCGCCCGGTGCGATGGAATTTCCGTCAATGGCGGTAATCACGTCGCCCGCCTTGATCTGGCTGTCGGCCAGGTTGAGCACGCCTCCCGGCAACACTTCGGCAATCCGCAGACCGGAGCCGGTGTAGCCTTGGTCGTAGAGCACGCCGAGCCGGCCCAGGCTCTCACCCCCCTGCGGACGGTAGCGGGCACCGGTGTGCGAGCCGTTGAGCTCGCCCAGCAACTCGGAAAGCATCTCCTGGAAGTCGAAGTAGTTGTCGATATGGGGCAGGAACCGGGCATAGTTCTCACGGTAATAATCCCAGTCGACGCCGTGCAGGTCCGGATCGTAGAATTTCTCCTTCACCTGCTTCCACACGTGCGAGAACATATATTCCCGCTCTGCTTTCGGCTTGAACTCGAACTCGCTGGCGAAATGAATCTGCTTGGTCTGGCCGCTGGACAGGGTCACCTTGGTGATGCCGCGGCCCGAGAACATAAAGATATCGTTGCCGTCGTGCGAAGGAGTGATGCTGCCGGTGACGTCGCGGGAGAGCACCTTCACGCTGCCTTCGCGCAGGTCTTTCACACAGAGGCCCATTCCGCTTTCGAGCGGAGTCACGTAGTAGAGCTTGCGCCCGTCCTTGGAAAGGTAGTGGTCGCCGTAAGGGGCCGAGGCATCGGTCAGCCGGCGGGTGCGGTTCTCCCGCCCGTCGAGCAGCAGTTCCAGCTTCTTGGGCTTCTCCTGCGCCAGGGAATCTTTCTTCTCTTCCTTGGCCAGCTGTTTCTCGCTTTTGCCGCTGAGCAGTTTCTCGATCTCTTCGTCTTCCTTGTCCTGGGCGAACCTGCTCATCTCCTTGCCATCGAAAAACATAATGTAGATGTCGCTGTGCGCTCCCCAGCTGCCGTGGCTGCGGTAGCCGTTCTTATCGGATTCCCAAGTCATTGCTTTGCCGCCGAGGGCCCAGCGGAAACTGGCATCGCCGTAGCCGCTCTCGGTCAGGTCGGTCACTTTGCCGGTGGAGACTTCTATCAGGGCGACGTCGACGTTGTTCCAGCCCCCGTCGGCCATATATTGGGTGAGCAGGTACTCGCTGTCGGGGCTCCAGGCAAAGTCCTGGTCGCCGTCACGGTACGAGTAATTTGCGCCCTTGAGGAGCGACTTGACAGCGCCGCCCTTCGTGGGCCGGACCACGAGCTCCGTGCGGTCGCGCAGGTAGGCCACCCACTTGCCGTCGGGCGAAACTTCCGGCTGGAAGCTGGTTACGCCCGGTTCGGAGAAGAGTTCCTCCTTCGTCTTGACGGCATAGGTGAAGAGTTTGTCGTTCTTTTCGGTCAGGACGGTGCGCCAGACGCCCCAGTTGCCGCCCCGCTCGGCGGCGTAGTAGAGTTCGCGGCCGTCTTTCGAGAAGCTCACGCCGCGTTCCTGCTCCGGGGTGTTGGTGATGCGGCGGGTAGTGTTATATTCAGTGGATGTCACAAAAACGTCGCCGCGGACCACGAAGGCAATCTCCTTCCCGTCGGGCGAGACGGCCATCGAAGTGGCGCCACCCGTATAGTTCATCTTCTCCATATCGCGCTCGTTCTCATCGCGGGTCACCGTGATTGCCAGCTTGCGCGGCTCGCCGCCTTCCTTCAAGGTATAGAGGTCGCCGTTCTGCGAGAAGGCCAGAGTGCCGTCGTTCGCCACGGAGATGTAGCGGACGGGGTCTTTCTCGAAACGGGTCAGCTGCGTGACTTTGTCCGGGTTGCTGACGCTGCTCTTGAACAGGTTGATGGTCTTGCCGTCCTGCTCGCTCAGATAGTAGAAGGTATCGCCGTCAGCGCCCCAGACGGGCTGGCGGTTCTCGCACTCCTGCCGAGTGAGCTGGGTAAAACTGCCCTCCCTGCAGAGCCAGATGTCGCGAGTGACGGAGGACGTATGGTGCTTGCGGAGCGGATCTTCGTAGCCCTTGTAGTCTTCATAGAGGATGGCACCGTCGGTCCGTATGCTCAGTTCCGACATTGTAATCGAGCTCAGGAGCGTGGGACGGTGCAGGGTCGGCTTCTCGCCCTCGGGCGAGACAGCCCAGACCTGTGCGTCGCCCGGGAAGCCGTCGAACTGCACATCGGGCTGCAAATTGGCCGTGAAGGCGATGCTCCCGTCGGGCAGCACGGCCTTCGGGGTCTCGTTGCCGGGATAGTTGGTGATGCGTTTGGGCGTGCCGCCTTCGGCCGGCATGCGGAAGATATCCTTGCTGCCTTCGCGGTACGAGCTGAAGAACAGCTGCTTTCCGTCAGGCGTCCAGACAGGGTCTGAATCGTAGGCCGGGTTGGTGGTCAGCTGCCGGGCCGGGCCGCCCGCTACCGGCACGACGTAGATGTCGCCCTTGTAGGAGAAGGCTATGCGGGTTCCGTCGGGTGAGATGGCGTTTTTGCGCAGCCAGAGCGCTGCCTCCTGGGCGGAAAGCGCCGGCGCAGTCGCTGCGCCCAGCGTCAGCAGGCCTAAAACCGCCAGAAGGAAGAAGAAAAAGTTCTTTTTCATACGTATTTTAGTATCATTCGTTCCTTTCCGGTTGATTCGGGAAAGTTACGAATTTATTTCGTCTCCTGCAATCCGCCACACACCGTTCCGGTACGACAACTTCTTTACTCAGTCCTTTCCCCCGCCGACGCTTCTAAACCATCCGTTCTACTATCTCTTCCTGCGCTGTCACTCCGTGCGTGACACAGACGCCGGCGCTGCTTCTTCTGTGTCGCGCGAGGTTTCAGTCCGAAAACCGCCTTTCCTTCCCCGCGACACAGACGAGACAGTTAAAACGTCTGTGTCGCGCAAAGAGAACAAGATAAACAGAGAGGCGGAAGCATGGGAAGAGAAGAAAATGCGGCCGGCTTTTATTATCTTTGCAATATGGTTAGAAAACTCTGCACCTTCATATTGCTGCTGGCGGCGTTGCCGATGGCGGCGCAGATTGGTACGGCCAGCCTCGGCGGCCGCGTGACCGACGGAGACGGCCCGATAGAGGGCGTTACGGTCGTGGCAATCCACCAACCGACCAACGCACAGTATTACACCACGACAGGTCGCGGAGGCTGGTGGCAGCTGCTGGACGTCCTGCCGGGCGGCCCCTATACGCTGCGCATCCACTATTTCGGTTATGATCCGCTGACCGTCCGCAACGTGTTTACCTATGCCGGGCAGAACACCGTGGTCGACGTCGATCTGGAAGCGAAGACCTCGTATGCC
>CAJONI010000076.1 GCA_905235995.1 uncultured Bacteroidales bacterium
CCGGATGGCGGAATCGGTAGACGCGCTAGTTTCAGGGACTAGTAAACGCAAGTTTGTGCAGGTTCGAGTCCTGTTCCGGGCACGAAATAAACCGCTGAGAAATCAGCGGTTTTTTCGTGCCCTGGGGGCACCGTTTTTACTGGGGCACAACCCCAGACCCCTCGGCCTTCGGCCGTACCGCTGATAAATCAGCTGGTTTTTTTCGTGCCCGGCCGGCGCCAATTCCACCGTAACGTTTCTTTTATTAATTTTGTAAGTTACAAATCATTTGTTAGGCCGGAATATGGAAATCACTCTTTTCTCTAAATGTGTCAAGGACCTGATCGTGGAGAACGACCGGGTCGACGTACCGTATCTGGGTACTTTCTCAGCGGAGTTGATCCCCGCCGCGTATTCTGACCACCAGACAACCATCCATCCGCCGTATCGCAAGATGTCGTTCCACAAGCACGAGGTGTCGCAGGAAGAGGGGAGGCCGTTGCTTGAGAAAGTGATGAAGGAGGCGGGAGTCTCCCTGGAGCAGGCTGGAGTTGAGCTGGGGTGGTGCCTGAGCCGCATCTGCTCGGAACTGGAGGGACGCAAGAACTGTGTCCTGCCGGGCCTGGGCGTGATGAAGGCGAATTCGCGGAACGAATTCTTTTTCGTTCCCGACGACAATCTCGACATATGGCCCGACGGCATAGGATTGGAGACGATATCGATCAAGGTATCCGAGGAGGAGATGCCGGATCAGGTCCGGCATGACGAGGAGGAGCAGGCCCGGAAGGAAGAGGAGGTAAAGGTCGAGCAGGAGCAAGTGCAGGAGCCGGAGCAGAAGCAGGATCAAAAGCCTGAGCCGGAGGTCACAATTAACGAAGATAAGGGCAAACCACAGAGCAGCGAAGCCCGCAAAAAGCTGAACCCCGGCTGGATCGTACTGATTGTCCTGGGCGTCCTGGTCGTGGCCTTCGTCCTGGCCGCATATCTGTTCCCTGAACAGCTGTCGCCGGTCCTCGACCCGCTGCTGTATACCAAAGAAGAACTCGAAATCCTGGGAAGGTAGCATGATCGACCGGGCCACAGTCGACAAGATCCTGGACGCCACAAGGATCGAAGAAGTGATCGGAGACTTCGTGACGCTGCGAAAGCGCGGCGCCAACTATCTCGGACTGTGCCCGTTCCATCAGGACAAGAACCCCTCGATGAGCGTCTCGGCGACCAAGGGAATCTTCAAGTGCTTCGCCTGCGGCAAGGCCGGAGGAGCCGTGAGCTTCCTCATGGAACACGAACATCTCACCTACGCAGAAGCCCTCCGCTACCTTGCAAAGAAATACCATATCGAGATAGTCGAAAAGGAAGAGACCGCCGAGGAAATAGCCAACCGCATGCGCTACGAAAGCCTTCTCGTGGTGACCGACTACGCCCAGAAGTTCTACTCCGACGTGCTCTGGAACACCGAGATAGGCAAGGCCATAGGACTCTCGTACTTTCGCGAGAGAGGCTTCACCGACGAGACCATCCGCACCTTCGGCCTCGGCTACGCCGCCTCCCGACCCCTGACCCTCTGCACCAAGGCGATCAACGACGGCTATAAGAAAGAATACCTTATCGACGCAGGCCTTTGCCTCGAGCGCGAAGGCACCGGCGAACTCTACGACCGCTTCTTCGACAGGGTCATGTTCCCGATCCACTCCATCAGCGGCCGAGTGATCGCCTTCGGCGGACGTACCCTGAAGACCGACAAGAGCGTAGCCAAATATGTCAACAGCCCCCAGAGCGACATCTACGACAAGAGCCGCTCGCTCTACGGAATCTTCCAGGCCAAGAACACCATAGCCAAAAACGACAAGTGCATACTGGTCGAAGGCTACGCCGACGTGATCTCCATGCACCAGGCAGGACTGACCAACGTAGTCGCTTCTTCCGGGACTTCGCTTACGGTCGAACAGGTGCGCCTGATCAAGCGCTTCACCGACAAGGTCACGATCATCTACGACGGCGACGAAGCCGGCGTCAAGGCCGCCCTGCGCGGCATCGACCTGGTGCTTGAGGAAGGACTCAACGTGAAGGTGGTGCAGCTGCCGCCCGAGGACGACCCCGACACCTTCGCCCGCAGCCATTCCCGCATCGAGGTGGAAGAGTATATCGCTGACAACGAGAAGGATTTCATCTCTTTCAAGAGCGACCTGCTGCTCCGGGAGAGCGAAAACGACCCCATACGCCGGGCGCAGGTGATACGCGACATAGTGCAGAGCGTCTCCGTGGTGCCCGATCCCATCCTGAGAAACATCTACGTGGAGATGGTGGCAGGCAAGTTCGGCCAGAAGACCGACTCGATCCTGGCCACGGTGTCGGAGCTGCGGCGCAAGAAAAAGGCCTTCGAACGTTCCCGCAGCCGCTATGCCGACGACCGGCAGCAACGTCCGGCCGAGTCCGCACCTTTCGCCCCCGAAGCGGAAGAGGGCCAGGCCGCGGAGAGCGTTGCCTCCACTGAGCTCCAGGATGCATACCTGGCAGTCCCCGAGCGCGAGCTCGTGTACTATCTCATAAAGTACGGCGAGTACCCCATGCACTTCGAGAAAGACATGCTCTACGGGAGCGAGCCGGCCGCTGAAGTGAAGGTGGCGCAGTATGTGCACGACTCCCTCGCCGACGACGAACTGGTGTTCGTCAACGAACGTTACCGTGTCCTTTATGAGCGCTACTACTCCTTTGCGGCCACCCTGCCAGCGGAAGTGGAGTACGAGGAGCGGCAGAAGCGCATCGTCCGCTATTTCACGACAGGTGAAGACCAGGCGCTCAACCAGGAGGTGTTCGACCTTATCCTGGAAGACCATCCCCTGACAGTCAAGACCTACGAGGAGTCGATACCGCCCGAGGAGCAGGCGCTCGGCCGCACCGTACCCAAATCGGTGCTCCTCTACAAGCTCCGCATCACTGAAGAGCAGTGCGCCGCCACCGCGAAGCAGATCACCGAAGCCCAGCGCGAAGGCGACTCTGAGAACCTGCGGGAACTGGTGAGGCGGCTGCAGCTTCTCAATACAGTAAAGAACAGATTATCAAAAGAATTGAATAGATTATGAAAAAAAGGAATCTCATCACTTGCGCGTTGCCCTATGCCAACGGCCCCGTCCACATCGGCCACCTTGCCGGCGTCTATGTGCCAGCCGACATCTATGTCCGTTACCTTCGGATGCGCGGCCGCGAGACGCTCTTCGTGTGCGGCTCCGACGAGCACGGCGTGCCTATCACCATGGCGGCCCGCAAGGAGGGATGCTCCCCCCAGGATATCGTCGACAAATACCACAACATCATAAAACGGTCGTTCTCCGATTTCGGAATCACCTTCGACATCTATTCCCGGACCAGCTCGCCCACGCACCACAAATTCGCATCTTCCTTCTTCCGCAAGCTCTACGACGAAGGCAAGTTCATCGAGCAGGAGAGCGAGCAGTTCTACGATCCCGAAGCCAGGGTGTTCCTGGCCGACCGCTACATCATGGGCACCTGCCCCAAGTGCGGCAACCCCGACGCCTACGGCGACCAGTGCGAGAAGTGCGGCTCGACGCTCAGCCCCGAGGAGCTCATCAACCCCCGTTCCAAGGTGAGCGGAGCCCAGCCCGTCAAGAAGATGACGAAGCACTGGTATCTGCCTCTGAATGAATACGAACCGTGGCTGCGGGAGTGGATACTCGAAGGTCATAAGGAGTGGAAGAGCAATGTCTACGGCCAGTGCAAGAGCTGGCTCGACGGCGGGCTGCAGCCAAGGGCCGTGAGCCGCGACCTCGACTGGGGTGTGCCCGTGCCCGTTGAGGGAGCGGAAGGCAAGGTGCTCTACGTCTGGTTCGACGCCCCCATAGGCTACGTCTCCAACACGATAGAGCTGCTGCCCGACTCCTGGGAGCAGTGGTGGAAGAGCCCCGACACGAGGCTGGTGCATTTCATCGGCAAGGACAACATAGTGTTCCACTGCATCGTGTTCCCGTCGATGCTCAAGGCCTACGGCGACGGGTTCATCCTGCCGGAGAACGTGCCGGCCAACGAGTTCCTGAACCTCGAGGGCGACAAGATCTCGACCTCGCGCAACTGGGCCGTATGGCTCCACGAGTACCTGCAGGACTTCCCCGGCAAGCAGGACACTCTCCGCTACGTGCTGACGGCCAACGCGCCGCAGACCGCCGACAACGATTTCTCCTGGAAGGACTTCCAGACCAGGCACAACAGCGAGCTCGTGGGAATCTTTGGCAACTTCGTGAACCGAGCGGTCGTGCTGACGCACAAATATTTCGACGGCAAGGTGCCCGCTCCGGGCGAACTGCAGCCCATAGACCGCGAGGCGCTGGCTCAGATTCCGACGCTCAAGGCCGCCATCGAGGAAAACATCGAGGCCTACAAGTTCCGCGAAGCGCTGCGCGAAGCCATGAACCTGGCCCGCGTGGGCAACAAATACATCTCCGACACCGAGCCCTGGGCCGTGGCCAAGACCGACCTGGAGCGCACGGCGACCATCCTGCACACCTGCATCGAGCTCTGCGCCAACCTTTCGGTAGCGTTTGCGCCGTTCCTGCCCTTCTCCGTGGAGAAGCTCAACCGTATCCTGAACATCGAAGCTCCTTCATGGGACGACTTTGGCCGCGACGACCTTCTTCCCGTAGGCCATATGCTCAACCCTGCCGAGCTGCTGTTCTCCAAGATCGAGGATGAGGAGATACAGAAGCAGCTCGACCGCCTGGACGCCATCCGCGCCGCCCGCAAGGCTGCCGAGGAGGCAGCCGCGCCCAAGGTGGAGCCGGCCAAGGCTCCCTGCACTTTCGACGAGTTCGGCAAGATGGACATACGTACGGCGACAGTCCTGGCGGCAGAGCGCGTGCCCAAGACCGACAAGCTGCTGAAGCTCTCGATTGATACCGGTCTCGACAAGCGCACCATCGTCAGCGGTATCGCCGAGTACTATACTCCCGAGGAGATGGTCGGCAAGCAGATCTGCATCCTGGCCAACCTCCAGCCCCGGGTCATCCGCGGCATCGAGAGCTGCGGCATGATCCTCATGGCCAAGGAGAAGGACGGCAAGATGCGCATCGTCGCCCCCGAAGAACCTCTCGCCAACGGCTCCACGGTCGGGTAGGGGTGACGGGAATTTTGTATATTTGTATCCACATCTTCAAGAAATAAACAAAGAACCATGGAATTCAAATACGCTCCGATGTTTCAGCTCGGCGAGGACACGACCGAGTACTACAAGGTGCCCGGATCCGAGGCCTGGGTCTCGACCGGCGATTTCGAAGGCAAACCCATGCTCAAGGTCAAGCCCGAGGCTCTGACCGTCATGACCAACACCGCCTTCCGCGATGTATCCTTCATGCTGCGTCCGGCGCACAACGCCCAGGTGGCGAAGATCCTGAGCGATCCCGAAGCCTCCGAAAACGACAAATACGTGGCTTTGACCATGCTGCGCAACGCCGAGGTGGCCTGCAAGGGCAAGCTTCCCTTCTGCCAGGACACGGGCACTGCCATCATCCATGGCGAGAAGGGCCAGCAGGTCTGGACCGGCTTCTGCGATGAGGAAGCTCTCTCGAAAGGCGTCTTCAAGACCTACACCGAGGAAAACCTGCGCTACAGCCAGAACGCCCCGCTGACCATGTACGAGGAAGTCAACACCAAGTGCAACCTTCCCGCACAGATCGACATCGAAGCTACCGAAGGCATGGAATACCGCTTCCTCTGCGTGACCAAGGGCGGCGGCAGCGCCAACAAGAGCTATCTCTACCAGGAGACGAAGGCCATCCTCAATCCCGGCACGCTGGTTCCCTTCCTCGTGGGCAAGATGAAGACCCTCGGCACGGCAGCCTGCCCTCCCTACCACATCGCGTTCGTGATCGGCGGCACCTCCGCCGAGCGCAACCTGCTGACGGTCAAGCTCGCATCCTGTAAGTACTACGACAACCTGCCGACCACCGGCGATGAGACGGGCCGCGCCTTCCGCGACGTGGAACTCGAGAAGAAAGTGCTCGAAGAGGCATGGAAGATCGGTCTCGGAGCTCAGTTCGGCGGCAAGTACATGGCCCACGACGTGCGCATCATCCGTCTGCCGCGCCACGGCGCCAGCTGCCCCGTTGGCCTTGGCGTGAGCTGCTCTGCCGACCGCAACATCAAGTGCAAGATCGACAAGGACGGGGTCTGGATCGAGAAGCTCGACGACAACCCTGGCCGCTGGATTCCGGAGGAACTCCGCAAGGCCGGCGAGGGCGACGCCGTGAAGATCGATCTCGACCAGCCTATGAGCGAGGTCTGCAAGATCCTGACGAAATATCCCATAGGTCAGCGCCTCAGCCTGAACGGCACCATCATCGTGGGCCGCGACATAGCCCATGCCAAGATCAAGGAGCGCCTCGACAAGGGCGAGCCCATGCCGCAGTATCTCAAGGACCACCCGATCTACTACGCCGGCCCGGCCAAGACCCCTGCGGGCATGGCCTGCGGCTCGATGGGGCCGACAACCGCTGGACGCATGGATCCGTATGTCGACCTCTTCCAGGACCATGGCGGAAGCATGGTGATGCTGGCCAAGGGCAACCGCAGCCAGGCCGTGACCGACGCCTGCAAGAAGCACGGAGGCTTCTACCTCGGCTCGATCGGCGGCCCCGCCGCCATCCTGGCCCAGAACAACATCAAGAGCATCGAGTGCGTGGAGTATCCTGAGCTCGGAATGGAAGCAATCTGGAAGATTCGCGTGGAAGACTTCCCCGCCTTCATCCTGGTCGACGACAAGGGCAACGACTTCTTCGCAAAGTTCAAATAGTGGAGATGCCGGGTCAAGCCCGGCAAGACGAGGGTTTCACTTTAGCCGCGAAAACATCCTGGACAGTTCCAGCGTGTTTTCGCGGCGGTGTTTTCGACCCGGCGGTCGTTTTTCAGGTAGTGTCAAAAGGCCAGAATGTCCTTGACGGAGAAAATCTTGCTTAAGGCATCAAACGAGAAGTACTGGTCGTCCATGATCATATAGTTCTCTCGCTGGGACCGGTTCAATTTCTTGATTTCCGGAAACATGCCAACGGGAGTGAGTACCTCTCTCCCGTCTGTCAGGAAAAAGGCGATGAACCCTCGCTTGACACTAAAGTCTATCCTTTTGATTCCAACTGTAGTATCTTTATAATTGCACATTCCCGGATTATTTGAGTTTTAATGTATGTATCTTCTTGCCAGCAAATACTTCGTCAATCAGATTGTTCAATTTGTCCCAGTTCTGATCGATAGTCTGAAGTATCATTTTTTCATCGGTAGCAGAAAGATTTGACCAATCGACCGCAATCTTCTTCTGTCCGTTTTCTTCAATCCAAATCTTGGCTACCGTATTTCCCCGATGGGATTTCTTCGTCCCTCTTTTGACAACATGAATATGCCTTCTTTTCTCATTGGCATCCGCCGGGAAAACCGATAGGATGAAATAAAGTATAACAGCCAACTTCCCCATATCAACCCTTCATTCTTATGCAAAGATACAAATTATCATAAGCATTCTATGGAAACCTTCGTATTTTCATAATGCTCCCTCTTCAACGCAGAGACCCTCTCTGGCAGCACGGGAGACGATTGACCCGATTGAACGGCCGTGTTCTTTTGCAACGGCGGCCAGCAGAATAAGGACATCCCGATAGCCCGACAATTCGCTGTGTAATTGATGCAGTTCCTCTTGTGACCAGGGTTCATACGCATTAGGATAATCCGCGTTCCTTTCCTGTTTTTTGTCTTTTTCAGGAAGCAGACCGATCTCCTCCAGTTTATCTTGAGCCTCCTTACGCAGTCTCCCAAGCAGTTTTGCACAACCGCCCACAGTATAGCCTTGCGAGTGGAACCGCCCCAGATGATCTACATCCTGCTCAGTCCATGGCTGGCCTCTTCGGGAAAGATAAGGTGTAATCTCTCCTGCTTCCACCAACTTTATCCTGATAGCATTGACGGTTCTTCCCTGCGTGCGGGCTATTTCATCCACACGTTGTCCGTCCCTGAACATCCTGCATACGGTTTCTCTTTCCTCCGCTGTCCATGCTTCATTGAAACGGCTGGATTGTTCATGAAGCCTTTCCATTTGTTCATTAGTCAGATTGTAATACATACCCAAAACATTTTTTTGTGCAAAAGTAAGGGTTATACTTCCAAAGACATCCGCAAAACAGCAAAATCGAAGAGTAGTTTTCAGTGCTGAATTTCAGTCAGTTGCGGCTATCCATACAGGGCTTTCTCGATTTTTATGGAGATTATTTAAATAAAACCTCCCGGAAATAATCCCGAGTCAGGATTCCGTCATGCCGGGCTTGACCCGTCATCTTCTTTTTTTTTCGGTTTTTTTCCGAAATATTGTTACTTTTGAAACCCGTTATCAAACGTTGCTTGAGCAATGAACACCAAGTATGTATTCGTAACGGGCGGGGTGGCCTCATCTCTCGGGAAAGGCATCATCGCGGCATCGCTGGCCAAACTCCTGCAGGCACGCGGCCTGCGCGTCACCATCCAGAAATTCGATCCCTACATCAATATCGATCCCGGCACGCTCAACCCGTATGAGCACGGGGAGTGCTATGTCACGGAAGACGGCGCCGAAACCGACCTTGACCTTGGGCACTACGAGCGCTTCCTGGGCGTGCACACGTCCAAGGCCAACAACGTGACCACGGGCAAGATCTACCACACCGTCATCACCAAGGAGCGCGAGGGCGCCTACCTGGGCAAGACCGTTCAGATCGTCCCCCACATCACCGACGAGATAAAGCGCCGCATGCTCCTGCTCGGCCGCACCGGCGACTACGACGTCATCCTGACCGAAATCGGCGGAACCGTAGGCGATATGGAGTCCCAGCCCTTCATCGAGGCGGTCCGGCAGCTGCAATGGGAACTGCCGGAAGAGGACTGCATGTCCATCCACCTGACCCTGATCCCCTATCTCCGTGCCGCCAAAGAACTCAAGACAAAGCCCACACAACACTCGGTGCAGATGCTCCAGCAGAGCGGCGTGAAGCCCGACGTGATCGTCTGCCGTACGGAACAGCCCCTCACTTCGGAGCTCCGCCGCAAGATCGCTCTCTTCTGCAACGTCAAGCCCGGCCACGTAATCCAGAGCATCGATGCCTGGAGCATCTACCAGGTTCCGCTCAACATGCATGAAGAGCATCTCGACGAGCTGGCCGTCCGCAAGCTCCAGATCGAGAACTTCACCCAGCCGGAGCTTGGCCGGTGGAAGGAGTTCCTGGACCGCCTCCAGCACCCGAAACGGGAGGTAAACATCGCCCTGGTGGGCAAATACGTGGAGTTGCAGGATGCCTACAAGTCCATACAGGAGGCGCTGGTACATGCCGGGGCCGCCAACGAGTGCAAGGTAAACGTCAAGACCGTCCATTCCGAACAGGTGGGCGAAGACAATGTAACCCAGATGCTTGAGGGGATGGATGGCATCCTGGTAGCCCCGGGCTTCGGAGAGAGGGGCATTCCCGGCAAGATCGCCGCGGTGCGCCATGCCCGCGAGAAAGGCGTCCCTTTCTTCGGCATCTGCCTCGGAATGCAGATGGCCGTAGTGGAGTTCGCCCGCGACGTGCTGGGTTATGCCGATGCGGCATCAACCGAGATGCAGCCGGGCACGACGCATCCTGTGATCGACCTGATGGAGGAGCAGAAGACCACCACCATCAAGGGCGGGACCATGCGCCTGGGAGCGTACGCCTGCCAGTTGGTTCCAGGTACGCTGGCTTCGCGCATCTACGGGCAGACGGTCGTCCGGGAACGCCACCGGCACCGCTACGAGTTCAACGATGCCTACCGTGCCGCGTTCGAGAGCGCCGGCATGGTCTTTTCCGGCACCAATCCCGATACCGGCCTCGTCGAAATAGTGGAGATACCGACGCATCCTTTCTTCATCGGCACGCAGTTCCATCCCGAGTTCAAGAGCACCCCGGAGCACCCGCAACCCATCTTCGACGCCTTCGTCAAAGCCGCCATAGACAGTAATCTTCAGAAGAAACAATCATGAAACACTTCCTTCTCTCCGCCCTGCTTGCCGCAGGCCTGCTGGCTGCATCCTGCACCCATCCCAACGACCCGCTGCCACGCGGGGAAGCTTCTCCTGCCATGGAGGAGGCCTTTGCATCCTACCTCCAGGCCGTCGCCGACAGCTCGGAGGAGCTTCACAGCATCATGGTCCTGCAGCACGGCAAGGTGCTTGAGGAGCATTTCGCCGTCCCCGACACGGCGCACATACTGAATTCCGTTTCCAAGACCTTCACTTCCACCGCCGTGGGTTTCGCGATTGCAGAAGGGCTGCTGTCGCTCGACGACCGCGTGGTGGACCTGTTCCCCGAAAGCCTTCCCGATCAGGTGTCCGACACGCTTGGAAGGATTACGCTGCGGCATCTTCTGACCATGAATTCCGGACATGGGACCGACCCCACCTATGCCGTCCGTTCGGGAGAAGGCGACTGGGTGAAAGCCTTCATGGAATGGCCTCTGGAATATGAGCCCGGTACCTGCTACTGCTACAACAGCCTTGGTACCTATGTCCTCTCCGCCGCAGTGCAGAAAGTCACGGGACAGAAGGTCGTAGATTATCTTGAATCGCGCCTGTGGCAGCCGCTTGGCATAGAAAAACCTTTCTGGCAGGAGAGCCCGGCCGGCATCAACACCGGCGGCTGGGGATTGTATCTCCACACTGAAGACCTGGCCAGGATGGGGCTCTGCCTGCTCGATGGCGGCAGGTTCCGCGGGAAGCAGGTGATTCCCGCCGACTGGGTCAGGGAGATGTCGGCGGCCCAGGTGCCCTCGGTGGGCGCCGGCGTTAACGAGCGCCAGGTAGCGGAGATCCGGCAGGATCCCTCCAACCCGTTCTACGATTATTTCGATCCGGAGAAGAGCGACTGGCAGCAGGGTTACGGCTACCAGATGTGGCGCTGCCGCCACGACGCCTTCCGCGCCGACGGCGCCAACGGCCAGTACATACTGGTCCTACCGGAGCAGGACGCAGTCATCGTCACCACCGCACACATCCAGAACATGAGGCAGGAGCTGAACCTCATCTGGGACTACTTTCTGCCGGTGCTATAGAAAAGATGCCGGGTCAAGCCCGGCATCTTTTTTTATAAATCGTTCCGCATCAGGAATTCCTTCATGAAGGCGTTGAGGTCGCCGTCGAGGACAGCCTGGGTGTCGGAAGTTTCGTAGCCGGTGCGCAGGTCCTTGACCATCTTGTAGGGGTGCAGCACGTAGGAACGTATCTGCGAACCCCATTCGATGCGCTTCTTCTGGCCTTCGAGCTCCGCCTGCTTCTCCTGCCTCTTCTTGAGTTCGAGGTCGTAGAGATGCGACTTCAGGATGCGCAGGGCGTTCTGGCGATTGTCGAGCTGGGAGCGGGTCTCGGTGTTCTCGACCGTGATGCCGGTGGGGAGGTGCCGCACGCGTACGCCGGTCTCCACCTTGTTGACGTTCTGTCCGCCTGCCCCGGATGAACGGAAGGTGTCCCACTCCAGGTCGGAAGGATTGATGTCGATCTGTATGGTGTCGTCGACCAGCGGGTACACGAACACCGAAGAGAAGGTGGTCTGGCGCTTGCCCTGGGCGTTGTAGGGCGAGATGCGAACCAGGCGGTGCACCCCGTTTTCGGCCTTGAGGTAGCCGTAGGCGTAGTCGCCCTCGAACTGGATGGTGCACGACTTGATGCCGGCTTCGTCGCCTTCAACCAGCTCCGTGGTGGTCATCTTGTAGCCGTTGCGCTCGCCCCAGCGGGTGTACATCCGCATCAGCATGCTCGACCAGTCGTTCGATTCGGTGCCGCCGGCGCCGGAATTGATGGTCAGCACGGCGCCGAGGTTGTCGCCCTCCTCGCCCAGCATATTGCGCATTTCCAGGGCTTCGACCTTCGCGACCAGGGCCTTGTAGGCCGCGTCTATGTCGTCGGAGGCGTCCTCGCCGAATTCGTACAGGGTCTCCAGGTCGGAGAGTCCTTCCTCGATGGCGTCGTAGCCGTCAACCCAGTATTTGACCGAGGAGACGCCCTTCATGAAACTTTCGGCGGCCTTAGGGTCGTCCCAAAAGTCCGGAGCGGTCGTTTTTGATTGTTTTTCAGCTAGATCGGCACGTTTCGAGTCGATGTCAAAGAAACCTCCCCAACGTCTCTTTCCGCTGTCTGATGGCTTTAATCTCTTCTGAGGTGATCATATATCCGTTTTGTTTCATCGTAGCCGTATCCGCGTCCGAGTGCGTAGCGGAAGAACTTTGCCTGCTTGCGCTGAGGGTCTTCCTCGCGTGAGAGCGACTTCCACTTGGCCAGCAGCAACTGCTCCATCCGGGCGTCGGCGGCAGGGCCGTCGATGCCAGCCAGGGCCGCTTCAATGGCTTTGGCGTCGATGTGTTTCCTCTGCAAAGCTAACTTAATTTTGAGACTTCCCCAACCCTGGAGCGCACTTTTGTCCCGGGCGAAGGCCCTGGCGTAGCGTGCATCGTCGACCCATCCGTCGCGCAGCAGGATGCCGAGCACCTCTTCCGCTTCCTCGGGCGGAAGGGCGGCGAGCTTGCCACGCAGGTCTTCCATGCAGTACTCCCGCAAGGAGCACAGGCGAGTCATCCTGGAGAGCATCTGCTCCTTGTCGACAGGCCGGCCCATGTCAGAAGGAGTAGCCGAGGCTCAGCGAGAAGCCCACTTTCCTGGTGTAATCGGACCAGAAGAGGTCGAAGGCCAGCGGACCGAAGAAGGAGTTGTAGGCGTAGCCGAGCTTGACGCCGCCCAGCAGGTTCCAGTCGGAAGACGGCTCCTTGAAGTTCTGGAAACTGAGGGCTGCTGCGCCAGAGGCCGTGACGTAGTGGTTTTCCAGGAAACGGAAGCGCATGTCGAGTGTGGCGGTGGAAAGCACGTTCTTGAACACATGGGTGAAGCCGAATCCGATGAAGGGCATCTGCTGGTCGAGATAGCGCCCGGCAAGGTTGCCTCCCATGATGTTGGCGTAGGCCAGCGGCGCATTGCCGCCCAGGATGACACGTCCCTCCAGGTTCACGATGAAAGTCAATACCTTGCCGGCAGGGATGGCCATCATCCATCTGGCGTGCGTAGTGGCGAAATTGGTGTAGTCGCCGAACATGCTGTCGAAATGCCATGCCGCATCGGCTTCAAGGGCTGAACCTCGGTTGGGGAAGCTGGCGTTGTCGCGCCGGTCGAACTGGAATCGTACGAAGGGGCTGATGAAATGCGCCCTTTTCGTGTCCGTGTCGTAAGTGGGCAGGGTCTCGGCTTCCGAGAGCAGGCTTTTGTAGTGGAAAAAGTCGTAACGTGCTCCCAGGCTCACGGAGAGCGACCTTATCTTCTCGGTCGAGAACTGGAAAATGGCGGAGTGCTGGTTGAAGAGCATGTTGCTCCGCTGTCCGGTGTCCATGATGTTGAGGTCGGAGGAGCGGAAGTGGTATCCCGCGCTGAAGCGTGCCAGCGAAGGAAAAGCATAGGCATACTGCAGTCCTGCCTGCATGTTGTAGGCCAGTTTGGCCGTGGCGTAGAACTTCGAGCCGTATAGGGCATTTTCACCAAAACCGACTCCCAGCAGGATGGCGGCGATCTCCTCGTTGTCGAAACGGGCGCCCAGGCTCGCCACCGACTTGCGTCCGCCCACGAAGCGGAGTTCCAGGTCGAAAGGTTCTTCCTGCCCCTTGAGCTGGTAGGTCACCGACTGGAAGGCGGCGGTGTTGTAGAATCGCTCCACTTCGGCCTCAATGGTTCTCCCGGCAATGCGTGCGCCCGGCTTGAGAGGGCTTTTACGGAGCAGCAGCTGTGCATCCTTGGCCGAGAGGCCTTCGTAGCTCACATTCCCCAGAGTGATGGAATCGCGGTCGAGCCGGACTACCTTGTGGTAGCGGTCCACCTGGGGTGCGGGCCCCAGGTCTCTGGCCGAAGCCTTGTCGAGCATTTTCTTGAGCGCGATCAGGCTGGAGTCCGCTTCACGGGCGGCCTCAACTCCGCGGTCGATGAGGGTCCTCAGGCTCAGCGTGTCGAAGCTCAGGGTGTTGTAGCCCTTGGTGTCTGGCCGGATGAGTATGTCTGTGGCCGCCAGGGCGTCGGGATACTTGGTGTCCATGTAGAGATTGGCCATCTCCGACACCAGGTCGCCGATATTGTTGATGGACGGTTCTCTCTGGCCGGCCTCGCCGAGCACGACTCCGATGATGATGTCGGCGCCCATGGCCCTGGCTACGTCGACAGGATAGTTGTTGAGGGCGCCTCCGTCGATGAGCACCATGTCTCCCTTGCGTACAGGGGAGAAATAGCCCGGAATGGCCATGGAGGAACGGAGCGCGTCGACCAGCCGGCCGTCATGGAATACTACCTCTTTCTTTCCTATGAGGTCGACGGCCACGCAGGAGAATGGTATGGGCATGCGGTTGAAATCGATGGAGTCCTGGTATCCCACCGAGAGGCGGGTGAGCAGGTTGTAGACGTTCTGGCCGTCGACCACTGCCAGGGGTATGTTGCTCAGCACGGAGTTGCCCTCGCTCTTCTCGTCCCTGTGCCTGGTGCGGGCTCCGAGACTGCTGTAGTCGCCTGAACCGAAGGGGATGCGGAGCAGATAGCGCGACTGGTCCTGCTTGCGCTCGAACCAGCGCTCGTCGCGGGGGATGCGGTCGCTCATGATCACGTCCCAGTCCTGCGAGAGGAGTAAGGAGTCGAGTTCGGCTGCCTTCCATCCCATAGCGTAGAGGCCTCCCACCAGGGCGCCCATGCTCGTACCGGCAATGCAGTCGATGGGGATACCGTTCTCTTCCAGAACTTTGAGTACACCTACATGGGCGGCGCCCTTGGCTCCGCCGCCACAAAGCACCAGTCCTACCCTTGGCCGCTGCGCGAAGGACGGCAGGGCCAGCATAAGGATGAGTGCGATTAAGGAAATGCGTTTCATGAAAGTATCAGAAGTCATAGCCCAGGGCGAAATAAACTCCGAATGAGCGGGAGAGGTTCGAATAGTGTGCGGTCAGTGATACAGGCCCTACGATGGTGTTGATGGAGTAGGACGCGCCTACGCCGTAATGTCCCGTGAAGGTGAAGCCGGGGTTGTCGTTGCGCCATTCGGCCATGTAGTTGCCGATGAGGGTGAGATAGTGCTGGCGGAAAAGGTTGACCCTCAAGTCGGTGCGGAAGATGTCGGTCCAATCGGCTGTCTGGTAGGTATAGTTTATCCCTACGAACGGCATATGCTGGTCCAGGTAGCGTCCGCCCATCAAGCCGCCTACATGGTTGCGCCTGAAGCGGTCGGGAGCTCCGAAAACCCAGCGGTTGTAAGTCTGGGGAATCAGGACCACGCGTTTCCCGAGAGGGATGGCGACCTTGAAGTCAAAGACTCCCTCAAAGCTCCATGCACTATTGTTGAGCAGGCTGCCTTTATCGTAGAAAGGATTGCCGACACTTCCTTTCAGCTGGAACTGAGCGCCACGGGTGGGGAAGTACCCGTCGTCCAGGCTGTCGAAGTTCCATGAACCGAAAGTCCTGAAATCCCGTCCGGTGAAAGGGAAGCCGCTGCCTTTTTGGTCAGTAGCGTTCACCACCAGGCAGCGGTAGTAGTCGAACTGCAGGCCGAAGTCGATGATGGAGGAACGCCAGCTCGTGATCTGGTAATCGGTCCTGGCGGTGAGATAGGTGTAGCGGTCGGTGGAGTTGAGTCCCCAGCGGAAGTCCTTGCCCTTTTCGATCTCTTCGTAGGTTACCACGTCGTCGTAGAGGTCGATGCTTTGGTGGGCGCCTCTCACCGATACGTTGAAGCGGGTGAGGTTGCGGAACACGTAGCCGTAGGCTATGTTGGCGTTGGCGTTTGAGCCAAGCTCGAACATGATGTCAAGATTGTGCCCGAAGAGCCTGCGCTTGTTGAGGTTTACGCCCAGCAGGATGGATGCGAACTCCTGGCTGTCGAAGCGGAAGCCTATGCCAGCCTGGTGGACCCGCTCCGGCTGAAGCTTGATCTTGAGGCGGTAGCCTTCCAGTTCATTGCCTGAGACGCTGTAGCCTGCCTTCGAGAAGCATTTGGTATTGTAGAAGAAGGCCATGGCCTTGTCCATGTCTTCGCCGGTGATGTATTTGCCGGGTTCGATGTCGGTCCTGGCCAGGAGCCACGCGATGTCGCTGGCATCGGTGCCGCTAACCTCCAGCTGGGATATCAGCACGGAGTCGCGGTTGAGATTGATGGCGCGAGGAGGCCGCATGCGCTCGGGTCCTGAATAGGATGCCAGTCTGTCTCCCAGCTCCTCCAGCTGTTCCCTAACCCTGCTTCCGGCCACGTAGCCGCTGTCGATCAGGGCATTGACGCTATAGTCGTCGAAGGCCAGAATGCCGAAACTGCCGGTGTTGGGTTCGATCAGGATATCGGAATCCTCCCTGCCGGCCTGGTATTTCGCACCGTTCATGATGCTGAGGAGCGTGCCGACCATTTCCGGGATGGTCTGGTCGGAGTCGGGTCTCTGCTTCTCGTCGAAGTGGTGCAGGTCGACCGTGATGACTATGTCGGCGCCCATTTTCCGCACCACGTCGACAGGGAGATTGTTGAGCATGCCGCCGTCCACCAGGTACTGGTCGCCGATGTGCACAGGTACGAAGTATCCAGGTATCGACATGCTGGAGCGTATGGCGGTCACGATGTCGCCGCTGTGCCAGACAACTTCCTCTTTCGTGTTGAGGTCGACCGCCACGCAGGCGAAGGGGATGGGCAGGTCGTTGAAGTCGATGTCGTCCTGGTAGCCAACGGAAAGCTTGGTGAAGAGCTGGTTGAGGTTCTGTCCTTCCACCAGGGCTGCGGGGATGTTGCGCAGCAGGCCCTTGGGCTTGCCGCTGCCGGCCTCGGCCTCCTGGGTCAGCATCTTGTGGTTCATGAAAGGAAGTGTGAACAGGTAGCGGTCGGCGTCCTCCTTGAAGGTGTAGGAGACATCTGTGCGGAATCTCTGGTCCCTCATGAGCAGGTCCCAGTTCTGCGTACGGACCAGGGTGTCCATCTCGTCGGCACTGTAGCCGAGGGCGTATATTCCAGCCATGATGGAGCCGATGCTGGTGCCTACTATATAGTCGACCTTGATTCCGGCCTCTTCTATGACCTTTAGGGCGCCGATGTGAGCCAGGCCCTTGGCGCCTCCTCCCGAGAGGACCACGCCCACTTTCGGGCGGCCCTTCGCGGGTTCGGAAGAGACTTCTTCTGCACTCACGGCGGAGGTCGAGAAGATGGCCAGCAGCATCAGTGTGAGTATGCGTTTCATAAATCAGCGGTATTATCTTTATGGAGGCCTCGTCCGGCGAGCAGGCCGCAGGCGGCCATTATGTCTTCGCCCCTCGAAGCCCTGAGGGTGGTCGTGATGCCTGATTTCTGGAGGCGCGCCTGAAAGGCGGCGATGGCCTGGGGGGAGGAGGTGCGCAACGGGGAGTCGGGGATGGCGTGGAAGCGGATGAGGTTCACGCGGCATTCAATCCCCCGCAGCAGGCGGGCCAGGGCGTCGGCATGGCGCGGAGTGTCGTTGACGCCCGCGAACATGGTGTATTCGAAGCTCACGCGCCTCTGTCCGGAGAAATCGTAGCCGCGAAGCAGCGCGATCACTTCTTCGACAGGCCATCCTTTCTGCACGGGCATCAGCGCGGCGCGCTCTTCCGGGAAGGGGTTGTGGAGGCTGACAGCCAGGTGGCAGCGGCTCTCGTCGAGGAAGCGCTTCAGCTTAGGCAGCACACCGATGGTGGATACCGTCACCCTCTTGGGACTCCAGCCAAGGCCCCAGGGGGCTGTGATGACTTCGAGGGCTCGGGATACCTCCTCCCAGTTGTCGAGGGGCTCGCCCATGCCCATGAACACGGCGTTCGTAAGCTGCTCCGCTTCTTCGATGCCGAGGAGCTGCGAAAGTATCTCCGCTGCGGAGAGATGGCCGTGGAAACCGCCGCGCCCGGTCATGCAGAAGCGGCAGGCCATCTTGCAACCTGCCTGCGAGGAGACGCAGGCCGTGGCGCGGGCCAGACCGCCTTCGGAGCCGTCTTCATATTGCGGAATCATGACCGTCTCGACGTATTGGCCCGGGATCGAGGTGGGGAAGAGGTATTTACGGGTTCCGTCGCTCGATGTGAGCACTTCCTCGGGAAGGGTCCGGCCCACTTCGCAGCGCTCCGCCAACGCGGCGCGTGCGGCTTTCGAGAGATTGGTCATCGACTCGACGTCCGTCACCCGCTTCTGGTATAGCCACTGCGCCAGCTGTCCTCCGGCATAGGCCGGAAGGCCCAGGGAGGTGGCCAGTTCCCTCAGTTCGGGGAGCGTTTTTCCAAGGAGTTTCTCTTTCATCTGCAAGGTCGGACTCGTAACTGCAAATTTAAGACAAAACGCGTCATATTCCCACAAAAATCGTATCTTTGCCAGACAGACGGAATGTGTCAGCGATGTTAAACCAATCTTAATTCATCAACGTATGGCAACAGAAAAAGAAGAAATGACGAATGCGGGTGCCGAGAAACTGAAAGCGCTGCAAGCCACCATCGCCAAGATCGAGAAAGATTTCGGCAAGGGCACCATCATGAAAATGGGAGACCAGCCTTCACAGGAGGTTTCGGTCATCCCGACTGGTTCCATCGCTCTCGACCACGCCCTCGGAATCGGGGGTTATCCCCGCGGCCGCGTCATCGAGATCTACGGTCCCGAATCGAGCGGCAAGACCACGCTGGCCATCCACGCCATCGCCGAGGCGCAGAAACAGGGCGGCATCGCCGCCATCATCGACGCCGAGCACGCCTTCGACCGCAGCTATGCGGTCAATCTCGGCGTAAACATCGACACACTCCTGATCTCCCAGCCCGACAACGGCGAGCAGGCCCTCGAGATCGCCGACAACCTTATCCGCAGCGGCGCCATCGATATCATCGTGATCGACTCCGTGGCCGCCCTGACTCCCAAGGCCGAGATCGAAGGCGAGATGGGGGACAACAAGGTCGGCCTCCAGGCCAGGCTCATGAGCCAGGCCCTCCGCAAGCTCACGGCCAACATCTCCAAGACCAATACCTGCTGCATCTTCATCAACCAGCTCCGCGAGAAG
>CAJONI010000077.1 GCA_905235995.1 uncultured Bacteroidales bacterium
GAGCTCGTGAAGAAGATGAAGAAGAGCGGCGCCAAGGCCTACCTGGTGAACACCGGCTGGAACGGCACCGGCAAGCGCATCTCCATCAAGGACACCCGCGGAATCATCGACGCGATCCTCGACCACAGCATCGACAAGGCCAAGACGAAGAAGATTCCCTACTTCGACTTCGAAGTGCCCACCAAGCTGAAAGGCGTCGACACCGCTATCCTCGATCCCCGCGACACCTACACCGATCCCAAAAAATGGGACGAGAAAGCAAGGGACCTCGCAGGCCGCTTCATCAAGAACTTCCACAAGTACGAGTCCAACCGCGCCGGCAAGGCCCTCGTGAAAGCCGGTCCGAAAGTCGACTAGTCTTGAAGGAAATCCTATTGCCAGAACCTTCGCGCAGCGGCGGCATGCCGCTGCGCGATGCGTTGATGGCCCGGCGTTCGGTGCGGAAGTTCAGCCCGCGACGCTTCCGCCTCGACCACCCCGAAGACCTGCAGCTGCTCTCCGACCTGCTCTGGGCCGCGTGGGGCTACATCTCGCTGAAACGGCGCTCGGCCCCCTCCTCCCACAACTGGCAGGAACTCGAGCTGAGGCTGCTGCTGCCCGAGGGAGTTTTCGTCTACGACGCCGTCGACATCCGGCTCGTGCAGCAGTCGGAGGCCGACCTGCGGGCGCTCAGCGGAGTGCAGGAATACCCTGCCACGGCCCCGCTGAACATAGTGCTGGTGGCGGAGAAGACGCTCGTGACGGGCAAGACCCCGGAGGGGGTGATGGAGACCATCTTCACCGACTCGGGCTTCATCTGCCAGAACATCTACCTGTTCTGCGCGTCGGAGGGCCTGGCCACGGTCACCCGCGCGTGGATCGACCGGCCCGCCCTGGCCGCGGCGCTGGGCCTCTCCGACACCCAGGCCGTCACCCTGGTTCAGACCGTCGGTTGGAAAAGTGAGGAATAATGACTAACTTTGAAGGTTAACGTCACCCCGTCATGGATCGCGTAAAGACATTATTCGAACAGTATACCGGCTCCCGGGTCGAGAGCATCGCCGAACTGCCCTCGTCGGGCAGCAACCGCCGCTACTTCCGCATCGGAAGCGGCGGGCGGACGCTCATAGCCGCCCTGGGCACCTCCGTGCCCGAGAACATAGCCTTCTGGACCATGGCCCGGCACTTCCGCGAGCGCGGGCTCAACGTGCCCGAGGTGCTCTGCCACAGCGAAGATTTCGCCTGCTACCTGCAGGAGGACCTCGGCGACGACACGCTCTTCCGCATGGTGGCCGACGGCCGCACGAAAGGCAGTTATTCCCCTGAAGAGAAGGCCCTCATCGCCAAGGTGGTCCGCGCCCTGCCCCGCATCCAGTACGAGGGTGCAAAGGGGCTCGACTTCTCGGTGTGCTATCCCCAGCCCGAGTTCGACCGCAGGATGATAGCCTTCGACCAGAATTATTTCAAGTATTGCTTCCTCAAGGCCACGGGGCTGGAGTTCAGCGAGATAGAGCTCGATCAGGACTTCCAGGCAATGGCCGACGTGCTGATGGGCGCGATGTCGGACACCTTCCTCTACCGCGACTTCCAGGCGCGCAACGTGATGGTGCGCGACGGCGAGCCCTGGTTCATCGACTTCCAGGGAGGCAGGAAGGGTCCCATCTACTACGACGTGGCCTCGTTCATCTGGCAGGCAAAGGCGGCATATCCCGACGAGTTCAAGGCCGAACTCATAGACGCATATCTCGAGGCACTGAAGCCCTACCGGCCGGTGAGCAAGGAAGAGTTCCTGCAGACGCTCAGGCACTTCGTGCTCTTCCGCACCCTCCAGGTGCTCGGAGCCTACGGCTTCCGGGGCTACTTCGAGAAGAAGCCGCACTTCCTGCAGAGCGTCCCCTACGCCATCGACAACCTCCGCAAGCTGCTCAAGGAGCCCTTCACGGAATATCCCTACCTGAACGACCTGCTCGGGGAGATGGTGAAGATGAAGCAGTTCGCCGATCCCGGACCCGAACCCGGTCTGGAGGTCGACGTGATGAGCTTCGCCTACAAGAAAGGCATCCCCAACGACGAGAGCGGCAACGGCGGCGGCTACGTGTTCGACTGCCGCGGCCTCGAGAACCCCGGCAAGTACGAGCACTACAGGCACTTCACCGGCATGGACCCGGAAGTGGTGAAGTTCATGGAAGACGACGGCGGGGTGTTCAAGTTCCTCGACAGCGCCTACTCGCTGGTCGACGCCCATGTGAAGCGCTTCATCGAGCGCAAGTTCACCCACCTGATGGTCGGCTTCGGCTGCACCGGCGGGCAGCACCGCTCGGTGTACTGCGCCGAACACATGGCCGCCCACCTGGCCGGAAAATTCAACGTCAAGGTGAAGATCACCCACCGCGAACTCGACGTGGAGAAAGAACTCTGAGCCATGAAAGCCCTTATCTTCGCCGCCGGGCTCGGCACCCGGCTCAAACCCCTGACCGACACGATGCCCAAGGCCCTCGTGCCAGTCGGTGGCAAGCCGCTTGTCGACCATGTGGCGGAGAAACTGGTGGCTTCGGGCTGCGACTCGCTGGTGATCAACGTACACCACTTCGCGGAGCAGATACGCGCCCACGTGGCGGAGCGCAAAGGCTGGGGCGTGCCCGTGGCCTTCTCCGACGAGACCGACCTGCTCCGGGAGACCGGCGGCGGGATACGTCACGCGGAAGCCCTGCTGCAGGGCGAAGAGCCCTTCCTCGTCCACAACGTGGACATACTTTCCAACCTGGACCTCAAGTGGTTCCGCGCGCAGCACCGCGAGGGCGACCTCGCCACCATCCTGGTGAGCCCGCGCGAGACCCAGCGCTACTTCCTCTTCGACGACGAAGGGAAACTCGTGGGCTGGACCAACCGCGCCACCGGCGAAGTGCGCAGCCCCTACCCGGGCATAGACCCCGACCAGTGCACCGCCCTGGCCTTCTCCGGCATACATTGCATTGACCCGGCCATCTTCCCGCTGATGCGCCCCTGGCCCGAAAAGTTTTCGATAGTCGATTTCTATCTCGAAATCTGCCGCACCCACACCATACGCGCTGCGGTGATGCCCGGCCTGGAGCTCCGCGACGTGGGCAAGATAGCCGAACTGGACCTGAAATTTCCAAGATAATACCATGCTGAACATATCCTACTGCTCCGACAAGTACCAGTACACGATGGGCAAGTCCTTCTACGACAACGGGATGAAGGACAAGGTCGCGGTGTTCAACCTCTTCTTCCGCAAGGCGCCCGACAACAACAACTGGGCGGTGGTCAGCGGCACGCGCGAAGCGATGCAGATGATCGCGGGCCTGGGAAGCGAGGATATCTCATTCTTCGAGAAGTTCCTGCCGGGCGACGAGTACCGCGAATTCCGGGAGTACCTGGCCCACATGAAGTTCACGGGACAGGTATATGCGATGAAGGAGGGCGAGATAGCCTTCCCGAAGGAGCCCGTCATCACCGTGGTCGGGCCCATCATCGAAGCTCAGGTGCTCGAGACGCCGCTGCTCTGCATCATGAACCACCAGATGGCCATCGCGACCAAGGCCTCGCGCGTGACACGTGCCGCGGGCGAGCGTCCGGTGAGCGAGTTCGGCTCGCGCAGGGCCCACGGCCCCTGGGCTGCGGAGTACGGAGCGAAGGCCGCCCTGATAGGAGGCTGCGAGAGCACTTCCAACATCCTGACAGGGGTGGAGTTCGGCTTCCCTGCCAGCGGCACGATGGCCCACAGCTACACCACGTCTTTCGGCTGCTCGATCGACGGGGAGTACAAGGCCTTCGACAACTATATCAAGACCCACCGCGGCGAAGGGCTGATCCTGCTCATCGACACCTTCGACACACTCAAGTGCGGCCTCAAGAACGCCATCAAGGCCTTCAGGGCCAACGGCATAGACGACAGCTACCCGCAGGGCTACGGCATCCGCCTCGACAGCGGCGACCTGGCCTATCTCTCGGAGAAGTGCCGCGAGGTGCTCGACGCCGCAGGCCTGAAGGGCTGCAAGATTTTCGCCACCAACTCGCTCGACGAATACATCATCTCCGACCTGGAGAAGCAGGGCGCGGCCGTCGACAGTTTCGGAGTGGGCGACGCCATCGCCACCAGCAAGCACAACCCCTGCTTCGGCAACGTGTACAAGCTGGTGCAGGTGGACGACGAACCGATACTCAAGCGCAGCGAAGACAAGGCCAAGCTGATCAACCCGGGCTTCCAGGTGACCTACCGCATCATCCAGGACGGCAAGTTCAAGGCCGACGTGACCTGCCTGCGCGGCGACTCCTTCTCGAAGATCATCGAGAACTGCGAGGAGCTGCACATCACCGACGAAGCCGACGAGACCAAGTACACCACCTTCCCCGCCGGTTCCTACAGCTGGAAGAAGCTGCAGGAGCTCTCGTTCGACAACGGCAGGATCATCGAGGACAGCCGCACTGTCTTCGAGAAGCGCGATTACTACCGTGCCAACCTGGCATCGTTCAACCCGACGCAGACACGCATCATCAACCCGCACTATTATAAGGTGGACATCTCCGACGACCTGTACGACCTGAAGATGCTGCTTATCAACAGGATCATCCGCCAGATCAAGAAGATGCAGGAGGAGGAGACGGGAGTGCCGCAGCGCTACACGCACGTGGTGGTCGACATGCTCTACGATTTCATCGACGGCTCGATGGCCTGCACCAATGCCGAAAAGGCGGTAGCGGAGAGCGTGAAGATGATAAACCGCTACGAAAACGACCAGGTGCTCTATGTGCTTGACCATCACCCGGTAAACCACTGCTCGTTCAAGGAGCAGGGCGGCCCCTGGCCGGCTCACTGCGTGATGCAGACCCACGGGGGCGAGATCCACGAGGCCTTCTACAGGGACGTGGAGCTGCCGGAGCACAGGCCCTCCAAGGCCAACATGTTCTTCAAGGGCCTGAACCCGAAGAAGGAGCAGTATTCCGGCTTCGAGAGCCACAACTCGGAGGGCATAGAGCTGAGCACGGTACTGACCAAGAACGTGCTGGTGAGCGGAATAGCCACTGAATACTGCGTGCGCGAGACCTGCTACGACCTGGTGAAGGCGGGGTGCGAGGTGTACCTTCTCGAAGCGGGCCTGGCCTACATCGACAAGGCAGGACATGAAAAAACATTGGCAGAACTTTCGCGAATCGGCGTGAAAATTGTATAAGGGGTGAAGCGATGCTGAAATTGAAGCACAGAGCCTTGTTGATTACGGTCGCGTTGATGGCGGCTGCAGTGTCCCTGCCGGCACATCCTGCCGGACGGGGGAAGTGGCTCCGTGCTCCGCAGGACACCATTCCCGTTATTGATTCCCTGGCGGTTCCGGCGGTCCAGGATACGCTTCCCCCGATGGATTCCGCGGCTTTCGCGGCGTATTCCGACTCGCTTCACCTGCAGAACCTCCGCGACTCGATCGACCGTATCTTCTGGGGCGAGATCGACACCGTCAGCCTCCCCCTCTCCGACTCCATCAACCGCTACGTGCTCGACTCCCTGGCGCGCAACCTCCCCGACACCTCCGACATCAAGCGCGCCATGCGCCGCATACGCAAGGAAGAGCGCGACAGCCTGAGGGCGGCCAAGCCCCGCGTGATCGAGACCTTCGTGATACCTGACTCCATGTATTACAGGCGGATACTGGTCTGGACTTCGGACAAGTACTTCAACGAATACCACGAGGCGGGGCTCGACACGACGGCCAACAGCAACTACTACGACCAGCCGATGTACAAGAAGGACATCAACGCCACCTGGCTGGGCACCAACGGTTCCGCCACGCTCTACCACAACTGGTTCCGCCGCGAGGAGGCGCCCGACGCCCCGATGTTCACCCCGTATATCGGTGATTCCCAGACCGACGAGACCATCAAGCAATACAACACCAAGACCCCTTACACCGAGCTGGCCTACTGGGGCACCCCGTTCGCCAACAAGACGATGGAGGAGTCGAACGTGAAGCTGCTCTCCACCCAGAACATCACCCCGCAGTTCAACTTCACCCTGGCCTACAGGCAGATGGGCTCCAAGGGCCTGCTGCAGAACGAAAAGACCGACAACCGCACCACGGTGATAATCGGCAACTACATGGGCAAGCGCTACTTCGCCAATTTCGGAACCATACGCCAGAGGGTCACCCGCACCGAGAACGGCGGCATACACGACTCGTTCTGGATCCGCGACACCATCGTGGAGGCCAAGTCGATACAGGTGAACCTCGCCGAGGCTTCCAACCTCTACAAGCGCCGCTCCTATTTCATCCACCAGACTCTGGCGGTGCCGATGAACTTCTTCCGCAAGGACAGGGATTCGCTCTCGCTGGGCGAAGGCACGATGGCCCACCTGGGCCACAGCGCGGAATTCACCACCTACAGCAAGGTGTACACCGACAAGATCGCGGAGAGCGACACCTGCGGGCACTCGTTCTACCACAATTACTATCTCAACCCCATCTCGAGCTACGACGACCTTGCCGTGCGCAACCTGGAGAACCGCGTCTTCATCAAGCTCCAGCCCTTCGCGCCCGACGCAATCCTGGCCAAGGTCAACGGCGGAATAGGCTACCAGCTGCTCTCCACCTACGCTTTCAAGCCCTCCGACTACGTCTCGGGCCGCAAGTTCGACACTCAGCACAACCTCTACGTGTACGGCGGCGCCTCCGGCATGCTGAAGAAATACCTGGCCTGGGACGCCACCGCCGACTACTATTTCGCGGGCTACCGGATGTTCGACTTCGACATCGACGCGAAGCTGCGCCTTTCGGTCTATCCGCTCGACAAGGGCATACACCTCATAGGAAAGTTCCACACCGGCCTGAAGACCCCGCACCCCTTCGAGCAGCAGATCTACATGAACCACCACCGCTGGGACAACGACTTCTCCAAGACCTCCACCACGAGGGCCGAGGCGGAGCTAAAGATTCCCAAGTGGAGGCTAGAGGCGGGATTCGGCTATGCCCTGGTGGCCGGGCTGCTCTACTACGACACCGATGCCATCGTCAGGCAACACACCGAACCTGTCAGCATCATGAGTGCCTACCTGCGCAAGGACTTCACTGTCTGGCGCCTGCACTTCGACAACCAGGCGCTCTTCCAGCTGACCAGCGCCCCGGAGGACGTGCTGCCGCTGCCGAAACTGACGCTCAACCTGCGCTGGTATTTCGACATCGACGTGGTGAAGGGTGTGATGAACCTGCAGGCGGGCGTCAACGCCATCTACAACACGGCGTGGTACGCGCCTTCCTACGCGCCGGACATCGGGCAGTTCCACAACCAGAACATGGAACTGATCGGCAATGTGCCTTACTTCGACATCTTCCTCAATGCCCAGTGGAAGCAGGTCAGCATCTTCATCAAATACACCAACGCTTTCAAGGACTGGCCTAAGTCGGACTACTTCTCGGCCTACCACTACATCAAACCTCTGCCTGCTTTCAGGTTCGGCATCCACTGGCCTTTCTATGTCTTTTAAACGACTGTTTTTCTTCCTTTTGGCGGTGCTTATACTCTGGATGGCGAGGGCATGCAGCGGACCCGTGCCGGTGGAGGACACGGGTCTGTATCCGGCCGACTCGATACGCTACATGCGTGACTGCAACCAGGGCGAGAGGCATCTTTCGTCCTACGACTGGATAGTCAAGCGCTACGCCAAGCGGCGGGGTATCGACTGGAGGCTGGTATCGGCCATCATCTGGCACGAGTCCAGATACGATCCGGAGGCTTACTCGAGCATGGGTGCGATGGGGCTGATGCAGGTGATGAAGGTGACGGCGGAGAACTACGGGATGGACCCGGAGTCAATGCTGGAGCCTGATGCGAACATCGACGTGGGGACGCATCTCTTCGGGGACCTGCTGCGGCAGTTCCGCAGGGAGGGCATGGACAACGAGGAGGCGATGCGTTTCGCGCTGGGGGCCTACAACATAGGCATAGGGGCGATGGCGTCGCGGCGGGAGGAGACTGCGGAGGCGAAGAGGGATCCTGACAAGTGGGAAGACGTGGCGCTTACGCTCGACACCTACAATCCGGCGATCGCCGGCTACGTAGAAGCCGTGATCCACACCTACCGCCGCTACTGCACCCTGGTGCCGTAAACGGAAATTTATTCGAAGCGGAGGTTGCGGTCGGGGGAGACGCGGGCGATGAAGCGGGTGCTGAGGGTGACGATGGCCATGATCAGCAGGCCGGCGCCGATATTGAGCAACAGCAGCTGCGGGACGGAAAGGGCGACCGGGACCGAATCGACGAAATAGTTCGCCGGATCGAGCCTCAGCAGGTTCGTGTATTTCTGTATCAGACAGAGCCCTATGCCCACCACATTGCCCCAAAGCATCCCCTTCCCCACCAGCTCTCCCGCACGCAGCATGAAGACCTTCCCCACCTCATGCGAAGTCATGCCCAGCGCCTTCAGCAGACCGATGGTCGAAATCTGCTCGAAAAGGATGATCAGCACGGCAGAAATCATGTTGAAACCCGCCACTACGACCATCAGCAGAAGCACCATCCAGACATTGAGGTCCAGCAGCGCGAGCCAGTCGAAAAGGTGGCCGTAGAGCCGCTTGACGGTGGTGATGAAGAGAGCCGTGTCGTCGTCTTCGGAATAGTCGTAGATGACGTCTTCTATACGCGAGGCCATGGTCTCCACCGGGATCCCCGGCGAAGTCCGGATCTCGATTGAGGAGACCTCGTCGGCGGCCCAGCCGTTGAGTCGCTGGACGTGGCGGCGGTCGGCCACGGCCATCTGGGAGTCAATCTCTTCGAGACCAGCCTCGTAAAGGCCGGAAATGCGGAATTTCCGCACATTCACCTTCTCCCCTATGAAGTAGACCACCAGCTCGTCGCCCGGCCTGAAACCGAGCTTACGCGCCGTGGGACGCGAAATCAGCACATCGTTGGAGATGCGGCCATGGTAGTCAGGCAGTTCGCCCTCCACCAGGCAGTCGCCGAAGAACGAGAAATCGTAGAGCGAATCCACACCCTTGAAATACAGGCCCTCGATGTCGCTTTCGGTCTTCACCAGGCCCGAGCGCCAGGCAACGCCGGAGAACGACTCCACGCCGGGGATGGCGCAGACACGCTCCCTGTAGGACAGCATCTCGGAGAATGGATAAAGCTCGTTGACGGGGGCCTGGCCGGGCTGGACGAGCATCACGGAGCCCATGAAGCCGGTCGCGCGGCCGCGGATCTCTCGCTTGAAACCCGCGACCACTGCGATGGCTACTACCATGATGGCGATGCTGAGTGCGACTGAGACCCAGGCAATTGTATTGCTGGTCCGGCTCCAGCGTTCGCCGCCTTTCGCCAATTTCGTTGCTATGAACCGCTCCGCACTCATTTAAAAGAGAATACGATTGTATTCTCGTAGACTTCTCCGGGCTTGAGAGTCCTGAAGGGGAAGTCGGGGCGGTTGGGCGAGTCGGGGAAATACTGGCATTCGAGCGCCACTCCGTCGTAGTCGTGGTAGGCCTTCCCGCTCTTCGACACGGGGCAGCCTTCCAGCCAGTTGCCGGTATAGACCTGGATGCCGGGGGCGTCGGTGAAGACCTCCAGCGTGCGGCCGGAAGTCTCTTCGCTGAGCACCGCAACCTTCTGTACCTCACCTTCTTTCCAGCCGTCAATCACGAAGCAGTTGTCGTAGCCCTTGCCGTAGTTGATGGCGGGGAAATCGGCGTGGAGCTCGCGGCCTATGGCCTTGGGGATGGTGAAGTCCATGGGCGTACCGGCCACGGGGGCGGGCTCGCCGACGGGGATCAGCGAATCGCTCGTGGACAGGTAGCGGGAGGCCCTGAGCTGCAGGAAGTGGCCGGTCACGTCGCCCACCTCCTCCCCTTTCAGGTTGAAGTAGGCGTGGTTGGTGAGGTTGACCACTGTCTCGGCGTCGGAGGTGGCAGTCAGGCGGAGTTCGAGGATATGGTCTTCGCTCCAGCTGTAGGCGGCCTCGACGTGCACGGCGCCGGGGTAGCCGGCGTCGCCGTCGGGGCTGTCAAGGATGAAGGTCACTCCGGAAGGAGTCTCCTTCACGTCCCAGAGGCGGTTGGCGTAGGACTCGTCGCCAGGGCCGCCGTGGAGATGGTTCGGGCCGTTGTTGATGGACAGGGAATACTCCTTGCCGGCGACGGAGAAGCGTCCCAGCGCGATGCGGTTGGCGAAGCGACCGGGCACCTTGCCCATGCAGGGGCCGTCGTTGCAGTAGTCGGCGGGGTCGCGGTAGCCCAGCGCCACGTCGGCCATGCGGCCCTGGCGGTCGGGAACCACCACCGACACGATGCCTGCGCCGAGGTTCGACAGGATGACCTCGGATCCGTCGGGATTGACGAGGCTTATCAGGCGGATTTGTTCAGGATCGATCATGGCTCTCAGCATTCGCGGGCTCCGTCGGAGATCTCTACCTCGATCACGCGCGGATCCTTGTCAAACTTTACCATATAACGCTGCTTGACGTCGGCGATGTAGTCGGCGACGCCTTCCTTCTTCACGAGGGCGATCACGCAGCCGCCGAAGCCGCCGCCCATCATGCGGGCGCCGAGCACGGCCTTGTGTTCTTTCGCGATGTTGACGATGAAGTCGAGTTCCACGCAGCTGACGCCGTACTCCACGCTCAGGCCTTCGTGGGTGGCGTAGATCTGGCGGCCTACTTCTTCATAGTCTCCCACTTCCATGGCGGCGCAGGCGGCCATCAGGCGCTTGTTCTCGTTGATCACGAAGGCGCAGCGGTGGAAGGCTTCGGGATCGATCTCGGCGCGGTGTTCCTCGAGTTCTTCGATGGTCACGTCGCGGAGCAGATCGACCTCGGGGCGGTATTTCTTAATCACGGCTACACCTGCCTCGCACTGGGCGCGACGGACGTTGTACTCGGAGGAGGCCAGGGTATGCTTGACCATGGTGTCGATCAGGACGATCTCGACTCCCTTGGGGTCGAAGGGCACCAGGGTGTACTCGAGGCTGCGGCAGTCGAGGCGCACGACGTGGCCTTTCTGGCCGAAGATGGAGGCGAACTGGTCCATGATGCCGCAGCGGACGCCGATATAGTGATGCTCGGTCATCTGGCCGATCTTGGCGAGTTCTTCCTTGGAGAAGCCAAGGTTGAAGAGTTTGTTGAGGGCGGTACCGACGCAGGATTCGAGGGCGGCGGAGGAGGACATTCCGGCGCCGAGGGGGACGTCGCCTGCGAAGACTGCGCTGAAGCCGCCGATGGTGGCGCCGCGTTTGCGCATCTCTTCGATCACGCCATAGAAGTAGGATGCCCACTGTTCTTTGGGCTGGGGGCCTCCGATGCGGAAGAAGACGGTTGCTTCGTCCTCGTCGATGGAGACGAGGTTGACGAGCTGGGTGCCGTTGGGTTTGATGGCGATGGTGATTGCCTTGTCGACGGCGCCGGGGAGGACAAAACCGCCGTTGTAGTCGGTGTGTTCGCCGATGATGTTGATGCGGCCGGGGGCCGTGAAGAATCGTGGCGTCTCGTCGCCGAATATGGCCTGATACTTTTCAGCCAGGATTTGTTTGTCGATCATAACTGTATTTTATTTAACGTTTATTTTCAGAGTAGCGGGGGTGAGGCCCTGGGAGGTGGCGGTGAGTTTGATTGTGCCTTTGTGGGTGGAAGATTGGAGGATGGCGGTGAGCCGGCCGCTGAAGGCGGGCATCACGGGCGACTGGAATGGGACGAGGCAGGTGGCGTCGCCATTTGCGGCAGCCCGGTAGCTGCCTGCGCCTGAGACGCTGAAACTCACCTCATTGGTCGCCGCCGGGCAGGTATTGCCTTCGGCATCCACTATCCTGACCGTCACATAGGCCAGGTCGACCCCGTCGGCCTGGAGCGCCTCGCGGTCGGCCGACAGCTCGATCGCGGCAGGCTCCCCTGCCGTACGTATGGCTTCGCGCTGCATCTCCCGGCCCAAAGTATCATAGGCCACGACCTCAATCTCCCCCGGCTCATAGACCACATCCTCCCACATCATCCTGTAGCGCGGCATGGTCACAACGCTGTTCTCCACGTCGTTGACACCCGAATTGGCAGTTTTGGACGTCTCGAAACCCCTGACACCCTGCGACACACCGTTGACGAAAAGCTCCGCCATGGGATAGCTCGTGTAGCAGTACACAGGCACCTTTTCCCCCTCCAGCCCATGCCAGGTCCAGTGCGGCAGCAGGTGCAGCGTCGGAACATCCCTGCGCCACTGCGAACGATAGAGCCAGAAACGGTCCTTCGGAAGCGAGGCCAGGTCGAAGATGCCGAAATAGGAGCTGTGGCTCGGCCAGGCATCCACGTCGTAGGGCGTAGGCTCGCCCAGGTAGTCGAAGCCCGTCCAGACGAACTGCCCTATGGTCCAGGGATAATCGTCCATCATCGCGAAATCGATGTCCGGCACGTTCGACCACCAGCAGAACTCGTTGTCGTAGGCCGAGCTTTGGTTGTCGGGATACTTCGCCCCGGAACGCGGCACCGCCGGCAGCTTGTACACGCCCCTCGAACTCACGGTCGAGGCCGTCTCCGAGCCCAGCAGCAGCTTCTGTGGCAGTAGCTCGTAAGCTTCTGTGTATCTGAAGGTCCTGTAGTTGAAACCCACCACGTCGAGCAGCTGCGCGAAGCCGTTGCGCACCACGCAGTCGGCCCTGTCCATCCCCGCCACGACGAAGCGCGTCGGGTCCTCGCGATGGCAGATGTCCTGCAGGAACGCCGCCACGCGGTAGCCCTCGTCGGCGCACTGGGTCGGCACTTCGTTGCCTATGCCCCACATTATCACCGAGGGATTGTTGCGGAAATGGCGCAGCATGTTGACCATGTCCCTCTCGGCCCACTCGTCGAAGAAGAGATGGTAGCCGTTCTCGCACTTGGCGATGTCCCATTCGTCGAAGGCCTCCACCATCATCATGAAACCCATCTCGTCGCAGAGCTCCACCAGCTCGGGGGCCGGCATGTTGTGGGAAGTGCGGATGGCGTCGCAGCCCATCTCCTTCAGGAGTTCAAGCTGATGGCGCAGCGCCGCACGGTTGACCGCAGCGCCGAGAGGCCCGAGGTCGTGGTGGTTGCACACGCCCTGGATCTTGCGCTTCAGGCCGTTGAGATAGAAGCCGTCGTCAGGGACGAGGGCGATGGTGCGGATGCCGAAGCGGGTGGGATAGGTATCAAGTACCTTGCCGTCAAGCAGAAGTACAGTCTCGGCGCGGTAGAGCGAAGGGTCCTCGGGCGACCAGAGGCAGGGCTTCGCGACATCGAAATACTGCACCACCTTCTCCGCTTCGAGAGGATCGCTGGATTCAGCCACGGCGCGGCCTTCCGGGTCGAGGATGCGGGTATACACGAGCACTCCCGGCTTCGGCTCGGCCACGGTGACTTCCAGCACGACCCTGGCCGCATCGGCGGACACTTCCGGGGTGACCACATGGGTTCCCCACACGGGGATATGGGTACGGGAGGTGCGGATCAGGTGGACGTTGCGGTAGAGACCGGCGCCGGGGTACCAGCGGGAGCTGTTGGGCAGGTTTTCGAGGCTGACTTCCAGGAGATTGTCGCCGGGCCTGGCGAGCGGGGTCACGTCGGCGTGGAAGGCGTTGTAGCCATAGGGCCAGTAGATGGCTTCCTGGCCGTTGAGCTTCACGCGGGCCTGGCTCATCGCCCCGTCGAAGAGCAGGGTCAGGGACTCGGCTTCAGGGTCGAAGTTCCCGAAATCGAGATTGGTGCGGTAGAAGCCCTTACCCATGTAGGGCAGGCCGCCGGTGCGGCCGGTATGGGCCGTTTCCTCGACTTCTCCGTTCTGGAGGACGGCTACGACCTGGAGGTCGTTGGAGCGGTCGAAGGGGCCGTAGATGGCCCAGTCGTGGGGCACGGTGACGCTCTCCCAGTTCTGCCCGTCGCGGCTGAACTCCCACGCGGTCAGGAGACTCTCCTCCCTCACCCCCTGCTTCCCGCAAGCGGCCAACAAAATTGTGATGATAAATATATTAAGCCATTTCATACTCATCCGTCACGCCGGAGCTGATCCGGCATCTAATTAATCCTTAAACGCATCAAGTGCGGCGGTGGGCTTGCCGCTGTTGTCGAAGGCGGCTTTCGAGTAGCCGCTCCAGGCATGGTAGCCTTCGGGTTCCCAGTAGAGGACGCCCGTGCAGTGGGAGCCATCGGCTTTCGACCTGCCGAGCAGTTCGCTCAGGAAGCTCCTGCAGGTGGCTGCCTCCTGCCAGTCCATGCCCACTTCGCAGAGTATGGTCTCCCTGCCGTAGCTGCCGTACAGGGTTTCGATGTTCTGGAAGGTCTGGGAGACAAGGCTCTGCCAGTTGTCCTTCTCCGGATAGAGCGAGAGCCCTATGAGGTCGAACTTCGCCTGCAGGTTGACGAAGGATGAGAAAAACCAGTTGAGAGTCCCCCAGTTCCAGCCGTTGTCCACGTGCACCATCACCTTGGCGCCGGGGAACACCTTCTTGGCTGCGTCGTAGCCGGCGTTGTGGAGCTGGACGTAGCGGCTGAAGCCGGCGTCGTTGTAGTTCTGTCCGTCGAGCCAGAGCATGCCGCCGGTGGTCTCGTTGCCTATCTGTATCCATTCGGGGGTGACGCCTGCCGACTTGAGGGCCGTCAGGATGTCGGTGGTATGGTCGGCCACTGCCTGCCTGAGGGCCTCGAAGCCCAGGTCTTTCCAGGCCGCGGGCTTGTTCTGCTTGCCGGGGTCGGCCCAGGAATCGCTGTAGTGGAAGTCGATCATCACCCTCATCCCGAGGGCGTTGGCGCGCTTCGCCTTGGCCACCACGTCTTCCCTGCCGCACCATCCGCCTTCCGGATCGACCCATACGCGCAGGCGTATGGAGTTCATGCCCAGGCTTTTGAGCAGGGCCATGCATTCGGTCTGCTGTCCCGCGGAGTTGTAGAACTTGCGTCCGTCCTTCTCCATCTGCGTCACCCAGCTGACGTCGGCTCCCTTGGCAAGCACCGCGGGCCCGGGCTCGGGTTCGGGCTCCGGTTCAGGTTTGACCGGGTCGCAGGAGAGGGAGATGAAGGCCAGCCCGAGGGCCAGGAGGAAAGTGAAGCGTCGCATGACAGGCTCAGCGTTCGTTCACGGCCTTCAGGCTGGAAGCGCCGGTAATGCTCTTGGGATGTACGTTCAGCTTGTCGGCATCGCCGAAGTAGCGGCAGCGGGAAGCGCCTGACAAAGAGACCGTGAGCTCGTTGATGGCATGGACCTCGACGTTGGAGGCTCCGTTGGCGTCGACGGTCACCTCATTGCAGACCAGGTCGTCGGCATCGACCTTCGAGGCGCCGGAGCAGCCGAAACTGGCGGAAGTGGCCCGTCCGACGGCTTCCAGCTTGGAAGCGCCGCTGAGGTCGGCCGAGAAGTCGGAGACCGAGAGTTCGAGACTGGCCTTGGATGCTCCGGAGAGCTTGAGTCCGACTTCGGGAGCGCGGAGCGAGAGCTGGGGAATGCTGCTGGCTCCGGTCAGGTCGATGACCACGCGGCCCATGGCAAGGGGAAAGTCGTCGCTGCTGCGGAGCTTCGAAGCGCCGGAGAGGGCGATGAAGGTGAGCCTGGGCAGACGGATGACGGCCTTGGCCACCTTGTTGCGGTCTTTCTGCTTCAGCTTGAAGGGCAGTTTGGAGAACTTGAGCTCCAGGGTGCCGCGCTGGTTCTTCACCACGAGGTAGGGCAGGAATTCCTTGGTCACCTCCACCTCAACGCTGAATTCGTCGCCATGTTCGAGGGTCACCTCGAAGGCGTCGGAGGCGCTGATGCCGGTGAATTCGTCGATGTCGAAAGTTTTCTTCACGGTGCCTGCCTCAGCCAGCATCACGCTGAAACTGAGGACGGCCAGGATGGCAAGTATTCTTTTCATATTTGACAGTTTTATATTATCCCAAAGCAAAAATCATGACATTCGCTGCCGCACTGCCTCGAAGAGCAGTATGGCGGCGGCGACGGAGACGTTGAGCGAGCCCGTCTCCCCCACCATGGGGATGCGCGCACCCACGGTGCAGAGGCGGAGCACCGGCTCCGAAATCCCGGAGCCCTCGGAGCCGAGCACCAGCGCCGTGGCCTTGCGGAGATTGACGGAATAAAGCTCGTCCTCTGCCTTTTCGCTCACGGCGACGACCTGGAATTCGGAGTCGCGGAAATAGTACAGGGCTGTGCGGAGGTTCGCCACGCGGGCCACCGGGACCCTCAGGAGCGCGCCGGCGGAGGTCTTGACGGCGTCGGCGTTGAGGGCGGCGGTGCCGTGGGCGGGGACGACGATCCCGTCGGCCCCTGCACATTCGGCGCTGCGCGCGATGGCGCCGAGGTTGCGCACGTCGCTCACTCCGTCGAGCACCAGGAACAGCGGACTGGCCTTGCGCGAGAGGGCGCTCTCGACCATCTCCTCGAAGGGGACGTAGTCGATGGCTGCGAGGTAGCCCACGACGCCTTGGTGGGCGCCTTTCACCAGGCGGTTCAGGGTTTCGCCGGGCACATGGCGGCAGGGTATGCCGCGGCCCTCGGCCTCTTCGAGAAGGCTGCGGTACTGCTCCCCTTCCATGCCCTTTTTGAAGAGTATCTTATCGAATTTACGGCCCTGCCGCACCGCTTCGGTGACGGGGTGCATGCCGTAGAGATAGTAGCTGTCGCGTTCTTCCATAGCATACAAATATAATAAAAAAAACCTCTATTCGTAAGAGGCCCACTCGTCCATGCGGGCGTCGAGCTCGCGCTTGAGTTCGAGGTACTCTCGGGTGAGGTCCATGATGTCGATGTCGGGGGTAGGTGCGGAGAGCTGCTTCTCGATGGCGGCCATCTTCTCTTCGAGTTCGGCGATCTGTCTCTCAAGCAGGTTCTGGCGGTTCTTTGCGCGCTTCTCTTCCTTTGACTGCTGCTTCTGCTGCTGGTAGCTCTTTTTCTGCTCCGGCTTTCCATCGCGCGGCAGAACCTTTTCAGGGCCAGCGGGGGCGCTCGGCCCTGAAAGAACCTGCCGCAGCGCCAGGCCAGCGCTAGCCGGCGCTGCCTTCTTATTGGTCATCTCAATGTCACGGAAGGATTCGGCCTTTTTGTGGCGGAGGAAGTCGTCGACGCCGCCGAGGTGTTCCTTCACGCGGCCGTCCACGAATTCGTAGACCTTGTCGACCAGGCCGTTCAGGAAATCGCGGTCGTGGGAAACCACGATGATGGTCCCGTCGTAGGCCTGGAGGGCCTGCTTGAGGACGTCCTTCGATCGGATGTCCATGTGGTTGGTCGGCTCGTCGAGGGCCAGCAGGTTGTGGGCCTTCAGCATCAGGCAGGCCATCGCAAGCCGCGAACGCTCGCCACCGCTGAGGACCGCCACCTTCTTGTCGATGTCCTCGCCCTTGAAGAGGAATGCAGCCAGGATGTCGCGCAGCCTGGTGCGGATGTCGCCCACCGCGATGCGGTCTAGGGTGTCGAACACGGTGGCCTTCTTGTCGAGCACATCTTCCTGATTCTGGGCGTAATAGCCTATGTCGACATTGTAGCCGACCTTCGCCTCGCCGGAGAAAAGCTCGAGTTCGCCCATCAGGACGCGCATCATCGTAGTCTTGCCTTCACCGTTCCGCCCCACGAACGCCACCTTCTCGCCCCGGCGGACAATGAGATTCGCCTTATCCAAAACGATCTTAGCATTAGGGAGCGAAGCGGCGTAGCGACCGCCATCGGCCGGGTACCCAATTACCGCATCTTTCACCTCGAAGGTTACGTCACCGCTGCGAGGCGCCGGCGGGAACTTCACACGGATCTCCGAAAGATCCTCCTCGTCGATCTCAATGCGCTCGATCTTCTCCAGCTGCTTCACCCGCGACTGCACCTGGTTGCTCTTCGTGGGCTTGTAGCGGAACTTCTCGATGAACTCCTCCGTCTTCTCGATCATCCGCTGCTGGTTCGCATAGGCCGCCTTCTGCTGCGCGATGCGCTCCTTGCGCAGCTCAACATATTGGGAATAAGGAACTTTGTAGTCGTATAGACGGCCAAGCATCACCTCCACCGTGCGCGTGGTGCAGTTGTCCAGGAAACGCCGGTCGTGCGAGATGAGCACCAGGGCACCGGTGAAAGTACCCTTCAGATAGTCTTCCAGCCACTGGATCGACTCTATGTCCAGATGGTTCGTGGGCTCGTCGAGCAGCAGCACGTCAGGATGGCGGAGCAGGATCTTCGCCAGTTCGATGCGCATGTTCCAGCCCTGTGAGAAGGTCTCCGTGAGCCGCCCGAACTCGTTTTTCTTGAAACCGAGGCCCAGGAGCGTGCGCTCCACCGACTCCTCAGGCGATTCGGACTGAGCCAGCACCAGGGCGTCGTTGACCTCGTTGAGCTCGACTATCAGCCTGTGATAAGACTCTGATTCATAGTCGGTACGCTCCGCTAGCGCCAGGGTTATCTCCTCCACGCGACGGTTCAGCCTGTCCAGTTCGTCGTAGACCGTCATCACCTCTTCGAGCACCGTGCGGCCGCGATGGTGCTCCATGATCTGCGGCAGATAGCCTATGCGCTGGCCGGAGGTGCGCGTAACCTTGCCCGAGCTCGGGCTCTGCAGGTCCATTATGATCTTGAGCATGGTGCTCTTCCCCGCCCCGTTTTTTCCCACCAGGCCCACGCGCTCGCGGTCGCCTATGTGCAGGCTCACGCCGTCGAGCAGCGTGAAGCCACCGTAGGATACAGTGATGTCGTCGAGAGAGATCATGCGCCCGCCTCCCCTGCAGGAGCGCCTTCGCCTTCAGGCTCATCCTCATCCGTCTCAGGCTCAGCCTTTTTGCAGACCATGATGCTGATGCCGTAGAGCAGGAAGAGCGGGATGGCCGCGATCAGCATCGAGAACGGGTCGGCGGGAGTGACGATGGCAGCCAGCACCGCGATGATCAGCACCGCGTACTTCCAGCCGCCCACCAGGGTCTCGCGCGTAAGCAGCCCTATCTGCGAGAGCACCGCCACCAGCGTCGGAATCTCGAACACTATGCCGAAGAGCAGCACGGTGGAGTTGACCGTGGAGATGTAGGAATTCAGGGAGATGGTGTTGACCACATCCTCGCTCACCTTGTAGCCCTCGAAGAAATTGACTATCAGCGGAAGCATGACGCAGTAGCCCACGGCGACGCCCAGATAGAACAGGAAGGAGGCGAAGAGGAATGCGCGGCCGGTGGCCTTCTTCTCGTGCTCGTAGAGCGCCGGGGCGAGGAAGCGCCAGATCTCGAAAACGATGTAGGGGCAGCAGACTATCAGGGCGCACATGGCCGTCACGCGCATGTGGACCATGAACTGCGTCGAGAGCTCGATGTTGACGAGCTGCAGGCCGGTGTCCATCTGGAACCAGCGGTAGAAGAAGAAATCCGGGCGCGTCGGCGCCAGGATCAGCGTGTCGAAGAGGAAACCCTTGAAGAAAAAGAGCACGACGAAAGCCGCGAGCAGAGCTGCCACAACGCGGAACAGCCCCTGCCGCAGAGCTTCCAGGTGGTCCCAGAAACTCATCTCCTGGGATTCGTCGAGCTTCTCTTCAGCCACGCCTAAGCTTCAGCCTTCTTCTCGGCCTCTTTCTTTTCAGCCTCTTTCTTTTCGGCTACTTTCTTGGGGGTGGAGTCGTCTTCCTTGACGATCTCGGCCTTGATCTCCTCGATGTCCTTCTCGGCATCCTTCATGCCGGCCTTGAAGCTCTTCACGCCTTTGCCAAGTCCGTGCATCAGCTCGGGAATCTTCTTGCCACCGAAAAGCAGGATGATGACGAGGGCGATGATGACCCACTGCCAGGGACCGATGACGCCCAGAGGGAGGATGATGAATGATAAAGTGCTCATATGCAAATATTTAACGTTTTTCAGTAAGGGCTGCGATTCGCATTCGCAGGTTTTCGATCTTGGTGGTCGCGTCGGCGAGCTTCTGGCGCTCGCGCTCCACGATCTGCGCCGGGGCGCCGGATACGAACTTCTCGTTCGAGAGCTTGGCGTTCACTCCGCGCAGGAAGCCTTCGAAGCGCTCGATCTCGGCCCGCGCCTTGGCCACTTCCGCCTCGACGTCGACCATGCCGTCGAGCGGCAGGCAGAACTCGGTGGTACCCACCATGAAGACCTCGCCGGAACCCGGGAAGGCATCCACCGACCCGACCTCCGACACGTAGGCCATCTTCTGGATCACGGGCACCATCCTGGCGTCGAAACTGCCCTTCACCTGCAGCTTCAGCGGCTCCTTCGGAGCGATGTTCCTGGCCTGGCGGACGGCACGGACGTTGACCACCACCTCGCAGGCAGCGGCGAATTCCTCCAGCAGCTGCGCGTCGAACTCGCCGCCCAGCGGCATGGGCTGGAACATGATGGTCTCCCCTTCTTTCCGGGGGGCCAGGGCGTGCCAGAGCTCTTCGGTGATGAACGGCATCACGGGATGCAGCATGCGCAGCAGCGCGTCGAAGAACTCGAGCGTGGCTTCGTAGGTCGCCCTGTCGAGGGGCTGCTGCACTCCGTCGACGAACGAGGGCTTCACGATCTCCAGATACCAGGAGCAGAAGTCGTCCCAGAAGCATTTGTAGACGCCCATCACGGCGTCGTTGATGCGGAAGTTGCCGTAGTCGCGGTGCGCCTGTGCGGCGGTCTGGGCGAGCTTTGAGCGGAACCAGTCGAAAGCCACGCGGTTGGAGTCGCTCTGCGGCACGTCGGCCACAGTCCAGCCCTTGACCAGGCGGAACGCGTTCCAGATCTTGTTGCTGAAGTTGCGGCCCTGCTCCACCTGGGTCTCGTCGAAGAGGATGTCGTTGCCGGCCGAGGTGCAGAGGAGGATGCCCAGACGCACGCCGTCGGCGCCGTATCTGTCGATCAGCCCTATCGGGTCGGGGCTGTTGCCCAGCTGCTTGCTCCTCTTGCGGCCGAGCTTGTCGCGCACGATGCCGGTGAAGTAGACGTTGCGGAAAGGCACGTCGTGCATGTATTCCTCGCCCGCCATGACCATGCGCGCCACCCAGAAGAAGATGATGTCGGGGCCGGTGACAAGGTCGCTGGTGGGATAGTAGTAGCTGATCTCCGGGTTGCCGGGCTTGCGTATGCCGTCGAAGAGGCTCACGGGCCAGAGCCAGCTCGAGAACCAGGTGTCGAGCGCGTCCTCGTCGTGACGGAGCTCCTCTGCCCTGAGGTTTTCGTAACCGGCTATCCTGCGGGCCTTTGCCAGCGCTTCCTCGCGGTTCATCGCCACCACGAAGCGCTCCTCCTCCCCTTCAGGGGTCGGGAGATAGTACGCGGGGATGCGGTGGCCCCACCAGAGCTGGCGGCTGATGCACCAGTCGTCGATGTTCTCGAGCCACTGGCGGTAGGTGCCCACGTATTTCTCGGGATGGAACCTGATATCGCCTTCGAGCACGGGCTTGAGCGCGATCTCCGCGAGATGGGGCATGCTGAGATACCACTGGCGGCAGAGGCGCGGCTCCACGGCGGTGTCGGGATTGCGCTCCGAGTAGCCCACCTTGTTGACGTAGTCCTCCACCTTCTCCATCAGTCCCGCGGCCTCGAGGTCCTTGGCTATGAGCTTGCGGACCACGTTGCGGTCGAGGCCCACGTAGAGGGGCGACTGTGCGCTGATGGTGCCGTCGGGGTTGAAGATGTCGATGGATTCGAGCTTGTGGGTCCTGCCCAGGTTGTAGTCGTTCACGTCGTGGGCCGGGGTCACCTTCAGGCAGCCGGTTCCGAACTCGATGTCCACGTAGCGGTCTTCTATCACGGGGATCTCGCGTCCCACCAGCGGCACGGTGACGCGATGTCCGCGCAGCCACTGGTTCTTCGGGTCCCTGGGGTTGATGCACATGGCAGTGTCGCCCATGATGGTCTCGGGACGGGTGGTGGCCACCACTGCATAGTAGCGGCCCTGCCCGTCGCGGTGCAGGACTTCGCCTTCCTCGCCCGTAGGCTTCACGGCATCCTGGTCGACAACGTAGTATCTGAGGTAGTAGAGCTTGGAGTGCTCCTCCTTGTAGATCACCTCGATGTTCGAGAGGGCGGTCTGGGCCTTGGGGTCCCAGTTCACCATGCGCAGGCCGCGGTAGATCAGGCCTTTGTCGTAGAGGTCGCAGAACACTCGCAGCACGCTCTCGGAGCGGATGTCGTCCATCGTGAAGGCGGTGCGGTCCCAGTCGCAGCTGGCGCCGAGGCGGCGGAGCTGCTTGAGGATGATGCCGCCGTGTTCGTGGGTCCATTCCCAGGCATGCCTGAGGAACTCCTCGCGGGTGAGGTCCTGCTTGCGTATGCCCTGTTCGGCCAGGCGTCCCACCACCTTGGCTTCGGTGGCGATGGAGGCGTGGTCGGTGCCGGGCACCCAGAGGGCGTTCTTGCCGAGCATGCGGGCGCGGCGCACCAGCACGTCCTGCAGGGTGTTGTTCATCATGTGGCCCATGTGCAGCACCCCGGTCACGTTGGGCGGGGGGATCACTATCGTATAGGGTTCACGGCTGTCGGGTTCGGAATGGAAGAATCCATGCTCCAGCCACCAGGCGTACCACTTGTCTTCAGTTTCGGCAGGGTTGTATTTCGCAGAAATATCCATAATCACAATATATCACGCAAAAATAAACAAATTATCGAAATAATCTTATCTTTGCAATCCCCAAACGCCTTTTCCCGCCATGCAGAACATAGTCAACCTCGTCATTTTCGCGTCGAACCTCCACGACAACGGCAGCGTCTCGCAGTCACGGCAACCCCTGTTCGAAGGCATACGCCGCTTCGCCAGACTGGAAGTCACCTACCCCTCCATGCTGTCAACCCTTCCCAGCAGCATGGGCGGCTGGATAGACGGCATCGAGAGGCCGGGCGAGAACATCAAAGACGGGGAAAGGAGAAAGACGGTGTGCTTCATCGCCACGGGCGGCACCGAAGAGATGTTCCGCGACTACGTGGACGTGCTCCCCCGCCCGGTGCTGCTGCTCAGCGACGGGCTCCACAACTCCTTCGCCGCATCGTTCGAGATCCAGACCTACCTCGAGCAGAGAGGCATAGCCAGCACCCTGCTGAACGCCCCCCTCGACTACGACGAGGCCTTCTTCGAAGACATGGAGCTGAAACTGTTCGGCGACGACGCCGGCTCGCACGCGCCCTGCTCCTCCGATCCGCTGCCCAGGCTGAAAAGAAGCACGCTCAAGGGGTTTGAAAAGAGCCGCATAGGACTCATAGGCAGCGCGAGCGGCTGGCTCATCTCCTCAGGCATAGACCGCAAGGCGGTCGAAGCACAATACGGGACGAAGTTCATCGACATCCCCCTCAGGGAACTCGAGGACGCTTTCGCCGAAACCCCGTCCGACAATCCCGCCACGGCCGGCCTCCGCCAGAAGATGGAGCCCTACCTGACCGGCGACCGCACCCCGGATGACCTGCGCGAAGCGGCCCGCATGTACCTCGCCCTCAGGCAACTGGTCAGCAAATATTCCCTCACCGCCCTTACGCTCAAATGCTTCGGGATCCTGCGGAGCTGCCGCACCACCGCCTGCCTCGCGTTCGCACTCCTCAACGACGACGGCATAGTGGCGGGCTGCGAGGGCGACATCCCTGCCCTCTGGAGCATGATCTACGTCAGGAACGCCTACGGACAGCAGGGCTTCATGGCCAATCCCGCCTCGTCCAACCGCCGCGAACTGACCATCGACTTCGCGCATTGCACCATACCCCTGGGCATGGTGCACGGCTACCGCCTCCACTCACATTTCGAATCGGGGATGGGAATCGGAGTCGCGGGCAGCGTGCCGAGCGGACGCTACCGCATCGTGAAGATTTTCGGTGAGAAGCTGGACCAGTACTACGAGACAGAAGGCGACCTGATAATGAACACCAACATACCCCAGCGCTGCCGCACCCAGGTCCGCTTCAGGTTCCCCGACGAAGAAGCCTTCGACCGCTTCTTCAGCCTCGGGAAAGGAAATCACATAATTCTCTGTAAAGCAGCTCGGTAGGCAGGCCCATCACATTGAAGTACGAGCCGCGGATCGCGGTCACTCCGATGTAGCCTATCCACTCCTGTATGCCGTAGGCCCCCGCCTTGTCGAAGGGACGGCAGGTATCCACGTAGTAGGCTATCTCCTCTTCCGCCAGGGGTTTGAAATCCACTTCCGTGACGTCGCGGAAAGTCCGGATGGCGTCGCTGGTGCGAAGGGCCATGCCGGTTATCACACGGTGCGTGCGGCCGGAAAGCGAGCGGAGCATCGAGACGGCCTCCTCCCTGCCGCCGGGCTTGCCGAGTATACGGCTGCCGAGCAGCACCAGGGTATCCGCGGTGATGAGCACTTCGCCGGGCTCGAGTTCACGGTGGAAGGTTTCGGACTTGTGGCGGGCCAGGAACTCCGGGATCTCGTCGTGCGGAAGACCTTCGCTGAAAGCCTCCCTCTCGTCCTTGCCGGGCTCGACCGTGAATTCGATGTCGAGGCCCTTCAAAAGCTCACGCCGGCGCGGACTGCCCGACGCCAGCGTGAACCTGTGATCTTTCCAGAGTGCCACGGCCCTATTTCTCCCGGGCCTGCTGCGCGGCCTTCTTGCCATAGAGGACCTTGGTATCCTCCGTCAGCGCGTCCAGCGGCTCGAGCAGGTGTTCGGGATGCTTGAGCAGCAGGCGCATGTAGTTGGTGGCCTTCACGTAGTAGAAGCCGTCACAGTAGCGCTCGTCGATGACGAAGAGCAGGGGGATGCGCTTGCCGGGCTTGATCTCGCCCTTCTCGTACACGGGGACGATGGATTCCTTGCCCATGGAGACGAAGAAGCCCACGTTGCCGAAGTCGTAGAGATGATGGTAGAGCGAGGGGCCCTTGATCGACTTGAGGTTGGTGATGAAACCGGAGGTGTGGAAGGGGCTCAGATCGATGATGGCCTGGGGAAGCAGGCCGTGCTTGTCGAGGAACTTGATGGTCCACATGAGGAACTTCAGGACGGCGTTCGGCGTGTAGGTCAGCAGCCTTGCGATCTTGTCGGTCCCGTTGACCTCGTCGATGCCGGTGTTGGCGGCGATGGTCGCGTCGACCTTGTCGCGCAGCTCCTTGATGGACTCGAGGCCGGTGAAGGTCATCTTGATTGAGGAGTCAGCCGCCTCGGTCTGCAGGTCCTTCTTGACGATGATGGACACCTGTATCCTGTTGCGCTTGTAGATACGGCCGTTCATCACGAAACGGTTGGTCCTCGGGAACTTGGCGAACATGCGCACCATCGAGGCGATGACTATGTGCATGTAGTCGTACTGCTCTCCCTTCTCGTGCTGGTCGCGGATGAAGTTGTCAAATGGTTCGCAGGGGCATTCGTAGCGGATATGGAGCTGCGAATCGTGCCGTGAGGGCATGATGTGCGGTACTATGAGCTGGATCGGGTCGAGGTCCTTGACTCTCTTGCCGTCGGGTCTAAATCCAAACATAGTTCAGGTTTCAGAAGTTGTTACCAGACACGCACACGGTCTTCGGGAGCGACATAGAGCGCGTCGCCGGGCTGGATGCCGAAGGCGTCGTACCAGTAGTCGCACTGGGCCAGTCCGCCGTTCACGCGCAGGAAATTCACGGAGTGCACGTCCATCATGGTCAGGTAGCGGAGCATCTCCTCGGAGGAGCTGCCGGCCCAGACGTTGGCGTAGGAGAGGAAGAAGCGCTGCTCGGGGGTGAAGCCGTGGTCGTCGCCGAGACGGCCGTGCTTGTCCTGCCATTTCTGGAAGGCGCTGAAGGCGATGTTGAGTCCGCCGTGGTCGGCGAGGTTCTCGCCGAGTGTGATGACGCCGTTGGCATGCAGGTCGCCGGGGATCACCCAGAGACTGTTGAAATATTCGACCATCGCGTCGCAGGGCTTCTTGAAGCCTTCCGCGTCGGCGTCGGTCCACCAGTTCTCGAGGTTGCCTTCCTTGGTGTAGAGGCGGCCCTGGTCGTCGAAGCCGTGGGTCATCTCGTGGCCGATCACCACGCCGATGGAGCCGTAGTTGGCCGCGGCGTCGGCATTGAGGTCGAACAAGGGCGGCTGCAGGAAGCCTGCGGGGAAGCAGATCTCGTTGGTGGTCGGGTTGTAGTAGGCGTTGACCATCTGGGCGGGCATATGCCATTCGCTCTTGTCGACGGGCTTGTTGTAGCGCTTGTCGTAGTTCAGGTTCCAGTAGAAGTCGGAAGCGGCGCGTGCGTTGTCGTAGAGGCTCCTGGAAGGGTCGATGACCATCGAGGAGATGTCGTCCCACTTGTCAGGATAGCCCACCTTCACGGTGAAGGCGGCGAGCTTCTCGAGGGCCTTGGCCTTGGTCTCGTCGCACATCCATTCCTGGGCCTGGATGCGCTCGCCGAGGGCTTCCTGCAGGTTGCCTATGAGTTCCAGCATCTCTGCCTTGGCTTCCTTCGGGAAATACTTCTCGACGTACATCTGGCCGACGGCGTCGGACATCAGGTTGTCCACCAGGTTGACGGCACGCTTCCAGCGCGGGGTCATCTCCTGGGTTCCGTAGACCTTGCGGCTGTACTCGAAGTTCTCCTGCAGGAAATCGTCGCTCAGCAGCGAGGAGCCGCCGGTGATGATGCGCCACTGGTACACGGCCTTCAGGTCGTCGAAGGGGGCGTTCATCAGCAGTTCGCAGGCCTTGGCCACGGGTTCGGGCTGACCGAGGTCGACCATTTCGGTCCTGTCGTAGCGTGCGTCGGTCAGGTAGCTCTTCCAGTCGAAGCCGCCGCAGGTCGCGACGAGCTCGTCGACGCTCATCTTGTGGTAGTTGTCTTCGGGAATCCTCTGCTTCTCCATCGAATAATGGATCTCGGCGAGCTCGGTCTCGAGGGCCCAGATGCGGGTCATCTTGTCCTGTGCCTCTGCCTCGGGGAAGCCTGCCAGCACGAAGAGGTTCTTCATGTGTTCCTTGGTGGCTTCGCGCACCTTGACGGTCTGGGGATCGTCGGAGATGTAGTAGTCGCGGTTGCGGAGGGTCAGGCCGCCCTGCCCTATCGACACGATGTTGTTGTCGGGATCCTTCTCGTCGGCGCCCACATAGATGCCGAAGAGCAGGTTGTCGTGCTCCACGGCGGAGTGGTGGATCAGTTCCTCGCGGGTCCCGATGCCCTCGATCTCGGCCAGGTGGGCCTTAAGTGGGGCTGCACCTTCGGCGTTGAGCCGCGTCGAGTCCATGGCCATGTTGTAGAGGTCGCCTATCTTCTGGGCGACGCTTCCGGACCTGTGCTTCTTCTGCGCGATCTCCTGAATCAGTGCAGCGAGGGTATGGGTGTTGTCGTCGGAGACCTTGGAGATGGTGCCCCAGCGGGAGTACTCCGGCGGCTGGGGGTTATAGTCGGCCCAGTGGCCTGTCGCATATTTTGCGAAATCGTCGCCGGCACGGACGGTGGTGTCCATGTAGTCGTAGTTGATGCCGGCTGTCTTTGCGGGACGCGGGGCGCAGGAAGCGGCCACCATGCCAGCCACAGTCAGATAAAAGATCATCTTTCTCATTTTTATATCATTTGTTTTCATTCAACGTTGCGTCCGGTCAGTTTCGCGAAGCGGGTGATCTCTTCGGGATGGCCGGAATTCCAGGGCTTTTCGGGATTGAAGCCCCAGGTCCCCTGCGCTTTCATGACCTGTTCCACGAGCTCGCGCACGCAGCCGCGGCCGCCGCCATAGGTCGAGACCATGTCGGCTGCAGCCCGCACTTCGGCCACTGCGTCGGAGGGAGCGACTCCCAGGCCTGCCGCTTCGATGGCGGGGATGTCGGGGAGGTCGTCGCCCATGAAGGCCACCTGTCCGAGCGTCAGTGAGTGCCTGGCGCAGAAGAATTCGAGGTCGGAGGCCTTGTCCTTGGAAAGGAAGAAGATGTCGCGGTTGGGGATTCCCAGCGAGACCGCCCGCCTGATCAGGCTCTCGGAGCAGCCGCCGGTGATGATGGCGCAGGGATAGCCTTTGTCGCATGCGGTGCGGATGGCGAAGCAGTCCTTGGAGTTGAACTGCCTCAACAGTTCACCGTCGGGCATGGCAAGCACCAGGCCGTCGGTGAATACGCCGTCCACGTCGAAAGCAAAGGCCCTGATATCTTCGAGTCGTGACATCGGCCGCAAAGATACAAAAAAAAAGGTGGTCCGGCTACCTGGCGAAAATATGTCCGTCTGCGACAGTGAAATGAATGTCGAGTCCGGCGTAGGAAAGTCCGTAAACGCGGTCGGGGTCGTCGTGGTAGGCGGGCCGGGGGTCCTGGGCGAGGATTTCGCGCAGGGCGGCGAGTTGGGCTCCGTCGAGTCGTTCTGCCAGTTCGGGTGCGATCTCAACTTCGAGAAGAGGCCGGGGATTGGCTTCCACGAATCCTCCCTTGGCTTCGGGATGTGCGTCAACTCCTGGAAGATAGGGCTTTATGTCATAGATCGGCGTGCCGTCCATCAGGTCGGCGCCCGAGACGATGAGCACCAGTCCGTTCGGGCCGTCATCTTCAACGGCTTCGAGTTTTACGCAGGAAAGCCCGATCGGGTTGGGCCTGAAGGGCGACCTGGTGGCGAACAAGCCCATACGGACGTTTCCGCCAAGCCTTGGCGGCCTGACGGTCGGGGACCAGCCCTGCGACTGGGAAAACTCCCATATCAGCCACAGGTGTGAAAAGCCTTCGATGCCTCTAAGTGTCTCAGGAATACGGAACTCGGGCTCGAATACTATCTTCGAGCGCAGCGACGGCGCCAGCCCCGCCTGCCTCGGCAGCCCGAACTTCGTCGCAAAATCGTTATGTATCCTCGCTATGACCTTCATCGCTATAAGGATTTCGTTTCCTTGTAGCGGCGGAGGGCGAAGATGGTGACCATCAGGAAGCAGAACAGCGGAAGGCAGTAGCTTGCGTTGACGGCGGGGTGGCCGAAGACCGTGCCGAGGTCGATGACCGTGCCCTGGAGAGGAGGCAGGATCGAGCCGCCTACGATGGCCATCACCAGGAAGGCCGCGCCAAGCTGGCTGTCCTCAGGCAACACGTTCTCGAGCGCGATGCCGTAGATGGTCGGGAACATCAGGCTCATGAACGCACTTATGGCCACCAGGCAGACGAGACCCGGCATCCCCACGAAGACCACGGCCCCCAGACTGCACAACGCGGCCAGACAGCCGAATATCGCAAGCAACTTGCGAGAATTCACATACTTCATCAGGAAGGTCGAAAGGAACCTGAAACACAGGAACATCGCCATCGCAATGATATTGTATTTCTGGGCAGTGGCCTTGTTGATGCCAAGATTGTCCGCATACTGGATGATGAAAGTCCAGACCATGATCTGGGCCCCCACATAGAAAACCTGCGCCAGCACCCCCTCACGGTAGGCCCTGTTGCGCCAGAGACGGCCCATCGTGCCCGGAGTACGCACCCCCTGCCCCACCGTCCTGGGCATCTTCGTCAGCGCGATGATGACCAGCATCACCAGTACGACCACGCCGAGCGCGACGTAGGCATCACGGATCACCGCCAGGTCGTGCACCCGCTCAACGGCCTTCACCTCTTCAGGCAAAGAGCTGAATATCAACTGGCCCGTCTCATCGCGATGCCGGTCGCTGAGCAGGTTCGGCAGCACCACCCAGGAGGCCACCGCCATGCCCGCGAGCGAACCCATGGGATTGAACGACTGCGAAAGGTTGAGCCTGCGGGTCGAATTCTCACGGGCACCCAGCGAGAGGATGAACGGATTGGCCGTCGTCTCGAGGAAGGCCAGGCCGAAGGTCAGGATGTAGAGCGACAGGCAGAAGAACAGGAAGCTCTGCTGCGCCGCCGCCGGGATGAAGAGGAAAGCCCCGACGGCATAGAGCGCAAGGCCGAGCAGTATGCCGCTCTTGTAGCTGTAGCGACGGATGAAGAGCGCCGCCGGCACGGCCATGGTCGCGTAGCCGCCGTAGAAGGCGAACTGTATGAGCGACGCCCTGGCGGCCGATAGCTCCATGATGGTCTGGAAACCGGCCACCATGGGGTTGGTGATGTCGTTGGCGAAGCCCCAGAGGGCGAAAAGCGTGGTTATCAGGATGAACGGCACGAGGAAGCGCCGCTCTACCAGTTTGGGTTTGGTATCCATTATTTGTAGACAGGTCCGAAATTGGCGCAGGCACGGTAGTCAGCCCCTTCCTTGTCCATGCCGAAGGCGTTCCATGCGGCCGGACGGAAGATATTGGCGTCCTGCACGTTGTGCATGCAGACAGGGATGCGGAGCATCGAGGCGAGGGTGATAAGGTCGGAGCCGATGTGGCCGTAGGCTATGGCGCCGTGGTTCGCCCCCCAGTTGTTCATCACACTGTAGACGTCCTTGAAGCAGTCCTTCGAAGGATCGAGGCGCGGCACGAACCAGGTCGTGGGCCAGGTGGGATCGGTGCGCTTGTCGAGTATGTCGTGCATATCCGCGGGGAGCTCGGCGGTCCAGCCCTCCGCGATCTGCAGCACCGGGCCGAGGCCGTCCACAAGGTTGAGACGCAGCATGGTCATGGGCATGCCGCCCCGGCTGACGAAATGCGCGCTGTAGCCGCCGCCGCGGAAGTAGTCGCGGTCGGCCGGCATCCAGCTGGTGGCCGCGAGGCAGGCTTCCATGTCCTTTTCAGTCATGTTCCAGGGTTCCTTGACGGTGGGACCGCCGGCCGCGTCGCACATGGCGCCGGTGGCGTCGAGGGTGGTGGCCCCGGAGTTGATGAGATGGATGAAGCCGCCCGCGGCGATGCCCTCGGGGGCCTTGCCCGTGACACGCTTCACGGCTTCGGGGCTCCAGTAGGTGCGCACGTCGGAGAACATCACGCCGCGGTTGGTGAGCAGATGTCCGAAGAGCATTGCCAGGCCGTTGAGGGCGTCGTTCTCCGTGGCGAGTATGTAGGCTTCGCGGATGCCGTTCCAGTCGAAGGATGAGCACATGAGGCTCTCGGGGAAGTCGAAGTTGGGCTTGTAGTCGGTCCACTGGCGCTGGCCCTGAACGCCGCCCGCGATGGCCTCGTGGCCCAGGGCCTCCTCCTTGTAGCCCATCTCCAGAAGCCTGGGGTTGCCGCACATCAGGTCGCGGATGATCATCATGTTCTTGACCGTGAACTCCCAGTCGGCATCTTTCTCTGCGCGGTTCCTGCCCTTGCCCTTGCCGTTGAAGGAGGTCATCGGAGTGCCGGGGAAGAGGGCGCGGTCTTCGTTGTAGTCGTGGCCTTCCTGCGGCTTGCAGTATTTCTCCACCCACTTCATCGCCCTTTCGAACTCCCCGTGGTCGTAGATGCCGAAGTCCACGCGGCGCAGGATCTCTACCAGCGACACATATTCCGCCCTCATTCCCAGGTATTTCTGCAGGAAGTCGGCGTTCACTATCGAACCGGCGATGCCCATGCAGGTGTTGCCCATCGAGAGATAGCTCTTCCCGCGCATCGTGGCCACGGCCTGGGCCGCGCGGGCGAAGCGCAGTATCTTCTGCGCCACGTCGTCAGGGATGCTGTTGTCGGAGAGGTCCTGCACGTCGTGGCCGTAGATGCCGAAGGCCGGCAAGCCCTTCTGCGCGTGGGCCGCAAGGACGGCGGCCAGGTACACCGCGCCGGGGCGCTCGGTGCCGTTGAAGCCCCACACCGCCTTAGGCCAGTGCGGATGCATGTCCATCGTCTCGGAGCCGTAGCACCAGCAGGAGGTTACGGTGATGGTCGAACCGACGCCTTCGCGCTCGAACTTCTCCGCGCACGCGGCGCTTTCCGCCACGCGGCCTATGGTGCCGTCGGCTATCACGCACTCCACGGGGGAACCGTCGCCGTTGCGGAGGTTTCCGGAGATGAGTTCAGCCACTGCATGGGCGAGCGCCATGGTCTTTTCTTCGAGGTTCTCGCGCACGCCGCCCTGGCGTCCGTCGATTGTGGGCCTGATGCCGATCTTGGGGTATGTCTTCATGATGATGGTTTGTTTACTTTTGAGCAATCATACAAATATAAGAAAAATCCTGGGAAAATGCTAACTTTGCACATTATGAAAAAGAGACCCACAGTAGCCCTGATCTACGACTTCGACGGTACCCTCTCCCCCGGCAACATGCAGGAGTTCGGCTTCATCCAGGCCATTGGCAAGACTCCCGCGGAGTTCTGGGAGCAGAGCAACGAAGCACCTGAAGGACAGGAAGTAAGCAATATACTATCCTATATGAAACTGATGATCGACGAGGCCAGAGCCAAAGGCATCTCGCTCACGCGGGATTTCCTCGTGTCGTTCGGCAAGCACATCCTGCTCTACGACGGGGTCAGGGAATGGTTCTCGCTGATCAACGAATACGGCCGGAGCAAGGGCGTGGTGGTGGAACACTACATCAACTCCTCCGGCCAGACCGAGCTGATAGAGGGGACCTCCATCGCCCACGAATTCAAGAAGATCTTCGCCTGCTCGTTCTGGTACGACGACAACGGGGTGGCCGTCTGGCCGGCATTTACCGTGGACTACACGGGCAAGACCCAGTTCCTCTTCAAGATATCCAAGGGCATACTCGACATCAGCGACAACGAAAAGGTCAACGAGAGCCTGAAGGAGGACGACAAGCCCATCCCCTTCAGCAATATGATATACCTGGGCGACGGCACCACCGACATCCCCTGCATGAAGATAGTCAAGATGTTCGGAGGCAACTCGATAGCAGTATATTCCCCTGAGAACAGGCACCAGAGGGACACCGCCCGCAAGCTCCTGAGGCAGAACCGCGTGAACTTCATCTGCGAGGCCGACTACCGCGTGGGCGGCCAGATATACGAGGTGGTGACCACCCTCATCGACAAGATCAAGGCGGAAGCCGACTACCAGTCCCTCCAGCGCCGCAACCGCAGGAAATAGCACCCGGACCATGAAGAAGCTCTTCCTTGCCGCCATACTTTCAATAATCCTTCCGACGATCGCAGTCCAGGCGGCACCGAAAATCGACAGGGACCTGCAGCCGATATCAGACTCGCTGACCAGCTATCTCATCGGAAGGACGGGAGTCATGAGCCCGGTGCGGGTACAGAAGGCCATAGTACTGAAAGACGGAACCCTGCGCCTGAACCTGAGCAGATCGCTGCTCGACCACCCGCTACGCGAGCAGGAGATACGCGACATACGCTCCATAGCCCGCGAACTGCTCCCCAAAAAATATGCAGGCTACCGCAACAAGCTCTCGCTCTACTCCGACAAGAAGCCCATAGAATACTACCAGAGCCGGTATTTCGCCGAGAAGCCGGACAGGGAGGCGGTCGAGGAGCACAAGAGGCTCCGGGGGGAGGCTCAGGCCAAGGTCCCCGCCCCGCTGATCACCCGACGTTCATCTCCCAACAAGCCCACCGAGGGCCTCCAGGGCCGCCACATCGCACTCTGGCAGAGCCACGGATGGTACTACGAGCCGAGCCTCAAACGCTGGGAATGGCAGCGAGCCAGATTGTTCGAGACGGTGGAGGACCTCTACACGCAGAGCTACGTGGTCCCCTTCCTCGCGCCCATGCTGGAGAATGCGGGAGCCGTGGTGCTGATGCCCCGCGAGCGTGACTGGAACACTTTCGAGGTGATAGTCGACAACGACGACCGCCCCAGCGACTACTCCGAATCCGGCAAGTGGACCGCCGCCCCCGACACGGGCTTCGCCAATCCCAAGGCCTCATACCTCTATCAGGAGAACCCCTTCCGCATGGGAACCGCCCGCATGCACAAGACCGAACGCGAGGGCAAGGACATGGCCCGCTGGATCCCCGACATCCCGGAAGACGGAGAATATGCCGTCTACGTATCCTACCAGACGGTGGAGCGCAGCACCTACGCCGCACAGTACGAGGTCAGGCACATGGGCGGAAGCACCCGCTTCAGCGTCAACCAGCAGATGGGCGGACGGATGTGGGTCTACCTGGGCCGCTTCCCCTTCCGGAAGGGCAGGCACACCAACCAGGGGGTATTCCTGTCGAACATAGGCGACGGCTACAGCTACGTGACTGCCGACGCCGTGAAATTCGGCGGAGGAATGGGCAACATGGCCCGCAAGCCCGACCCCGAACAGCTCGAAGAGGACGACTTCGACGTGGAGCCCGAGATATCGGGCTATCCCCGCTTCACCGAGGGCGCGCGCTACTGGCTGCAGTGGTCAGGGTTCAACGACACGATCTATTCCCACACCCGCAACCTCACCGACGTCAACGACGACTACCTGTCGAGGGGCAAATGGGTCAACACCCTTTCCGACGGCTCGGTGGTGAAGCCCGACAGGGAGGGCTACAACATCCCCCTCGACCTGTCGCTCGCCTTCCACACCGACGCAGGCACCGACCTCACCGACTCGATAGTCGGCACCCTGGCCATCTACACCCGGCTCTCCGACGACGAGGAAAAATACCCCAACGGAGAGGACCGCATACTCGGACGCGAGTACGCCGACATAGTCCAGACCCAGATCGTGGACGACATCCGCGCTCTGTGGGAGCCCGAATGGAACCGCCGCTTCCTCTGGGACCGCTCGTACGCCGAGAGCCGCATGCCTGAAGTCCCGGGCATGCTGCTGGAGCTCCTCTCCCACCAGAACCTGGCCGACATGCGCTACGGCCTCGACCCGGCCTTCCGCTTCTCGGTGTCGCGCTCCATCTACAAGGGTATGCTCAAGTTCCTGGCCTGGCTCAACGACTTCGAATACACGGTTCAGCCGCTGCCCGTAAACAGCTTCGAGGCGCTGATGGAGGGCGGCGAAGCGAGGCTCAGATGGGCCCCCACCCCCGACCCCCTGGAGCCCACGGCCGAGGCAGACGGCTACATACTCTACACCAGTATCGACGACGGAGGCTTCGACAACGGAATGGTCCTCGACCTGCCGCACGCAACCGTCCCCGTCGAGCCCGGACACATCTACCACTTCCGCGTAAGCGCGACCAATGCCGGAGGCGAGAGCTTCCCCAGCGAGACGCTCTCCGTGGGCATGGTCTCGAAGAAAGCTCCGACCGTCCTGGTAATCAACAATTTCGACCGCGTCAGCGCGCCCGTGAGCTTCGCCTCGGCCGACTCGACCATAGCCGGATTCTACAACAGGCTCGACGGCGGGGTGGCCTGGGACACCGACATCTCCTACATAGGCGAACAGTACGAATTCCGCCGCAGCATCCCCTGGATGGACGACGACAGCCCGGGCTTCGGGGCCTCCGACAGCGACTTCGAGACAAAGGCGGTGGCCGGCAACACCTTCAACTACCCCGCCGTCCACGGCAAAGCCTGGATGGCCGCGGGCTGCAACTTCGTATCCGCCAGCCACGCCGCGGTGGAGAACGGCAGCGTGCCCGCCGGGCGCTATCCCATCGTCGACCTGATATGCGGCAAGCAGCTGACCACGCAGGTCGGACGCAGGGGCGCAGGACCGCTGCGCTACCCCGTCTTCCCCGAGGCCCTGCGCAGGCAGCTGAGCGCCTTCGCCGAAGCCGGAAGCAGCATACTCGTGTCCGGATCCTACGTTGGGTCAGACATCTGGGAGCCGGTGTTCGTATTCCCGGTCGATTCAGCGTATCGCGCAGACTATCTCACTCCCGCACAGGAATTCGCGAAGGAAGTGCTCCACTACCGCTGGAGGACCGGCAACGCCACAGCCGGCGGAAAGGTCAGGACAATACCTAACCCGCTCGGATTCCAGGCAGGCGTCCGGTACTCCTTCAATCCCGCGCCAAACGCAAGGGTCTACGGCGTAGAATCGCCCGACGGGCTGGTACCCGAAGGGAAGGAAGCCTTCACTATTTTCCGGTATTCTTCCAACAACATCCCCGCCGGAGTGGCCTACAACGGGGAATACAAGACGGTGGTGCTGGGTTTCCCCGTCGAGGCGCTGGAAACCCGGGAGCAGATAGAGCAGCTTATCGGAGAGATAGCCCGCTTCTTCGGGCGCTGAACGCCCCGGTCAGAGCATCTTCTTCCTGCGGAAGATAAGCAGGACCACCAGGACTATCAGGGCCATGGCGCCCAGCACTATGGCCAGGTCCCACAGGCCGCCCGCCAGCGGAAGCTCCAGGTTCATGCCGTAGATGCTGGCTATCAGCGTCGCAGGCATGAGGAGCACCGACACCATGGTGAAGGTCTTCATGATCTTGTTCTGGTCGAGCTCGATAAGGCCGAGGACCGTGTTCTGCAGGTATTCCAGCCTCTCGAAACTGAAGTCGGTGTGGTTGATCAGGGACGAGATGTCCTTGAGCAGCGTGCCCAGCTTGCCGTTGATGATGTCGGGAGTCTTGTCGGAGCGCAGGATGCTGGAGATCATGCGCTGCTTGTCGACTATGTTCTCGCGGACGAGCATCGTGTTTTCCTGCAGCTGGTTGATGTCCAGGAGGAATTCCTCGTTGACGTCCTCGCCCAGGCTGACCCTCTTGCTGTACTGCCCTATCTCCTTCGACATCAGCTCAATCATGTCGGCGTCGAGGTCGATCCGGTTCTCCAGGATCCCCACCAGCACGTGGAAACCCGTGGGATAGAGCCCTGCGTTGAAGAGGATGCGCCTCTGGATGTCGGTGAAACTGCGCAGGGGGACCTGCCGTATGGAAGTGATGGTATGGCCGGTAAGCACGAAGGAAACGCTTTCCATCGTGTAGTTTTCAGCGCTTGGAATCAGGAAGTTGGTGTTTGCGAAGATAGCGTCGAGGGTTTCGCTGTAACGAGACGAGCTCTCGATCTCCTCGGCCTGGGCGCGGCTCTGCAGGGTCGTGTCGAGGAAGGCCTCGACCGCCCGCTTCTCTTCGCCCGTGGGCGTGAAGAGATCCAGCCAGAGAGCGTCCTCCCTGGAAATCTGCTGCAGGATGCCGACCGACTCTGAAACTTCGGCCTGGCCGTTGTGCGTATAAAAGACTTTGATCATTTTCCTCTCGATTGCGTGTTGGACTTTCCGTGAACTGGCGCGCTGCGCCCTGGGTTCAGGACACGCATTCTCGAGGGGTCAGCTTCTCCAGGGCCACACGCCGGAATTCGGAGAGGCCGGCGCGCTTTTCGCTGTCGAGGGCGAAGGAGATGTTGTCCTGCAGGTAACGGCAGGCATACTCCCTGGGAAACTGATGGTCGTACTTGGCTACGGCTTCGGAAATATGGTTCACGCCATACCCGAGCGCCTTGTTGAACTTGTCTATGAAACCGTCGTCCAGCGGCTTGTTGGCTATCCAGGCCGCGAAGACGAACGGGAGCCCCTTGGCCTCGATCCATTCCTGGGCGAGGTCGTAGACGTGGGCGAAGCTGGAGGACAGGCGCATGGCCTTGTCGCCCAGCAGGAGATATGTGCGGGAGGTATCGACTTCCTCCCTTGAGAAATCGAAGGGTGCGAAACGGGGAGCGATGCCCCACTTCTCGCTGCAGAGCCAGCGCGTCAGCAGCACGGAGGTGCGGCTGTCGACGTCGAGCAGTATCTCGTCCACCTCTTCCAGAGGCTTCCCGGAGCAGAGCAGCACGCTGGCCACGGGGCCGGTCGCGCCTATGCACCAGTCGCCCACGATGCGGGGGTCGGCGAGGTCGGACATCGCTCCCACGGGCATGATGCCCACGTCGGCGAGATCCTCTTTCAGCTGGCGTGCGGATTCGGAGGGGGTGCAGAAATGCATGACATACTCCCCGGGGGCCATGCAGGCCTCCAGCCCGTAGATGAACGGGACAGTGTTCAGGTAGTTTATCATTGCAATCCTCACCATATCATGCAAAGGTAAAAAATAATTTTTACTTTGTGCTCCCCGGGATACGGAAAAGCCACATTCCGAGGAAAGTCAGCAGCCCGTTGACCACCAGGAGGGTGAATCCGAGGTCGAAGCCCAGGTAACGCTTGCTCAGCAGGTTGAAGGCCAGGCAGAGCAGCGGCGCGGCCACGGCTATCCAGGGGGTGGCGCCGTCGCGGACGCGGGTCTTTGTCAGTATGCCGAAGAAGAAAATTCCCAGCAGCGGGCCGTAGGTATAGGAGGCCAGCTTGTAGACCAGGTTGATCACGGCGTCGTTGCTGAAGACATACAGCACGAGTATTATGGCCAGGAAGGCAAGGGCCACGAAGGCGTGGACCCTCTTGCGCAGGCGCTCCCTGCCGGCGTCGCCAAGGTCGGTCCTTCCGTTGAAATCCAGGAAGTCCACGCAGAAACTGGTGGTAAGGGAAGTCATGGCTGCGCCCGCGCTCGGGTAGGCGGCGGAGATCAGGCCTATCAGGAAGAACACCCCCGCCCCTATGCCGAAATACCGGCTGGCGATGGTCGGGAAAATCTCGTCGGTCTTGGAGATGCCCAGGGCGTCGAAGCCTCCCAGATGCTGGAGGTAGACGCAGAGCAGGGCGCCCATCAGTAGGAAGAACAGGTTGGCCGCCACGATGATGACGGAGGTGGTGTACATGTTCTTCTGGGCCGCCCGCAGGTCCTTGCAGGCCAGGCTTTTCTGCATCATGGCCTGGTCGAGCCCCGTCATGGCTATGGTCACGAAGATGCCTGAGATGAACTGCTTCACGGCGTTGGTGCCGTGGCTCCAGTCCCAGTCGAACCAGCTGGTGAAGGGTTTGCCGAAGCCCACCGTCCCGGCGTTGTCGTTGACCGTGCCGCCGACCACGGAGAACATCTCTCCGAAGCTCCAGCCCATGTCGCGGCAGATGTAGAAGATAGTCATTCCCACGGCCAGCAGCATGAAGGTGGTCTGCAGCACGTCGGTCCAGATGATGGTCTTCACGCCTCCCCTGAAGGTGTACAGATAAAGCAAGGCCAGGAACACCATGGTGATGGCCGCCACGGTGAGCAGCGGCGGAAGGCTCGCGGTCAGGCTGCGGGGCATGAAGGCATGGAATACCACGATTACCACAAACACGCGCACGGCGGCGCCCAGCAGGCGGGATATCATGAAAACCACCGAGCCCGTCCTGTGGGTATGCGGCCCGAACCTTTCCCCGAGGTAGCTGTAGATCGACGTCAGGTTCATCCTGTAGTAGAGGGGCAGCAGCACCCTGGCCACTATGACGTAGCCCCCCACGAAGCCCAGTACGAGGGGCATGTAGAAGAAGTTCTGCACCCACACGTTGCCCGGCACCGAGATGAAGGTCACCCCGGAGATGGAAGCGCCGATCATGCCGTAGGCAACCACGGGCCAGGGGGCCTTGCGGTCGCCGGAGAAGAAGGAGCTCGAGCCGGCCTTCCTTCCCGTCAGGAAGGAGATGACGAAAAGCAGGACGGTGTAGGCGGCGAAGGCAGCCAGGAAGATGGAGAAGGGGAACTCGTGGGGCATGTCAGGGCTGGAAGGGCTGCCGGCCCGCTATCGAGCGGCCGAGCGTGAGTTCGTCGGTGTACTCCAGGTCGTCCCCGAAACCGACCCCACGGGCTATAGCCGTGATTTTCAAGGGGAAACGGGCGATCTGCTTGTACAGGTAGTAGGCCGTGGTCTCCCCTTCCATGCTGGTGCTCAGGGCCATTATCACCTCGGAGACGCCGCCCCCCTCGAGCCGGTCGCAGAGGGAGCGGATGGAAAGGTCGTCGGGGCCTATGCCGTCGATGGGCGAGATGATGCCCCCGAGGATATGGTACAGGCCATGATACTGGCCGGTGTTCTCGATGCTGAGCACGTCGCGCAGGCTCTCGACCACGCAGATGGTCGTCCTGTCGCGGCGAGCGTCGTCGCAGAGCGGGCAGGCGCCGTCGTCGGATATCATGCCGCACACGGGGCAATGCCGGACGTCACGGCGGAGGCGGAGGATAGAACCGGCGAACTGCTCCACGTTCTCACGGGGCTCGTCGAGCAGGTGCAGGGCCAGACGCAGCGCGGTGCGCCTGCCTACGCCGGGCAGCGAGGCGAGCTGGTCGACGGCGTCTTCCAGAAGGGCTGAGGAATAGGCGCGGCGGAACATCTTCCTTTCTATCTGTTTCCGGCCATGAAGGCGTCCACGGCCTTGCGCACGGACCCGTGCTCCAGCAGCATGGCCCTGGCCGTATCGTAGTCGGTCAGTCCGGTCTCGTCCATGATCATGCGGGCGCCGCGGTCCACAAGCTTCTTGTTGGTGAGTTGCATGTCGACCATCTTGTTGCCTTTGACATGGCCGAGGCGTATCATGGTCGTGGTCGAAATCATGTTGAGCAGGAGTTTCTGGGCGGTGCCTGCCTTCATGCGCGTGCTCCCGGTCACGAATTCGGGGCCTACGACGGCCACTATAGGGATCTCCGCGGCGGCGGCCACCGGAGAATCGGGATTGCAGGTGATGCAGGCGGTGAGAAGGCCGCGGCTGCGGGCACCCTCGACGGCGCCGATCACGTAGGGCGTGGTGCCGGAGGCTGCGATGCCCACGACGGTATCCTTGTCGGTGGGATTGAAGGCCTCTATGTCCTTCCAGCCCTGGGCCTTGTCGTCCTCGGCCCCTTCGGCGGCCTTGCGTATGGCCTTGTCGCCGCCGGCCATCATGCCGATGAACAGGTCGAACGGGGCGCCGTAGGTCGGAGGGATTTCCGAAGCGTCGAGTATGCCGAGCCTTCCGCTCGTACCGGCGCCGACATAGAAGACACGGCCGCCTTCGGGCACGCGTCCGACTATTCCTTCGACCAGTCTCTCGACCTGCGGGATGCAGCCGGCCACGACGTCGGCCACATGGTGGTCTTCGCGGTTGATGCCTTCCAGCAGTTCCCGGGTCGACATCCTGTCGAGGTTCGAGTAGTTGGAACTCTGCTCTGTAACTTTCATGGCGATCAGTATTTATGATATTCCACGAGGCCGTCGATGGGCTGTTTCAGCACCGTACCCATCCTCATGCCGAGGGCGCCGACGCACTTCTCGAGTATATCCTTGTAGCAGTAGGCTATGGAGCCCACGAAGTTGACGGGATACTTGCGCCATTCGTACTGGGCGACGTTGCGGCGGAGGAAGGCGTCGAAGCTCGATTTGAGCATGTTGACCATATAGGGATGGTTCCTGAAATCGGCAATGAAGAGCGAGAACGAGGCGAGGAAGCGGCTGGGCATCTCTTCGCGGTACACCTTCTGGACTATGGTCTTGTAGTCGAGGCCGTAGCGTTTGACGAACTCGCGTTCCACTGGTTCTGGGAGCAGGCCCTTGATGAAGTCGGAGACCAGCTGTTTGCCGAGGTAGGCGCCGCTGGCCTCGTCGCCGAGGATGAAGCCTCCTGCCTTCACGTTCATGGCTATCCCCTCCCCGTCGTAGAAGCAGCTGTTGGAGCCGGTGCCGAGGATGCAGGCTATGCCGGGCTTATGGCCGCAGAGCGCCCTGGCGGCGGCGAGCACGTCGGAAGCGGTCTCGCATTTCGAGCCGGGGAACACTTTTCCGAAGCAGCGGTCGAGTGTGGCGGAGATATCGCCACCAACCATGCCTGCGCCGTAGAAGAAGACTTCGTCGACATCGGTCCCGATTTCGGGAACGAGCTTTTCCTTCAGTATCTTTTCGATCGTGGCGTCGTCCATGAAAACGGGGTTGATGCCCACCGTCTCTATGGCCTTAACGGTCCCGTCGTCCATCATGGCCCTCCAGGAAACCTTGGTAGAGCCGCTGTCAGCTATAAGTCGCATAAGATTTGTAAACCTTGGTTCAGCCTACAAATATAGTCATTATTGCCGGAAGATGAACCCCGAAATGCGGGATGCGCGACGGCGGGGGTCAGTCTACGTAAACTCCGTTGACCTTCCAGTTCCTTATGCCGAAGATGGCCATTACCACATAGCAGAAGTACATGAGGGCCATCCAGTACATGCCGCTGTAGATGAACACCCCTACCGTGATGATGTCGAGCACGAGCCAGATGTACCACTGGCACATGTACGACTTGCTGAGGAAGAAGGTGCCCACCATGCTGCCCACCGCTATGAAGGCGTCCCAAAGGGGCTGGCTGGGATAGGACAGCGTGCCCTGGGTCTCGGCGTACACGCGGAGTATGTTCGCGAGCAGGAAGAAAGCGGGGATGGCGATGCCAACGGTCCACAGACCGGTCTTCCAGTCGAAACGGCGTATGGCCACCTTCTGTCCGGTGGGATTGTCCTCCTCGCCGTATTCGTCGATCGCCTCCTCCTTGAGCTCCCTGAAAGCATGGATGCCGTAGAAGGCCATCACGATGTAGTAGAACTGGATGACCGTCATGGACACGAAATTGTTGTGCCAGTACACCACTATGTTGAGCAGGGACGTGAGGATGCAGACATACCAGAGCTTGCGGGTCTTGCGTATCTGGAGTTTCACGTACCAGAGGCCCATGACCATCGCCAGGATTTCGATCCAGCCGTAGATGTCGAGGCCGCCGAAATAAGAGATTATCTGATTCATCGCGCTATGCTCCTTCAAGTTCCAGCACCGTGGTCACCGGCACGTCGTCCGGGAACCTGGCGATGCTGCCGAAGTCCTTGAGATATATGATGAAGCTGGCATACACCTGCTTGGGATTGAACGACTTGACGAGCCGCACGGCCGCAGAGGCGGTGCCTCCGGTGGCCAGCAGGTCGTCGTGCACCAGCACCACGTCGCCGGGCACTATGGCGTCGGTGTGCATCTCGATGGTGTCGTGGCCGTACTCGAGATCATAGTCCATCCGGACGGTTTCGGCCGGCAGCTTGCCGGGCTTGCGCACGAGCACGAAACCCGCTCCAAGGCGGGAGGCCAGCGCGGCGCCCATCACGAAGCCGCGGCTCTCGACGCCGGCGACTTTCGTTATCCCCTTGTCCTTGAATTCCTCGTACAGGATGTCTTCCACCTCCTTGAAGGCGGCAGGGTCCTTGAACAGGGTGGTGACATCCCAGAAAAGTATGCCTTTCTTCGGATAGTCAGGTACGGTGCGCAGGCTTGCGACAAGGCTTTCCTTGCTCATCTTATTTCTTCTCTATCAGTGTTATACGAAACATTTTCGGCCAGTACTTGCCGGTCACGTAGATGCCGCCGGTCTTCGGGTCCCAGGCTATGCCGTTGAGCACGTCGGTGCGGGGTTTGCGCTGCTGTGCGGGAAGGAGCCCGCGAAGGTTTATCACTCCGCGCACCTCGCCCGAAGCGGGATCGATGCGAACTATCTGGTCGGTGCCGTAGACATTGGCCCAGATCTCCCCCTTGATGTATTCCAGCTCGTTAAGGTAGAGCACCCTCTGGCCGCGCAGCGTCACTTCGACCTTTTTGACCGGGGCGAACGAGGCCGGGTCGCGGAAAGTGAGGGTCGAGGTCCCGTCGCTCATTATCAGATATTTGCCGTCGGTGGTCAGGCCCCAGCCCTCGCCGGTGTAGCGGAAGGAGCCCAGCTTGTTCCACGTGGCGATGTCGTAGACGAAGCACTCGTGCTCCTGCCAGGTGAGCACGTAGAACCTGTCTCCGAGGGCGCAGGCGCCTTCGGCGAAGTAGCGCCCCTCGAAGTTCATCCGCCGGGTCACTTTCCCGCTGCGAAGGTCCAGCTGGCGGAAGTTCGACTCCCCGTACTGCCCTGCGGACTCGTAGAGCACCCCGTCGTGGAAGAAGAGCCCCTGGGTATAAGCCGAGACGTCGTGCGGCAGCGACTCCTCCACCTTGAAGCCATAGGTCTTCACCCCCTGGGCGGAGCAGCCGCAGGCGATGGAAACCAGCAGGATTGCGGACAGCAGGATATTTCCCGGCATCTTCATGACAAGTTATTGGAGGGAGAATTTGCGGTAGCTCGAAGAAGTTTTCCTCACGGGTTCGCAGGTCAGGCCTATGCCCAGCTTCTTGAAGACCTTGCGGTCCACTTCGGTGAGCATCACGGTGCAGTGCACCTGGCAGCCCCTGAGCATGGGCAGGCAGTCGATGGCCTTGCGGCAGTTTTCGTCGCTGAGGCTCAGCATCGAGAGCGCCACCAGCACCTCGTCGGTATGCAGGCGTGGATTGCGCCCGTGGAGATACGACACCTTGGTCTTCTGGATGGGTTCTATCATGTCGGCCGGGATAAGCTTCACCGGGTGGGGAATACCGGCCATGTATTTCAAGGCATTGAGCAGCAGGGCCGCGCTGGGGCCCAGAAGGGAGCTCTGCTTGGCAGTGACCACCGTGCCGTCGGGAAGTTCCATGGCTGCCGCATACTCGCCGCTGCTCTCCTGCTTCTGCTTGGCCGCAACGGTCACGCGGCGGTATTCGGACGCAAGGTTGGCCTGCTTGAGAAGCAGCTGCAGCTTCGCCACCTCAGCTTCGTTGTCCTCGCCTTCAGCGAGGTTGCACAGGCCGGTGTAGTAGCGGCGGATGATCTCGTTGTTGGCGGCTTCGCGGCACACGTCGTCGTCGCTGATGCAGAAGCCTATCATGTTGACGCCCATGTCGGTGGGCGACTTGTAGATGTTCTTGCCGTAGATCTGGGTGAAAAGCGCGTCGAGCACGGGGAAGATTTCCACGTCGCGGTTGTAGTTGACGGCTATCGTGCCGTAGGCCTCGAGGTGGAAGGGATCGATCATGTTGACATCGTCAAGGTCGGCCGTGGCCGCTTCGTAGGCCATGTTCACGGGATGCTTCAGCGGCAGGTTCCAGATCGGGAATGTCTCGAACTTCGCATATCCCGCCTTCACGCCGCGGCGACGCTCGTTGTAGAGCTGGCTCAGGCAGACCGCCATCTTGCCGCTGCCGGGCCCGGGAGCAGTCACTATCACGAGGGGACGGCTGGTCTCCACGAATTCGTCCTTGCCGAAGCCTTCGTCGGAGGCTATCAGGTCGACGTTCGTGGGATAGCCTTCAATGATGTAATGGCGGTAGGTCTTGATGCCCAGCTTCTCCAGGCGGGCCTGGAATGCGGCTGCGGAAGGCTGGCCGCTGAAGTGGGTCACCACCACGGCGCTGACAAGGAAACCCCGGCTCTGGAACTCTTCACGGAGGCGCAGCACGTCGACGTCGTAGGTGATTCCCAGGTCATTGCGGACCTTGTTCTTCTCGATGTCGATGGCGGAGATGGCGATGACGATCTCTGCGTCGTCCTTGAGGTGGGTCAGCATCTTGAGCTTGCTGTCGGGCTCGAATCCCGGCAGGACTCGGCTGGCATGGTAGTCGTCGAAGAGCTTGCCGCCGAACTCCATGTAGAGCTTGTCCCCGAACTGGGCGATCCGTTCCTTGATATGTTCTGACTGTATCTTGAGATACTTGTCCTTGTCGAAGCCGATTTTCATGATTCCGTAAAGAGTATTACGGGTTACAAATATATGAAAAATATCGCTTCAAACCATTTTTCTTGTACCTTTGCATCCGGCAAGCCATTCTGTCGCGCCGCGCATGCGGTGAGGAAAGTCCGGACAGCGCAGAGCGCCTCCCTGTGGAAAGCACAGATGGGTGAAAGTTCATGGATCGCGTAACAGAAAACAACCGCCGGTTTGGCCCGGACTGCGTTCCGGGGCCGGCAAGGGTGAAAACGTGGGGCAAGGGCCCACGACCGGCGTCGGCGACGCCGCCGGGGTACGCACCGGAGGGCTGCAAGGCCAAATATATCGGTGACTGAGGGCTGCTCGCCCGAGCCGAGGGGTAGGCTGCATCAGATAAATGACAGAAGCCTTCTCAAGAAGGTACAGAATCCGGCTTACCGGCTTGCCTTTTTTTGATATGAAACGAATCCTCATACTTTTGGCGAGCGTGCTGTGGCTGCTTCCGGCCCCGGCCTCAGCCCAGACAGACGCCCGCTTCACGGAGAAGGACGTCGGGAATTTCAACGAAGTCATGGGACTTCTCGTCCCCGTGCGGGATAAACCGATGCCGGAACTGGTCATCCTGGCGGCGAAGCATTTCCTCGGAACTCCCTATGTGGCAGGCACGCTGGAGATCGAGCCCGAACGCCTGACGGTCAACACCCGCGAGACCGACTGCATACTCTTCGTGGAAATGTGCCTGGCGATGGCCCTGACGGCCCGGGAGCCTGAACCCTCGTTCGAAGCCTATCTCGACCAGCTGCGGCAGCTCCGCTACCGCGACGGGGTGGTCGACGGCTACGCCTCGCGCCTCCACTACACCTCCGAATGGATAGCCCAGGGCTCGCGGCGCGGCATCTTCCATGAAGTCAGCAGGGAGTGCGGCGGCAGCCCCCTGGACCAGAAGTTCTTCTTCATGTCGACCCATCCCGCATCATACAGGCAGCTGAAAGACAATCCTGAAAACGTTGCGAAGATTCGCGCCGCCGAGCAGCGGCTCGAACAGGGCGAATACTGGTACATCCCCAAGGCCGGGCTGCCCCGCTGCATCAGGAATATCAGGACCGGCGACATAGTCGGCTTCAACGCCTCCACCCCCGGCCTCGACATCGCCCACGTCGGCTATGCATACTGGGAAGGCGACACCCTGACCTTCATCCACGCCTCCTACACCGACCGGAAAGTCGTCATCAACAAGACGCCGCTGGTACAGTACACCAACGGCATCAAAGGCCACAACGGGCTGCGGGTGGTACGCTTGCGTTGACTACTTCGAGGGGCGAAAAAAATTTTTTCTTTAATCCTTTTTGACTATTTTTGCAGTCCAAAGCAAAAGCCACTTTAGCTCAGTCGGTAGAGCAGCGCATTCGTAACGCGCAGGTCGGCAGTCCGAGTCTGCCAAGTGGCTCATGAAAAAAGAGAGGCCGAAAGCCTCTCTTTTTTCATTTCACTATTTACAAATACTTATTTCTTGAAGTATTCGGTCACTTCGTCGGTGGGGACGAGGTCTTCCTGGAAGGCGTAGGCGCCGGTGCGGGGAGACTTGACCATCTTGATGCATTTGACGACGTTCTTGCCCTGGGACCTGTCGCCGGAGAATGTTGCAACCGCTTTCTTTGCCATGGTATTATGGTATTAAGGGGTTTTACTTGATTTCCTTGTGAACGGTGTAGCGCTTGAGGTACGGGTTGTACTTCTTGAGCTCCATGCGCTCGTTGGTGTTCTTCTTGTTCTTGGTCGTGATGTAGCGGGAGATGCCGGGGACGCCGCTCTCGCGCTGCTCGGTGCATTCGAGGATCACCTGAACTCTGTTACCTTTCTTTGCCATAGCCGTAAGATTAAACGATGTTGATCAAACCTTTCTCGCGGGAGGCCTTGATGGTCTCGGAAAGGCCGTTCTTGTAGATAGTCTTCATGCCCTTGCACGACACTTTCAGGGTCACGAAGCGCTGTTCCTCTTCGAGCCAGAAGCGCTTGGTCTTGAGGTTCGGGGCGAATTCGCGCTTGGTACGCCTCTTGGAGTGGGAAACGTTGTTTCCGATCACTCTCTTCTTTCCAGTTACTTGACAAACTCTTGCCATGGTTGTATTTTTTATTTTTCTATTTTTCCAAAGGGGCTGCAAATATCTTGAATTTTATCGAAAAATCCAAATATTATTCACCAATAAATTCATTTACAAAAACTTCAACAGACGGCTCCAACGGATGTTGCGGGGGAACCTGAGGTTCGGGTCGGTCGACATCCAGATCAGGCGCGGCTTGCCCACGACGTGGTCTTCGGGAACGAAGCCCCAGTAGCGGGAGTCCAGCGAATTGTGCCTGTTGTCGCCCATCATGAAGTAGTAGTCCATCTTGAAAGTGTAGGAGTCGGTCGCTTCGCCGTTGATGACGAAAGCACCGTCTTCATTCACTTCCAGGGTGTTGCCTTCATAGACTTCGATGATGCGGCGGTACAGGGGAAGGTTTTCGGCCGTCAGGGTGACGGTCTGGCCTTTCGCCGGGATCCACAGCGGTCCGTAGTTGTCGCGCGTCCAGCCCGTCTCCGTGAAAGGGAAAAGCATCGCCTCCGAATCGGGATAGTCGGGCGGATAGCTGTCGACGTTGGGCACCACGCTCTCCACGTTGGGCAGCGAACTGACCTTGGCCAGACGCTCGTCGGTAAGGGGAAGGGCCGGATAGCCCGGCAGGGTCTGGCTGAACCAGACCTCACCGAAATTCAAACCCATCTCCCTCAGGATCACGGGATTGATCGCTGTGCCGTCGGTCACTACACAGTAGGTGTTCTGGATGCCGGGATGGCGCTCCTGCGCCACTCCGTTGACATATACCTGGGCGTCAAGCACCATGAGCGTATCGCCGGCAACCGCGACGCAGCGCTTCACGTAGTGGTCTTTCTTGTCCACGGGACGGACCTTCAGCGGCCCGTAGGCCTTCTCCGCGTATTCGCGGGAAGTCATGCGTACATGCGTATAGTAGTCCTCGAAGGGAGCCCTCGACAGCACGGTGTCGCCGTGCGGGAAGCAGAACACGACGTAGTCGTCGCGCTCGACCTTGCCGAAGCCCTTGATGCGCTTGTAGCCGTACTGCAGGGCCGTGGAATAGCTGTCCTTGCCCGAACGGGGCATGGTGTTGTGGACGAAAGGCACTGAAAGCGGAGTCTGCGGCAGCTTGGGGCCGTAGGCCGTCTTGCTGACGAACAGGTGGTCGCCTGTGAGCAGGGAACTCTCCATCGAGGAGGACGGAATCTTGAAGGCCTGGAAGAAGAAGATGTTGATGAAGCTCACGACTATGACGGCGAAGATGATGGCGTCGATCCATCCCAGCACCACCTTGCGGCCGCGGCCTTTCTCGCATATCTTGTCTGTCCAGGACTTCAGGCGGCGGGACACGCAGAACTCGAAAATCACCGGAAGGCCAAGAAGCCACCAGTAATTGCCGTGCCATACGACCCACGCGATCCACAGGGCGGCCCAGAAAATGAACCGCGCCCAGGATTTCCAGTCTGTTCCCTTGAAGTCCAATGCAGGTGTTATTTAACCGATTTGACGATGGCTTCGAAAGCCTTCGGGTTGTTCATGGCCAGGTCGGCGAGAACCTTGCGGTTCAGGCCCACGTTCTGCTGGGCGAGCTTGCCCATGAACTGGGAGTAGTTCATCCCGTGCTGGCGTGCAGCCGCGTTGATGCGGGTGATCCAGAGGGAACGGAAATTGCGTTTCTTGGTCTTGCGGTCGCGATAAGCGTAGGTGAGACCCTTCTCGTAGGTGTTCTTCGCAACGGTCCAGACATTCTTGCGGGCCAGGAAGTTACCACGGGTTTCCTTCAAAACCTTCTTGCGGCGTGCTCTTGAAGCGACGCTATTGACAGATCTAGGCATTTTTTGTTGGTTTTTTGGACGTCAGCGCCCCACTTCATGGGGTCTTGCCGGCTGAACGCCCGGTTAAACATAAATGATTTACTTGACTAACAAAGCTTTCACCCTCTTGATATCGGCCTTGTCGATCATCGCGACATGGGTGAGGTTTCTCTTCTGCTTCTTAGTCTTCTTGGTGAGAATGTGGCTCTTGTAAGCGTGCTTTCTCTTGACTTTTCCCGAACCGGTGAGCGTGAAACGCTTCTTTGAACCGGTGTTGGTCTTCAATTTAGGCATAATGTTTTGATATAAAAGTTGGTTTACTTTTTCTTGTTGGGCGCCAGCATCATGATCATCCGCTTGCCTTCCAGCCTGGGCATCTGTTCCGCCTTGCCGTAGTCCTCGAGCTCGAGGGCGAAGCGGAGCAGGAGCTTCTCGCCCTGCTCGGAGAAGAGGATCGAACGTCCGCGGAAGAACACGTAGGCCTTCACCTTGGAGCCCTCCTGCAGGAAGCTCTTCGCATGGTTGAGCTTGAACTGGTAGTCGTGCTCGTCGGTCTGGGGGCCGAAGCGTATCTCCTTGATCACCACCTTGGAAGCGTTGGCCTTCTGCTCCTTGGCCTTTTTCTTCTGCTGGTAGACGAACTTCTGGTAATCGATGATCTTGCACACGGGAGGTTCCGCCGTGGGAGCAATCTCGACCAGATCCAGTTCCATCTCCTGGGCCATCCTGAGCGCCTGGGAGACAGGATAGATGCCCTGCTCGGGCACGTTGTCACCCACTACTCGCACACGGGGTGCGGTGATGGCTTCGTTGATGCGCAGGCCGTCGTCATCTTTCCGGTTCTGCGGCAGACGCGGATCGGGCTTGATGACCTTCTTGGGCCGTGGTTTCGGGGGTCTGTAGTTTGTTGCCAGTGCGGTATCCTCCTGAGTTAAAAGTTAATAATCTTATTTAAGTTCGTTTTCAATATCCTGTTTCAAAGCCTCGGCGAACGCCTGGACCGTCATCACGCCCCGGTCTTCCCCGCCTTGCTTGCGGACCGACACGGTGCCCGACTCCTGCTCCTTTTCGCCGACAACCAGCAGGAAAGGCATCCTGCGAAGTTCGTTCTCGCGGATCTTCTTGCCGATCGTGACGTTGCGGTCGTCTATGGAGGCGCGAATTTCGTAATTATTAAGCAATTCGCAAACTTTTTTTGCAAAATCGTTGAATTTTTCGCTGACCGGAAGGATTGCGACCTGCTCTGGGGCGAGCCAGAGAGGGAGCTTTCCGCCGGTGTGCTCAAGCAGCACGGCGACAAAGCGTTCCATCGAGCCGAAGGGGGCGCGGTGAATCATCACCGGGCGGTGGCGGTTGTCATCGGAACCCACGTATTCGAGCTCGAAGCGCTCAGGGAGGTTGTAGTCCACCTGGATCGTTCCGAGCTGCCAGCTGCGGCCTATCGCGTCCTTGACCATGAAGTCGAGCTTCGGGCCGTAGAAGGCGGCCTCGCCGTATTCCACGACGGTGGGCAGGCCTTTCTCCTCGGCGGCTTCGATGATGGCCGCCTCGGCCTTCTCCCAGTTCTCGTCGCTGCCTATGTATTTGCTGCGGTCCACCTTGTCGCGCAGGGACACCTGTGCCGTGAACTTGTCGAACTTCAGCGTGCGGAAGATGTAGAGCACGATGTCGATCACCTTGCAGAACTCTTCCTTGAGCTGGTCGGGACGGCAGAAGAGGTGGGCGTCGTCCTGCGTGAAGCCGCGGACGCGGGTCAGTCCGTGCAGCTCGCCGCTCTGCTCGTAGCGGTACACCGTGCCGAATTCCGCGAAGCGCAGGGGCAGGTCGCGGTACGAGCGGGGCTTGGACTTGTATATCTCGCAGTGGTGCGGGCAGTTCATGGGCTTGAGGAGGTACTCCTCCCCTTCCTGCGGAGTGGTGATGGGGCGGAAGGAGTCCTTGCCGTACTTGGCCCAGTGGCCGGAAGTCACGTAGAGGTCCTTGTTGCCGATGTGGGGAGTGATCACCTGCTGGTAGCCGTACTCCTTCTGGACCTTGCGCAGGAACTGCTCCAGTCGCTCGCGCAGGGCGGCTCCCTTGGGCAGCCAGAGGGGCAGGCCCATGCCCACCTTCTGGGAGAAGGTGAAGAGTTCCATCTCCTTGCCGAGCTTGCGGTGGTCGCGCTTCCTGGCTTCCTCGAGCATGACGAGGTATTCGTCGAGCATGCTCTTCTTGGGGAAGGTGATGCCGTAGATGCGGGTGAGCTGCCTGTTGTGCTCGTCGCCGCGCCAGTAGGCTCCTGCGATGTTTAGGAGCTTGACTGCCTTGATGACCGAAGTACTGCGGAGGTGCGGGCCGCGGCAGAGGTCGGTGAAGGCGCCGTTGGTATAGAAGGTTATCGTTCCGTCGGCCAGGTCGCCGATAAGTTCGCACTTGTAGGGGTCACCTTTTTCTTTATATGTCGCAAGGGCCTCGGCCTTCGACACTTCGCGGCGGACGAAGTTCTCTCCGCTGCGGGCCAGCTCCAGCATCTTGTCTTCGACCTTCCTGAGGTCGGCCTCCACGAGCTGCCGGTCGCCCAGGTCCACGTCGTAGTAGAACCCGTTCTCTATGGCCGGGCCGATGCCGAACCTGATGCCGGGGAAGATGGCTTCGAGGGCTTCTGCCATAAGGTGGCTTGATGAGTGCCAGAACACGTTCTGGGCTTCGCGGTCCTCCCACTTGTGAAGCTTGAGGGTCGCATCTTCGAGGATGGGGCGTTCCAGGTCGTAGACCTGCCCGTTGACGGATGCGCACAAAACATCCGCGGCGAGGCGGGGGCTGATGCCCATGGCGATCTGGTAGGCAGTGATCCCTTTCTCGAATTCTTTGACGTTGCCGTCGGGGAATGTGATTTTAATCATTACAACTGATTTTAAGTTCATCCTGCAAAAATAATCAATAATTTGCTATCTTTGCATGATTAACTTTTAAATCATTCGATTTTGGAACAGACCACAGCTTCCGGTTCCTCCAAATGGAGCCTTGCCGCAAAGGACGGCCTCATCCTGGCCGCAGTCACGGTCGTAGTCTCGACACTCACCTTCCTGACCCAGAACGGTTTCCTGAGCACCCTGCTCTGGCTGGTCAAGTTCGGGGGAAGCCTCTGGCTCCTGAGCGTCATAATGAAGCGCTACTCCCAGACCCATCCCGGCGAATCGTCGTTCGGCTACGGAGTGACGGTCTGCGTGCTCTCGGCCATAGTCTGCGCCGTGTGGACCTTCGTCGAATACCAGTTCCTCTTCCCCGGCGCCGTGGCCGAGGCCTTCGAGCAGCTCTACGCCACGCTCGCGCAGATGGGCCAGTCATTGCCGGAAGAAGTGACCGACACCATCCTCAAGATGGAAGACAATTACGCCCAGATCAACTGCATCACGACCTTTGTCTGGTGCTCGCTCCTGGGCCTGCTCTTCAGCGCCATCTTCGCCCGCAGCGGACGCAGGCGGAGCGTGTTCACGGAAGAGGAGATGCGCGAGAACAACGACGACGAATTCAATTTCTGAACCATGGACCTCTCAATCGTAATTTCCCTCTATAACGAAGAAGAGTCGCTTCGCGAGCTCGCAGCCTGGATCGACAGGGCGCTCGAGCCGCATGGCTACGAATACGAAATCATCATGGTCGACGACGGCAGCACCGACCGCTCATGGGACGTGATAACCGAGCTTGCCGCCACCAACCCCCGCATCCGCGCCATAGGTTTCCGCCGCAACTACGGCAAGTCCGCGGCGCTGTACTGCGGTTTCGAGGCCGCGCAGGGCGACATTGTGGTCACCATGGACGCCGACCTGCAGGATTCCCCTGAAGAGATTCCGGAGATGGTCCGCATGATACGCGAAGAGGGATACGACCTGGTGTCGGGCTGGAAGAAGAAACGCTTCGACAACGTGGCCACCAAGAACCTGCCCTCGAAGTTCTACAACGCCACCGCCCGCAAGGTCACGGGCATCAGGCTCCACGACATGAACTGCGGACTGAAGGCCTACCGCAACGAGGTGGTGAAGAACATCGAGGTCTACGGGGATATGCACCGCTTCATCCCCTACCTGGCCAAGAACGCAGGATTCAACAAGATCGGAGAGAAGGTGGTGCACCACCAGGCGCGCAAGTACGGCAAGAGCAAGTTCGGAGTGAGCCGCTTCCTCCACGGCTTCCTCGACCTGCTTACCATCTGGTTCCTGCAGATATTCGGCAAGAAGCCCATGCACCTCTTCGGCGGCATAGGCACCCTGATCTTCTTCATAGGCGCAATCCTGGCTGTCTGGCTGATGGTCGCCAAGCTCGTGGCACAGGCCCACGGGGAAACTTTCCGCGCCGTCACCGACCAGCCGCTGTTCTTCCTCGCACTGGTGGCCGTCGTGCTCGGTGCCATGCTCTTCCTCACCGGCTTCCTCGGCGAGATGATAGCCCGCAACGCCTCCGGACGCAACGACTACAACATCAAGCGCCGCATCCGCTAAAGTCAGGCTACGCTTCTAGGCTTCGCGGCCGTGGCAGTTCTTGTATTTCTTGCCGCTGCCGCAGGGGCAGGGATCGTTGCGGCCCACCCGCTTCTCGACATGCACCGGGGCCTGTGTCCTGGGCTCAGAGCTCCTGGTCAGCAGGTCGGGACGGCTGGTCTGCATGCGGCTCAGGTCGGAGCGCTTCTCGTGGCCTTCGGTCACGACGTCTTCCGGCTGCTGCTCCTGGCGCAGGTAGATCTGCGCACGCAGCAGGAACGCCAGCACGTCCTTGCTCAGATTCTCGAGCATCGTGATGAAGAGCTCGTAGCTTTCGCTCTTGTAGATCACGATCGGGTCCTTCTGCTCGTAGGCGGCGTTCTGAACCGACTGCTTAAGGTCGTCCATCTCGCGCAGATGCTCCATCCAGTAATGGTCGATGACCCTCAGTGTCACCGTCTTCTCGACAGCGCGAATCACCTCGCGGCCCTTCGACTCGTAGGCCTTCTTCAGGTCCACGAGGATGGTGTAGACCAGCTTGCCGTCGGAGACCGGGATGGCGATGTTCTGGTAGAACATGCGCTTGGTCTCGTAGACATATTTCACTATGGGCCATGCCCTCTCCACCAGCGCGTCGAAACGGCGCTGCTGCACAGAGAGTATGGTCTGCTGCAGCTTCTCGACCAGCTGGTCGCGCTTGGCACGCTCGTAGAACTGCTCGTCGAATTCGGGCTCGACGGAGAGAGTCTGGCGCATCTGCTCGCGGAAGCCCTCGAAGTCGAGGTCCTTGTTCTGGTCGACAAACATCTCGCAGTAGTCGGTGGCCATGTTGAGCACGTCGACGTCGATGCGCTCGCCCGTGAGGGCGCTGCGGCGCTTCGAATACACCACCTCGCGCTGGCTGTTCATCACGTCGTCGTAGTCCACCAGGCGCTTGCGGGTGCCGAAGTCGTTCTCCTCGACCTTGCGCTGGGCGCGCTCAATCGCATTGGAAAGCATTGAGGCCTCCAGCGCTTCGTTCTCGTCCATGCCCATGCGGTCCACGAGGCTCGAGATACGCTCGCTGCCGAAGATGCGCATAAGGTCGTCTTCCAGCGACACGTAGAAGATGGAGCTGCCCGGGTCGCCCTGGCGGCCGCTTCGGCCTCGCAGCTGGCGGTCTACGCGGCGGCTGTCGTGGCGCTCGGTACCTATGATGGCCAGACCGCCCGCAGCCTTGACCTCGGGCGTCAGCTTGATGTCGGTACCACGGCCTGCCATGTTGGTGGCGATGGTCACTGTGGCAGGCTCACCTGCGTGGGCCACGATCTCGGCCTCGCGCGCGTGCTGCTTGGCGTTCAGCACCTGGTGCCTGATGCCGCGCAGCTTGAGCATGCGGCTGAGCAGTTCGGATATCTCGACGGAGGTCGTGCCGACCAGCACTGGACGGCCCTGGGCCACGTATTCCTGTATCTTCTCGATAACGGCCGCGTACTTGCCTTTCTTAGTCTTGTAGATGAGGTCGTTGAGGTCCTCGCGGATGACGGGACGGTTGGTGGGTATCACCACCACGTCGAGCTTGTAGATGTCCCAGAACTCCTTGGCCTCAGTCTCTGCGGTACCGGTCATGCCGGAAAGCTTGTGGTACATGCGGAAGTAGTTCTGCAGGGTGATGGTGGCGAAAGTCTGCGTAGCTGCTTCGACCTTCACGTTCTCCTTGGCCTCGACCGCCTGGTGCAGGCCGTCGCTCCAGCGGCGTCCCTCCATGATACGGCCGGTGCCCTCGTCGACGATCTTCACCTTGCCGTCGATGATCACGTAGTCCACGTCCTTGGCGAACATGGCGTAGGCCTTGAGCAGCTGGTCGACCGTGTGCATGCGCTCCGCCTTGAGCGAATAGTTGGCGTAGGCCTCGTCCTTGAGGCGCTGCTTCTCCTCGGCAGTCCCCTCCCCTTTCTCGATGCCGGCCACCACGTCGCCGAGGCGGGGCATGAGGAAGAAGTCGCTGTCGCCCACCGCTTCGGCCAGCACCTCGTTGCCCTTGTCGGTGAGCTCCACGCTGCGCAGTTGCTCGTCGATGACGAAGAACAGCTCGTTGGTCACCACGCGCTGCTCGATGTCCTTGTCCTGGAAGGCTGCGCGGATGATCTTGCTCTCTGCGTTCTGCAGGATCTGCTTGATGCCGGGTTCGCTGAGGTACTTGATGAGCGGGGGATATTTGGGAAGTCCCTTGTGGGCCCTCAGGAGCAGGATCTCGCCCTTGTCGTTGATCTCGCCCGCGGCGATGAGCTTCTTGGCCTCGTTGAGGGTCTGGTTGACGAAGTTCTTCTGGGCGTTGTAGAGCCTCTCCACGTAGGGCTTGTATTCGATGAAGGTAGCGTCGCCGGCACGCTCCACGGGGCCGGAGATGATGAGCGGGGTACGGGCGTCGTCGATCAGCACGGAGTCCACCTCGTCGACGATGGCGAAGTGGTGCTTGCGCTGCACCAGGTCCTTCTGGTTGATGGCCATGTTGTCGCGGAGGTAGTCGAAGCCGAACTCGTTGTTCGTGCCGAAGGTGATGTCGGCCTGGTATGCGGCGCGGCGGGCGTCGGTGCTGGGCTGGTGCTTGTCGATGCAGTCGACGCTCAGGCCGTGGAACATGTAGAGCGGGCCCATCCACTCAGAGTCACGTTTTGACAGGTAGTCGTTCACGGTAACCACGTGTACGCCCTTACCGGCCAGCGCGTTAAGGAATACGGGAAGGGTTGCCACAAGGGTTTTACCTTCACCGGTTGCCATTTCCGCAATCATACCGCGCTGTTCCTTGTTGATCTTTACACCGCCGTTCAGGACTATACCGCCTATGAGCTGCACGTCATAGTGCACCATGTCCCATGTGATCTCATTACCGCCGGCCTGCCAGTGGTTGTGCCAGATGGCCTTATCTCCCTGGATTTCCACGAAATCCCGGCTTTCTGCCGCAAGCTGCTTGTCGAACTCCGATGCAGTTACCTCAACGGTCTCGTTTTGTGCAAAGCGGCGTGCGGTTGACTTCATGATAGCAAAGGCTTCCGGCAAAAGCTCATTGAGAATAACCTCGATGGCCGCATCCTCGTCCTTCACCAGCTTGTCTGATTCAGTCGCCAGGGCTTCCTTTTCCTCGATGGGAATGTCTTCCTCTATACGGGCCTTAATCTCTGCAATACGGTCTTCAAAAGGCTTTTCAACCTCATAGATCTTTGCGCGGAGGGCGGCGCTGCGTTCACGCAGGCCATCGGCACTCAATGCGTCAATTTCCGGATATGCTGCAAGGACCTTGGCAAGATAGGGTTTGATGGCCTTCATGTCACGGTCACTCTTAGAACCGAATATTTTCTTAAGTATGTCTGCTA
>CAJONI010000078.1 GCA_905235995.1 uncultured Bacteroidales bacterium
CCAGGGCTGGGGCTCGCCCTTCACGCGGTCCTTCTTCATCATCGCCTTGATGTCGGCGATCTCTTCATTGGCCTTTTTCACGGCCGGGGCCCAGATCTGGTCGAGGAGGGCATAGACGTTGCCGGCGTTCTCCGCCATCCTGTCTTTCAGCGACATGGCTGCGTAGTCGGTGTAGCCCATGATCTTCGCGCGCTCGAGACGCAGGGCGATGATGCGGGCGGAGATGGCCTTGTTGTCGTACTGGTCGCCGTGGTTGCAGCGGTTGTTGTACATCTCATACACGCGCTTGCGGAGGTCGCGGTTCCTGCAGTACTGCAGCACGGGGTTGCAGCTGGGACGCTGCATGTTGAAGGCGTACCTGCCTTTCTCGCCTATGCGTTCCGCAAGTGCGGCGGCGCGGTCGACGTTGTCTTTCGGCAGACCTTCGAGCTCCTTCACGTTGTCGACAATCACATATGTGTTGTTGGTGTCGTGGAGCAGGTTCTGGCTGAACTGAAGCTGGAGCTGCGAGAGCTCGAGATTGAGCTCGGCAAGGCGGCGCTTCGAGGCTTCGTCGAGCAGGGCCCCGCCATTGACATATCCCTCGTATGTCTTCTGGAGCAGGCGTTTCTGTTCCTTGTCAAGGCCGTATTTCTCCTGATGGTCCCAGACGTATTTGACTTTCTCGAAAAGCTTGGAGTTCAAGCGGATCTCGTTGCTGTGGGCAGCAGTCAGGGGGCTCATCTCGCGGGCGAAGGCCTGGAGTTCGGGGGTGGAGCTGGCGCTGTTGAGCGAACCCCACACGGAACGGGTCTTCTGCAGGGTCTTGCCGCAGTTTTCGAGGGCCACGATCACGTTTTCGAAGCTGGGCTCCTCGGGATTGTCGACGATGGCCTGGATCTCGGCTTTTTCCTGTTCCATGCCCACGAGCATGCCTTCGCGGAAGTTGTCGATCGTCAGGACCTCGAAGGGAGGAATCTCATAGGGCGTCCTGTAGCGCTTCTGGAGAAAGGGATTCTGCGCGAAGGCCGGGCCCAGGACGAGCGCGGCGAGCGCGACGGCGAGAATGATTCTTTTCATATCGATTGAATGTGTTTATCAGCTGAGCAGGTCCTTGACGGCTGCGGAGATGGCGCGGCCGTCGGCGGTGCCGGCCAGCCGCTTGGTGGCAAGGCCCATCACCTTGCCTATGTCCTTGATCGAGGTGGCGCCGACTTCCGCGACGATCTCGCGTATCTTCGCCTGAAGTTCTTCGGCGGAAAGCTGTTTGGGGAGGTATTTTTCCATTACGGCGGCTTCGGCCAGCTCGTTCTCGGCCAGCTCCGGCCGGCCGTTGTCGGCATAGACCTGCGCTGTTTCCCTGCGCTGCTTGACCAGTTTCTGGACCATCTTGAGGATGTCGCCGTCGGTGACATCCTTCGAGCCTCCCTCCGCTGTCTTGAAGAGGAGTATTTCATTCTTTACGGCGCGTACCGCCGCCATCGCCACTGCATCCTTGGCCTTCATCGCGGCCTTGATGTCTTCCTGGATCTGTTGTTCGAGTGCCATGATAATGAATGTTAGATTCAAACAAACAAATTTAGCAATTAATCCTGAATGATATCCGCCGGGCATCAGCAGCGGATTTCTACGCGGACGCCGGAGGGCCGGTTGGGGAAGCGGAGTAGGCAGGTGCGGCTGGAGGCGTCCCATTCAAAAGCGGCGGGAGCGCCGTCTACGAGAACTTCGACGGGCATGTCAGGCAGCAGGATGCGCGTGACGTTTACGGTCTCTTCGGGACCTTGGCAGAGATAGGAGAAGCAGTGCCGCTTCCAGCGGACATCGGTAGCGCGACCGGCCGCTGCCAGGATTCTCGGGCCCCGTCCGGCCTTTGCCACGTCGTAATACAGTCCCTGCTCGCCTGGCTGCAGTTCAATACGAGTGAGAACCGGCAATTCGGGATTATAAAGATCTATGAAACAACCCTCTGCGACGTAAGGCCCGGTAGCGTCACCCTCATCGGTTACCGCAATCACGCGGTAGGGTCCGCGCACCGCCTCCAGATAATCCTTCGCCTCCAGAGGCCCGGCAAGAGACTCGAGTGCGGAGAGATAGGGCTCTGCGCCGCCGGATGAGAGGACATAGTCCTTCGGGTCGTGACGCAGCACGCAGAGAGTCCCTTTGCCGCAGGCATACATGCCTTCCCCAGCCCCTGCAGGCAAGCCAAGCAATGAAAACAGATGGTCGGAAGGGGCGGCAAAGTCCATCCCTCCGCCGTTCCACCATTCGGATACGGTCTGATACGGGTCGGCATCCGCTCCGCTGTAGAGCAGTTTTCCGCCTCCCCTCACCCATTCAGCCAGATGCCTGTGCGCATCCGGCCCGAGGGGCTTCATATTGGAATAGGTCATGGCCAGGACCTCCAATCCCTGCAGGGCTTCGGGACGGCCAAGATTCTCAATATGGGTGATCCCCACGGGAATGCCCCTCTTGAGCAGCGGCATGGCAAGGCCGAAGAAGCCGGAGAGCTGAGGGTCGTCGTAGCCCTCGAACGCCTGCACCTGGAACATCAGGGAATTGCCCATCAGCACCGAAAAGCGGGAGGTGAGGGCGTCCGCTGCGGGAATCTCCTGCAGGACATTGGTCATCACCTGCATCATGGTTGCGTAGTCGGCAGGGATGCGGCTCTTCTCCTGCGAGCCCGGGCTTACCGGATAAAGCCGCTCGTAGATACGCTCAGGCCAGGGCATGATCTCGTAGTCAGCTATCTGCGGGTGCAGCAGCTGCGCCGTGAAGGTCGCCTGGTAGTTGCGCCGGTAGTCTTCCCAGTCGCGCACCCCGTCTTCGATGGGGTCGGTCAGGAGCCAGATCCTGCGGCCGGTGGGAGCGGTCATGGAAATCATGCACCCGTACTCGAGGAAAGCCGTCTCAAAGACCCGCTCACGCATCACTCCTTCAAAGTAATTGGGCGTCCGGGAGGTCCCGGTCCATACCTGCGCGATATATCCGTCGACAACGGGCATCGAGGCCAGCGAGGCCTCAGGGCTCACAATGCCCCACTGGCTGTAATTGATAAGGGAGTGGGTGGGCACATAGCAGCGGACTTCTCGGCCAAGGCTGCGGCCCAGGCGCTTTGCAAAGGTGAAGACGGAGTCCAGAGCCCGGTAGTAGAGATGATATTTGAGCTTAGCCGTGCGCCACGACGCATCGGGCGATACGTCCTGAGGCTGCCAGGGCTCCCCGTAGTATGCCTCCCATTCCCGCTTGAAGGCATCCGACCAGCCCGCACGGGCCCAGAACTCCGGCTCTTCGAGGAAGATGTCGTCGACTCCCGCTTCTACTGCAGGCCTGACCACACGCTCGCGGAAGTACTCCAGAAAACTTTCGGTCGGAACCACGTATGGAGACATGATGAAATGCCAGATGGTATCGTTGTCCGCAGCTACCTGCGCCTCGTCGAGATGCGTCCTGCCGTCCCATTCTCCGTAGAAATAATCCTGATAGGTACCCCAGGCAATCCCGGTCATATAATGGGTCGGATAGCCATGATCCCGCCAGGAATCCAGACGCTCCGGCAGGGAACCTGGCCGTCCCGGCCCGTAGACCATCACGGCATCGGCACGGGTGTCGATGGTCCCGCGCCACGGCTGGCTTGTCTGGAACGTAGTCTTGGGCCCTGCCGGCCTTTCAGAAGTGCAGGCAACGGCCAGGATAAGCAGGAAGAATAACGGCAATGATGATTTCATGGGTTCAAGTTAATTTCGCTTCACAAATATAGCCATTCCCGGCGTAAAGGCACACCATTGAAATCCAGAATTTTTTAATATCTTTGCAGATTATTTTGAGGGATATATGGAGAAAGAAAAGGTTTCGCTCATCCACAAAGCCGTGAAGGGCTACTTCCGCTTCGTGGTAAACGGAATTTACAATAAGCACTTCTACTGTTTTGACGTGGAGAACCTGCCCCCGGAGGGTGTGCCGTGCCTCGTCGTGAGCGACCATCAGAACTGCCTGAACGACGCGCTTGGAGTGCTTTTCTCCGTCAACGACCGCAAGATGCACTTCATCGCCAGGGCCGACGCCTTCGACATACATCCGCTTTTCAGGAAATTCCTGCTCTGGGCCGGGGTGCTTCCCGCCTACCGCATAGACCATGAAGGCGAGGAAGCCCTTGGAAACAACCAGGATACGTTCCGTATCACGGAGCAGAACCTGATCGACGGCCGCAGCATCCTCCTCTTTCCGGAGGCCGGCCACCAGACCCGCCACTGGTTGGGATTCTTCTCCCTCAACTACGCCAAGATGGCCTTCGAGTGCGCCGAGAAGACCGGTTTCGAGAAGGAGGTCTTCATCATGCCCTCCTGCAACCACTACACCGATTACCACGGCATGCGCAACGACATGCTGATCAGGTTCGGCACTCCTATATCGGTCAAGCCCTGGTACGAGCTCTTCAAGACGAAGCCCCGCACCGCCATGCGCGAGGTCAACAAGCTCGTGAAGGAGCAGATTCACTCCCTGATGCTCGACATCCAGGACCTGGACAACTACGACGAAATAGACTACCTTCGCCAGAGCGGGTTCGGACGCGAGTTCGCATTGAAGAACGGCTACAACCCGGACTACCTGCCTGAAAAACTGGAGGCCGACAAGAAACTCGTGGCGCTTCTGGCGGAAAAGAAAGCCACCTACGAAGAGGTGAAGCAGCTTCGAGAGGCGCTCGCCGCCCATAAATTGCAGGACAGGCACTTCGACCGCCGTCCAAGGCCCCTGCTGCTGAGCCTGCTGGCCCTGCTGCTGCTTCCCCTTGCAATAGTCGGCGTCTGGCCGGCCCTTCCGGCATGGTTCATCCCCATGCATTTTGCGAAAAGGATGGAAGACAACATGTGGGACGGCACCTTCCTGACAGCGATGTTCTCTCTCGTGATATTCCCGTTGAGCATACTGATCACACTGCTCGTCGAGTGGCCGTTCATCGGTGCATGGTCGCTGCTCCACGTTGCCGCCATACCCGCCCTCTGCGTCTTCGAGTGGTACTGGTTCTCCTTCGTACGCAACGCCGCCGCCGGTTTCCGCTTCCGCAGATACGGCGAGAAGCTGCGCTCCATGCGCGAATCCGCATTCCGGCACATGAAGCAAATACTTGGATATGAATAAATACGATACTAAACAAGCAATGATCGACGCCCTCCGCCCAGCTATTGCGGAGGAGTTCGAAGTAGAGGAAGCCGACCTGGCCCTCGACGCACGGATCAAGGAAACCCTGGACCTCGACAGCCTGAGCCTGGTCGACCTGGTAGCCATCATAGAGCAATGCACGGGTATCAAGCCTACTGGAACGGACATCAAGGACATCCTCACCTTCGGCGCACTGTACGATTACATCTGGGGGCGGTGCAACGGTTAAGCCGCCATGCGCCTTGCCAGTTCCATCTCCTGCCTGTTCCTGCTTTTAATGGCGACGAGGCCACTGCAGGCGCAGTGGAAGCCCGGTTTCGACCTGTCGGGAGGAGTGGGGTGGATACCCGGCGGGAGCGTTGAAGATAATGAATACGGCCTTTTCAACCATTACGGCCAGGCCAGAGGCAATCTTTCATACACGGCCCCACGACTGAAGTGGAACGCCACCCTCGGAGGCAATTACCGCATGACCAGATCAGATTCATGGCGCTACGATTACGTACATGTCAATGATGATGATCCTGGTATAAAATCGGCCTATAAGATCAGTGCCGAACGGCCTCTGAACGTGAATTTCAACAGCTCCGCCAACTGGACGCCGAAACCCGGCCTGCGCATCGAGCCCTGGCTCAACTACAATTACTTACAAAGGCTGGCCGTAAATTACACTTATAACGGCGACTATTCCGGCAAGAATCCCAAGGAAACCCACCACTTCGAAACGCCTGAGGAGTCCAGACACGGCGTCTCCGGCGGGGCAAGACTGTTTCACGATCTTGGGTCGGGGTCCGCGCTGATTGGAGAACTGTCGCTCGGATACCGTCACCAGGACAAGAGCACTCAATGGATCATCGCTCCGGACGTGGACATTTCGGTCGACAGCCTGCCGTCATTGGCCTATCGCATCTTCCAGAAATCCAACATCCAGAACCTTGTCGCCTCGGTGCATCTTCGCGACACCGTCATCCGAAAGCCGGGGACCTTCCTGATGTATGATACGGGCGTACGTCTTTCAGAGGATTATGCCATGGACCGCAACAGCGGCGCTACTCTTGACATAATTGACGGCAAGGAGGTATGGCGCGACAGCCTTGCCCTTAAGGAAACCTTCGATTTCCTGCAGTTCCGTGCCGAACCATATTCAGGGAGATTTCACGTACGGAAGGCTTCAGGCCCATGCCGATTATGCCCTGCATGTCTATTCGCAGAGGCTGAGCGATTCGCTTCATAAGGGCGGATTCAACAAACCCGGTTTTTATCCCGTGGGCAACGGCTCGGTGACCTGGCGTTTTTCCGACCACCACAGGCTGTCTTTCGGGAACCAGCTTACGGTCAGCCATCCCTCATACCAGCAGGTATGCTGGTTCGTACGTCCCGACAAGTATGTCAACCAGAGGATCATGGGCAATCCCAGTCTGAGGTCCACGCGCACTGAGCGTTACTCCCTGGGCTACAATTTCGACTACGGAAGGTTCCATTCCGCGACTACAGTGTTCTTCAGGCGAATCGTGGGCGAAGTGGAGAGGACATGGTTCGAAGATGTGGATGACGGCATCACCTATAAGGTGTTCACCTGGGTCAATGGAGCCGACAGCCGCGCACTGGGCGGCAGCCAGAGTCTGAGCTGGACAGGCAAGGTCTTCAAGTCGCACATCCACCTCGACTATAGCGGCAACAGGCGTCAGATGAGAGAATCCGGAGAAGTCAGGAAATCCTTCGACTGGAGGCTTTCAGGAGACGCATCTCTCGATCTGGGCCGGGGCTGGACCGCATCGGTCGACGCCACCTACACCAGCAAGGTGAAGACTTTCTTTTCCATCTTCAGTCAATACTGCGCCCTGAACGCCAACATCCAGAAAAAATTCAGGAACGGCCTCGCCATCTACCTGCGCGGCCGCGACCTGCTCGACAAGGTGACCACCAATGAATTCATTTCGGCGGACGGCAACCAGGCCTGGATGGAGGAGATAAGGAAGAACCGCCGGCAGCTGATCCTGGGAATCAGTTGGAATCTGTAGCTACTATCCCCGCAGCACCTCTACCTCGCCGCGGAGGCCGACGCGGATGATCTGGGAGGGTTCGCCGGTGGCGCCTTCTTCCAGATAGGGATCGGCGACCCAGTCGGCGGTTTCGATGATCTCGAGCGGAATCTCTTCGTAGAAAGCCGGAGCAGGTTCGCCCGAGATATTGGCGGAAGTCGATACTATGGGCTTGCGGAAGCGGCGGATGACCTCCCTGCACCAGTCGTGCATGGGGATGCGTATGCCTGCGCTGCCGTCCTCGGCCGCGACTCCCTTTGCCAGACCCATAACCGAGGGATAGATGATGGTCATGGGCTTGTCGTTGATTTCCAGCAGGTTGATAGCCACTTCAGGGATGACTTCCACGTATCGGGCCAGCATGTCAGCGTCAGAAACCAGGGTAATGAGGCTCTTGCTGTCAGAGCGCTTCTTGAGTTCGAAAACCCGGGCCACAGCCTCCTCGTTCGTGGCATCGCAGCCCAGGCCCCATACTGTATCGGTGGGATAGAGGATGATACCTCCGGATTTCAGCGTCTCTACCGCCGCCTTCACTTCTTCAATGTCGATCTCTTTTTCCATTACTTTACTCAAGATAGAAACTTGTCGTTACGGGATAATGGTCCGACCAGGGGATGCGGTCGGTGGCATGGTCGCGGCAGCGGCTCTCCTGCGGCAGCAGGATATAGTCGATGCGGAACATCGGCCAGAGCACCGAATAGGTAGCTCCGAAACCTCTCCCCGACTCCACGAAGCTGTCTTTCTTCCGTCTCAGCAGCTGCTGGTAGGTGTAGGAGAGCGGAGAGTCGTTGAAATCGCCGCACACGATGCTGGGGCAGGTGCTCGCAGCGTCGCTTGAGAGAATCTTCTCCACCTGCGCGGTCCGGCGGCGGGTGGCCTCGCGCAGGCGGCCGTGCACCTGTATCACCTCGTCGGTGAAATGGTCCTTGCGGAAGAGCCTCTTAACCAGTGTGGTGAAAGAGATGCTGTAGCTCTCGAGATGGCAGTTGTACACCCGCACGGGACTTCCTCCGACATCCAGGTCGGTCACCAGGCTCAGGTTGCGGCTTTGAGGGAAGGTGAAGGCCTCGCTGCGGACTATGGGCAGCTTGCTCAGCGTCACGTTGCCGAAGAAGCGCCCGCCCTTGAAAAGATGCTGCGAACGGTAGGGATATGCGGGCAGTATCTCAGAAAACAGGGAAGTGTCCTTGAGGGCGAATTCCTGCAGGCACACTATGTCGGCGTCCTGTCTGTCAATATACTCCCGTATGCCCGCAACGGCAGCTTCAGGGGTGATCTTGCGCCCGTCGCCGTGATAACGGCCGAGATTGTAGGTAAGCACCTTGATCTCACGGCCCTTCGATTCGACCGGCTCAGGACGGCCTATGCGCACCAGGCGGTCGGCCAGCAGCAGTGCAGGGACCAGCGCCAATATGGGAATGAGCGCCGTCCTCCTGCCGCGCATAAGCGAGACGATAAGTATCAGCAGGTTGAGCAGAGCAAGCGGTATGAAGTACAATCCGAAGAACATCACCCCCGGATGGCCGGAAGGATTGAGAAACAGCGCCAGGTAGGAGATCATCAGCGCAGCTCCGGCCACAAGTGCGATCAGCGTCGACAGCGCCCGGCCAAAGCTCTTGCGCTGCTTCCTCTTCCTATAGCGTCTGCGTCTCATCGGTCCTCGGAATACAGCACTCCTTTCTTTTTCCAGTACAGGATGAGCAGCAGGCCGAAGAGCATGCCGCCCAGATGCGCGAAGTGGGCCACGCCGTCATTGGTGCCGACGATGCCGGTGAGCATTTCGATGGCCGCGAAGATGATCACGAACCATTTGGCCTTCATCGAAACTGGCGGGAAGACCAGCGTCAGCGTGTAATTGGGGTAGAGCATTCCGAAGCCCAGCAGCAGGCCGTAGATGGCTCCCGAGGCTCCAACCGTGGGCACGTTGAGCATGCCCTGCACGAAGAAATAGAGCACCGCTTCGTGGCAGATGGCGGCACCTATGCCGCACACGAAGTAGTAGATCAGGAATTTCTTGCTGCCCCACATGCGCTCCAGCACCGGCCCGAACACTATGAGCGACCACATGTTGAAGAAGATGTGGCCGAAACTGCCGTGCATGAACATGTGCGTGACGATCTGCCACCAGTGGAAATACGGCGAGCCTATGGGGAAAAGGGCGAAGAGCGCATACATGGGATTGCCGATAAGTTCGGTCCCCAGGAATACGATAATATTGACTATAAGCAGGTTCTTAACTGCAGGAGGTAGGTTTCTCATATCTTTTTCTCAATTTCTTCAAAGGTGATCAGGGTCATCGTGCGATGGCCGTCGGGAGTGAGTTTCGGTTCCCGGCAGGCAAACAGACGGTCCACCAATAATTGTGCCTCGTCGGGACTGAGGCTGCCGGAGCTGCCTGCGGCGGCTGAGCCTGCCATTTTAGCAGCCAACAGGTGGCTGGGATCTTCGAGCGAGGTGTCGTCGCGAAGGGCCGCGGCCAGGTCGAGGACAGCATTGCGCACCTGCTCCGGATCGGTGGAATATCCTTCGGGGATGGCGTTCACCACTACGGCGCCGGTGCCGAAATCGCGTATGTCGAAACCAATCGATGCGACAAGGTCGGGCTGCTCCAACACCGCCAGGTAGTCTTCGCTGCTGAGCTCCACCGTGACCGGGAAGAGGGTCTGCTGGAGGACGGGCTGCCGCTCGGCCAGCTTTTCGAGGTAGCGTTCGTAGAAGATGCGGTTGCGGGCGCGGCGGATGTCGATCACCAGCAGGCCCGATTTGAGCGAGGTCACGACGTAGCGTTTATGGAGCACGAGAATGTCGCCGGCCGGGGCCGGTGAGCTGTCCTCGAAGAGGGGCGCAGGTGCAGGCGTGGAGACGGGCGTGAAATCGGGGACCTCGTCGAAGGGGTTGAAGAGCGGACTGTAGTCGATGCGGGGCGGAGGCGTCCAGGAGCCGGGACTGTCCTTGAACACGGGGATGTCTGGCGCTCCGCGCATGTCGAAGTCGATGCTGGGAGTGAAGTCGTTCTTGCCCAGGGCCTCCCTTACGGCGGCCGAGAGTATCTCGAAAAGAGGCATCTCGTCTTCGAACTTGACTTCGGTCTTGGCGGGGTGGATATTCACGTCCACGCGCTCCGGGTCCACTTCCAGGAAGAGGAAGTAGGCCGGGGAGCATTCGTCGGGAATCAGTTTCCCGTAGGGCTTGACGACCGCCTTGTGGAAGAGCGGGGAGCGGAAGTAACGCCAGTTGACGAAGAAGAACTGGTTGCTCTCCCTTTTGCGTGCGTCTTCAGGATTGCCGATGAAGCCGCTTATGCGTGCTATCGAGGTATCGGCTTTCACCTCCACCAGCTCCTTGGCCAGGTTCATGCCGAAGATGTCGAGTATCCGCTTTTTCAGCGAAGCGGCGGGACGGAGGTTGTGTATCTCCCTGCCGTTCGACATGAGTCTGAAGGAGAGGTCGGGCCGGATGAGGGCCACACGGATGAATTCCTGGACTATGGCCCGGAGCTCAGCGCTGTCGGACTTGAGGAACTTGCGCCGTGCGGGCACGTTGTAGAAAAGGTTGCGTATGGCGAAATTGCTGCCGGAAGGCACCGCTACGGCCTCGGAACGTGCAGGGGATGAGGGTGATATGGACACCTGGACGCCCAGTTCGTCGTCGGAGCGGCGTGTGCGGAGGGTGACCTCCGCCACGGCGGCGATGGAGGCCAGGGCTTCGCCGCGGAAGCCGTAGGAGGTGATTCTCTGAAGGTCCTCGGCAGACGCTATCTTGCTGGTGGCGTGGCGCTCAAAGCAGAGCACCGCCTCCTCGGGCGACATGCCGCAGCCGTCGTCCACCACCTGGATGAGGGTCCGTCCGGCGTCGAGCACCGACACGCTGACGGAAGTAGCGCCTGCATCTACCGCATTCTCAACCAGTTCCTTGACTACGGAAGCCGGCCGTACGACTACTTCGCCGGCGGCGATCAGGTTGGATACTTGCTGTGGCAGGACCTGGAGCATCGGCCGATTATTTCATGAGCAGCAGGACGAACCCGCGGGAAAGCAGGTACGCAGCCGCGGCGATGGCCACCAGCGTCACTGCGAGGATGAGTTTCTTCACGATGCTCATCGCGGAATTCTCCTTTTCACTGGAGAGCCTCTTCTCCTCGTAGGTCCTGCGGAAAGAGCCGCGGATGTGCATGCCGGGAATGTAGCGGCGCTCCTTCTCTTCGGTAAGGCCTTCCCGCCGGGCGAGGGCTTCGATCTCCTCGCCGGGCATGGTCTTGCCGTATTTCTTGTAAATCTCCTCGAGCCGCTCCTTGCGTTCGTCGTAGTAGCGGGGCTCGTAGTGGAACACCCGGTGTTCGGGGATGTGCCAGAATTTGAATCCGAAAGCCATGATGGTCGTGTTTGCTACAAAGGTAATCATTTTTTATCTTTGCGGTGAACAAGGCTGATCTTCGACATGGACTTTCGCATTGGAAACGGATACGACGTCCACCAGCTGGCCCCGGGGCTGCCGCTGGTGCTGGGCGGTTTGGAAATCCCCTTCGAGAAGGGCTGCGTGGCCCATTCCGACGGCGACGTGCTCATCCACGCGCTCTGCGACGCCCTGCTGGGGGCCCTGGCCCTGGGCGACATAGGGCACCTCTTCCCCGATACCGACGACGCCTACAAAGGCATCGACAGCAAGATACTGCTCGGCCGTGTGGCAGCTCTCGTGAGGAGCAAGGGCTGGGAAGTCGCCAACGTCGACATGACCCTGCTCGCGCAGCGGCCCAAGATTGCGCCCTACATCCCGGCGATGCGGGAAACGCTTGCCAAAGTGCTCGGCATTCCTGTAGACGCGGTTTCGGTCAAGGCCACGACCACCGAACGCCTCGGCTTCGTCGGCCGCGAAGAAGGCATCGCCGCCTACGCCACCTGCCTTCTGGGCAAATGATCTTTCCTTCGGGACGCAAGGATTTCACCATCCCTGCATTTAGGAGAATAGACAAACTCTCGAAAACAATGAAAACACATCTCTTGAGAAGCGTAATCGGCGTGATTTCACTGTTCCTGCTTTTCTCCTGCAACGAAATTGAGCAGAAAGAGAAGGACGACGGAAACAATCCCTATACGCCCATCTCACTGAACACCAAGCAGTCGGGCTTTGTGACAGCAGGCAACGACTTCGCGGGCCGCTTCATCGACAAGATCGACGGAAACTCCCTGAAAGAAGGTGAAGACGCGTGGATAGTCTCGCCGCTGAGCCTGCAGCTCGCCCTCGGAATGCTGCTCAACGGTGCGCAGGGTGAGACCGCCGCTGAAATCTGCAGGACCCTCGGTTATGAGGAAGATGAGATAGCCGAGATCAACGCCTGGTCGAAGCTCATGCTCGAACAACTGCCGAAACTCGACAAGAAGACCGACCTGACCCTGGCCGATGCCATCTTCTACAACGACAGGATCTCGCTCAAGGCACCCTACAGGGACGCAGTCAGCACCAACTACCTGGCCAGCATCGAAGCCCTCGACTTCAGCAATAGGAAAGCCTCGGCCGACATCATCAACAAATGGTGTGACAATCAGACAAAAGGCCTGATTCCCAAGGTTATCGACGAGGTGGATCCCGGGTTTCTGGCATATCTGGTCAACGCGCTCTATTTCAAGGGCCAGTGGCAGGAGAAGTTCGCCAAGGGCAATACCGGAAACGAGACTTTTTACCAGGAAGACGGCAGCAAGGACAAGGTCAAGATGATGAAACTGGTCGGCAAGGAGTTCATGTACGGAGAAACCGACATCTGGCAGGCGATCCGGCTTCCCTACGGAAACGGCAACTTCGCCATGACCGTCGTGCTCCCCAGGGAGGGACATACCGTGCGCGATATCACCTCAGCCATGGGAAAAGGAGAGAGCGTCTACACGCCCTGGCAGGTCGAGGCCGACCTCTGGCTCCCTCGCTTCGAGACAAAGTACCACATAAAGCTAAACGACATCCTCATTAATATGGGCATGCCCTGCTCCTTCAACCCGAACACAGCCGATTTCGGTGCCATGAGCGATTACCCCAGCTTCGTGGGCTTCGTGCAGCAGGACGCCGTCATCAAGGTCGACGAGGACGGCAGTGAAGCTGCGGCCGTTACAATCATCGGGATGGAGCTGGCCGCCGCACCGGCTCCCCCTCAGAAAGTGGTCTTCCATGCCGACCGCCCGTTCCTCTACCTGATTACCGAAACGAGTACCGGAACCATACTGTTTGCCGGCAAGTACTCCGGAAAATGAAGCTCCGGACCTGATGATTCCAGCTTCTGCCGAACAGGAGAAAAATTTGATTGAAGCACTTCGCAGGGGCGGGAACCCTGCGAAGCGGGCTTTTTACGACCAGTTCCATCGTTACCTTGCCGCCGTTTGCGCCCGCTATGTGGGCGACAACGACGCCGTCAAGGACCTTCTGCAGGAGGTATTCATCAAGATCTACACCCGCTTCGACAGTTTCGACTACCGGGGCACCGGATCGCTCCAGGCCTGGAGCCGCAGAATCGCCGTCAACGAGGCGCTGCAGTATCTACGTGCCAGCAAACGGAAGGCAGAGACATCGCTTGAAGCCCTTGGAGACCTTCCGGACCCCGACGATACGCCCGACATCTCCAGAATTCCGCAAGGGGCCTTGCTGGACATGATACGGCGACTGCCTGAGCGCTACCGCACCGTTTTCAACCTTTATATTTTTGAAGAGATGAGCCACAAGGAAATAGCCGCCCTTTTAGGCATCGGGGAAAGCACCTCGGCTTCGAACCTGCACCGCGCCAAAGGCCTGCTCACCAAATGGATACACGAATACCAAGACCATGAAAGATAACTGGACAAAAGCCTTCCAGGAAAAGCTCGGCGACTTCGAGCTCGATCTGCCTGAGCCGGCTGCGGCCGGACGGCGCAGCGCACGCATCGTGCCGTTGCTGCTTGCTCTCGCCGCCGCAGCCCTGCTGCTCATGGTATTGCTACGGATGCCAGGGAAGTCGCAGCCTGGGCCATCCCGCCTCATTGCGGAAGCCGGACCCGACATCGAGGCTTCCCTTCCCGGGCAGATTGTGCCGATTGCACCGCTTCCCAAACGCGTCCACCCGGTCGCAGCGACGCAGAAAGCCGCCATGCCGGAGCCGACAAAGCCGGTAGAGCCCGTAGCCGACGAAGAAAAGGCAGCCGGAGAAACCGTTCCCGCGTCTGTGCCGAAAACAGAAAAGACAGTAAGCGCCCAGGCAGTCAACGACAAATGGGCGGAGGATTGGCCCGAAGATAAAACTCGCAGCAGTACCCGTATTTCGTACCGGGTGCATTTCGGCCCGTCGCTTCTTCGAAATCAGACAACTGTCGAGAAGACTTTCCGTCAGCTTGATTTTTTTTACGGATTGAACGAAGGGTTGATCATGGAAAATCCTTTATCCGTTGGAGAAACCGCCCATGATATTCCGAAGGGAGAACTCCGCTGCGACCTTCCCGTAAAGGCGGGCGTATCGGTTCAGATAGGATGGCCGGGGCGTTTTTCTGTCGGCAGCGGCCTCGACTATTCCTTCCATCGCAGCAGGATCGGTTCCAGCAGCAGTTCCGAGCTGGAATACCGCATGCATTACCTGGGCCTTCCCATCAAGGGCATCTTCACCATTGCCGATGCGAAACGCTTGAACTGGTATGCAGCAGCAGGCGGCGAACTTGAGTGGATGGTCGCCGGCCAAATCCATACACGGCAGCCCAACCAGCAGGAAACCGTCTCACCTATCGACATACATCCTTTCATCTTCTCACTGACGGCCTCGACGGGCCTGGAATTCAAGTTCAGCGAGCATGTGGGCATTTACGCCGAACCCGGCATAGCCTGGCACACTTTAATGACGGATAAACTACCCGACTACTACCTAGACCATCCCGTCTCGTTCGACCTCCACCTGGGAGTACGCTTCGACCTGGGTGTTCGTTAACGGCGGGCATCGCCGCGCAGGCGGTTTGCCTGCTGAGAAAGTAAAAAAATTCTTGGCTTCCGGGAAAAATACTTACCTTTGTACCCCGATTTAATCTAATCGGGATTTCAATGATCTCACTGATAGATGGCACAAGCTTGCACCCGGCAGGCCTGATGGGAGACACGAGCATTTACAAACTTCGCGGACCCCTGTTGCACAATCGATATTACCTGCTGAGCGGACCCGGCAGCCGCGCGCTGCTCTCCGCACCGGAAGTCGTCGGCTTCCCCTGCTGCACCGCTCTCCTCGAGGAAACTGTCGCCGCCCTTCACCATTTGATTGACAATGGCCTGGGCGGCGATCTCGATATATTCACCATCCTGCGAGGCGGTCTCAACTACCCGCTGGAAGAGGCGGCGTCCTGCTGCGGCCTCCGGGTGCGCGACATGCACTTCGTCTCCTGTGAGCGGGTGATAAAGGACCATGTGATAAATGGCCTGGAGATCAAATACGACAAGATCAGTCCGTCCCGTAACCGCGTACTTGCCATCGGCGACATCCTGGCCACAGGCGACACCTTCCGCCACTGCTTCGAGCACCTCATGCAGAAGTTCTTGCGCGCCGATGGCAGCGTCCGCCGCGTGGTCTTTTTCACCATAGGCGGAACGCGGGCCCTATCCCTGATGGAAGAGCTCTCCGACCGGCTTGGGAGCCTCTTCCCCGGGTTCGAAGGCATCGACTGCTTCTTCTTCGAAGGCGCCTTCACCGTCTATGAAGACAAGGGTGTGAGCGGCATCAACGTGCCCGACATCGACTTCGGCTGGAAAGGCGGCGTGGTGACGCCCGAGTTCCGGCGTTTCATCGTCGACCGGCCGGACGCCCTGCTC